>JANOVT010000363.1:0-58044 GCA_031417525.1 Flavobacteriales bacterium | reverse complement strand
ATGATGTGAAGATGTGACGATGTGACGATGTGACGATGTGACGATGTGACGATGTGACGATGTGACGATGTGACGATGTGACGATGTGACGATGTGATAATGTGACGATGTGATAATGTGACGATGTGGTAATGTGGTAAGGTGGTAATGTGGTAATTTAGAAATTTACAAATACTTCACTTAAGAATTCATGCATATTGTTTAAATATTGGTGACCGAATGAAGTGAGTCTATTTGGAAAAAAATAAGTATGAACAAAGAAGAAATTTTAAAGAACAATCTGGACTATACGCTTTTTTCATGGAGCAAACAGAAAGGAATATCTCCCATCAATATCAAGAATGGCAAAGGTGTTTACATCTATGATTATGATGATAAACGTTATCTTGATTTTTCATCAGGACTGATGAACGTAAATATCGGCCATGGTGATCAGCGAGTAACGGATGCAGTAGTTCGTCAAATGGAACAAATAAGTTATGTCACTCCAAGTTGCATCACAGAAGCCAGAGGTGCATTGGGTAAAAAGTTGGAAGAAATTTCTCCCGGCAATCTGACAAAAACATTGTTTACCGTTTGTGGTGCTACGTCGATTGACAACGCAATCAAACTCGCAAGACTTTACACCGGTAAACACAAAATCATCGCCCGCTACCGTGCATTTCATGGAGCTTCCTATGGTGCTATGACTGCGGGAGGCGATCCCAGAAAACTCGCAAGTGATTCACAACAGATGCCGAATGTGGTTCACGTAGAAGATCCATATTGTTATCGCTGTCCCTGGAATAAAAAAGTGGAGTCGTGCGAAAGAGAATGTGTGAGTCACATTGAACGTGTGATTCAATTCGAAGGTCCTGAAAATATTGCGGCGATTCTAATGGAAGGTGAAAGTGGTTCATCGGGCTGCATCAAGTATCCGCCGGATTATCTCAAAAAAGTAAGAGCGCTTTGTGACAAATACAATATTCTGCTGATCGCTGATGAAGTCATGAGTGGTTTTGGACGCACGGGTAAGTGGTTCGGCGTAGATGTTCACGGTGTTGTACCTGATATGATTGCGACAGCAAAAGGTATTACTGCCGGATATCTCCCCCTTGGAGCGTTAATCGTTTCAGATAAAATTGCCAATCACTTCAATGACATCCCCATGATGATTGGTCTCACCTATTCTGCGCATGCTGTCTGTTGCGCCGCTGGTGCTGAAGTATTGAAAATCTATGAAGATGATGATCTGATACAGAACGCAGAAGTAATGGGTAAATACATCGAAGAGCAAGTAGATATTCTCGCAAGGAAACATCCGAGTATTGGTGATTTCAGAAATACCGGTTTGTTGGGATGTATTGAGCTCGTGAAAAACAGAACAACCAAAGAACCCATGGCGCCTTTCAATGCGAAAGCAAATGAAATGGAAGTGATGAATAAAGTGGCTGCCAAAATCAAAGAGCTTGGCATGTACACTTTTGTCCGTTGGAATTACATTTTCATCGCTCCTCCGCTTTGCATTACAAAAGATCAAGTTGATGATGGACTTCACATTATCTCACAAGCGATTGAAATCGCAGATGCACATTGCAATTAGACATTCTAAATGAGTCATCCGCATCCTTCATTATATAGCGAAGATCTTGCTCCGGTTCCGACTGAAAAGCGAACCTGGAATACATGGAACTATGCTGCTCTATGGATCAGCATGAGTTTGTGTATTCCTACTTATATGCTCGCGAGCTCATTGATCGCAGGTGGTATGAATTGGTGGCAGGCAATTATGACGATTTTCATCGGCAACACAATTGTGCTGATTCCAATGATTTTGAATGGTCATGCCGGAACAAAATATGGCATTCCGTTTCCTGTGTTGGCCCGAGCTAGTTTTGGAGTGAAGGGAGCAAATATTCCTGCGATGCTTCGTGCAGTTGTTGCTTGCGGCTGGTTCGGAATTCAGACATGGATTGGAGGCTATGCGATCTTTCTTATGATCAAAATCTGGATACCTTCATTTGAAAAATTGCCTGCTATTTTCCCTGAATCATTTGGTTTACAAACCGGACCCGCAATCACATTCTTTCTTTTCTGGTTACTCAATATGCTCATCGTGACATTAGGAGTTGACAGCATCAAAAAATTATTATTGTTCAAAGCATTTTTCCTTCCACTTGCTGCATTAGCACTTTTGTTCTGGGCCATATCTGCCGGAAATGGACTTGGACCGATTCTGTCGCAACCTTCTGGCTTCAATACAAACGTTGAATTCTGGCATTTTTTCTTTCCCGCATTAACAGGAATGGTTGGTTATTGGGCAACGCTTTCTTTAAACATTCCCGATTTCACGCGTTATGCAAAAAGTCAAAAAGCGCAAATCACAGGACAAGCATTAGGACTGCCGACATCCATGACGCTTTTTTCATTTATTGGTGTGGTAGTCACTTCTGCAACATTCATTATTTATGGTGAAATGATCTGGGATCCTCTAGTGCTTGCCGGAAAATTTGACAATAAGCTGCTCGTTAGTTTCGCGATGATTGCTGTTGCGCTTTCCACACTCGCAACAAACATTGCTGCCAATATTGTAAGTCCCGCGAATGACTTTGCGAATCTTTCACCATCTAAAATCAACTTCAGAGCAGGAGGATACATAACAGGTATCATCGGAATTCTCATCTTTCCCTGGAAGTTGATTGCCGATCCTGACGGATACATCACCACCTGGTTGATTGCCTACTCCAGCTTGTTGGGTCCTATTGGTGGAATTATGATCGCCGATTATTTTTTTATCCGAAAAAAAAATCTGGATGCTGCAAGTTTGTATTCGGAAACCGGTGCCTATGAATATCAACATGGCTTTAATCGGATTGCGATTTTTGCACTCATGCTTGGGATACTTCCGAATGTACCCGGCTTCCTGGTTGCAATCAAACTTATTTCTGCATCCGCATTTCCAATTTGGATTAACCAACTTTACAACTATGCATGGTTCGTTGGATTTTTAGTCTCCTTTTTCATTTATCTGGTATGGATGAAAAAGAAGTCACAACTATGAAGAAAGAACAAAATCATCACGAAAAAAAAATAGAACTACGATATGGATGAATTTATGAAAGCCGCAATTGATGAAGCAAAAACAGGTATTACCGAAGGTGGAATACCCATCGGTTCTGTTCTTGTGCGTGACGGAAAAATTATAGGTGCTGGTCACAACAAACGTGTACAAGATGGCGACCCCATTACGCATGCCGAAATTGATTGTCTTCGCAATGCAGGTCGTGTTGGAAATTACAGGAACGCAACGCTATACTCTACCTTGATGCCTTGTTATCTCTGTGCAGGAGCAGTTGTTCAATTCGGAATCAAAAAAGTATATGCCGGAGAAAATGAAACGTTTTCCGGAGCGAAAAAATTCATGGAGTCGCATGGTGTTGAAGTGATCAATCTCGACCTTCAGGAATGCAAAGAGATGATGACAAAGTTCATTACCGAAAATGCTGAACTCTGGAATGAAGATATCGGTGAATTGTAATTCGCCTTACTTCATTTCAGATTCAAATTTTCAATCGACATTTTCTTTACTTTTATTCAAACTTTTCTAACCACATGTCCATACTCATCAAAAACGGCAGAATTGTCACTGCATCGGAAGATTATATTGCGGATATTTTTATTGAAGGAGAATCCATTTCTACCATTGGTAAAAATCTCACCATGAATGCTGACGAAACAATCGATGCTTCCGGCAAACTTATTTTTCCCGGTGGTATCGATCCGCATGTTCATCTGGACATGCCATTCATGGGAACTTTTTCCAGTGACAATTATGAAACAGGAACCTTAGCTGCATTGCACGGCGGTACAACGACTGTCATTGATTTTATACTACAGACTCAAGGTAAATCTCTCAGGCATGCATTGGAACAATGGCAAGGTCGCAGCAACGGAAATTGTTTTGGTGACTATTCGTTTCACATGGCCGTGACTGATTTTAACGACGATACAAAAAAAGAAATTGTAGAAATGGTGGAGAAAGAAGGAATCACTTCTTTTAAAACATTTATGGCTTACAAAGGTGCATTGATGATTGACGACCGACAGATGGTCGGGTTGATGCAAGAAGTAAAAAAATGCGGCGGCCTGGTAACAGTGCACGCAACGAATGGAGACATGATTGATTTCCTGATTGCGAAACATCGTTCGGAAGAAAAACTATCTCCACTCTATCACTATTTATCCCAACCCGAAATTACAGAAGCCGAAGCAACGGGAAGATTTGCTGACATGGCGAATTATACCGAGTGTCCTGCATATGTCGTTCACATGACATGCGAAGGTGCATTGAATCACATTCGTGACGTAGAAAAACGAAATCAAAAAGTATTCGCAGAAACATGCATCCAATACCTCATTTTAGATGCATCACTCTATGAGAAAAACTTTGAAGGTGCTAAATGGGTGATGAGTCCTCCATTGCGCGAAAAGAAAGATCAGGCTGCTCTGTGGGCAGGCATCAATCAAGGCACAGTGCAAGTGGTTGCAACTGATCATTGTCCTTTTATGTGGGAACAAAAAAAAATGGGTGAACACGATTTTTCCAAAATACCAAATGGACATCCGGCCATTGAAAACAGAATGGAGTTGCTCTACAGCGAAGGTGTTGCAAAAGGAAAAATTTCACTCAACAAATTTGTAGAAGTGAGCTCTACCAATGCTGCAAAAATATTCGGCATGTTTCCTCGTAAGGGATGCGTGGCCGTTGGAAGCGATGCAGATCTCGTCATTTTTGATCCAAAAGAAAAACACACGATCTCTTCAAAATCACATCACATGAATGTGGACTATTCCGCCTACGAAGGCTGGGAATTGCAGGGAAAGGTGAAAACAACCATTCTTCGTGGACAGATAGCTATTGAGAATGGAAACGTAAAAATCAAAAAAGGATATGGTAACTTCATTCGAAGGAATCGTGTCAGCAGTATCATCTGATAGAAATTTAGATAACAAACTTTCAATTAAAGAATAAAGACATGCCAAGAATGATCAAATCCGGATTGATTCAAATGAGTCTTCCAAAAACCGAAGGCGAAGGAACTATTCGCGAGATTATCGACGCCATGGTTCAAAAGCACATTCCCTTCATTGAAGAAGCCGGTAAAAAAGGTGTGCAGATTTTATGTCTGCAGGAAATTTTCAACACGCCTTACTTCTGTCCGGGTCAAGATAAAAAATGGTACGAAAGTGCGGAATCAGTTCCCGGCCCCACCACAGATCTTATGGCCACCTATGCAAAAAAATACAACATGGTCATCATCGTTCCGATTTACGAAAAGGAACAACCGGGAGTGCTTTACAACACGGCAGCCGTCATTGATGCTGACGGAACATATCTCGGAAAATATCGGAAGAATCATATTCCGCACACTTCAGGATTTTGGGAGAAATTTTTCTTCAAACCAGGCAATCTTGGTTATCCCGTATTTCAAACGAAGTATGCAAAAGTGGGTGTGTACATCTGTTATGATCGCCACTTCCCGGATGGTGCTCGTGTTTTAGGTTTAAATGGCGCCGAGATTGTTTACAATCCTTCCGCCACTGTTGCCGGGCTTTCTCAATATCTCTGGAAACTCGAACAACCGGCGCATGCTGCTGCCAATGGATACTTTATGGGTTGTATTAATCGTGTCGGTGAAGAAAAACCCTGGAACCTCGGCAAATTTTATGGCAGCTCTTACTTCGTTGATCCGCGAGGGCAAATCTTCGCGCAAGCATCTGAGGATAAAGATGAGTTACTCATTGCCGATTTCGATTTGGACGTGATTGAAGAAGTTCGTTCCGTATGGCAATTTTTTAGAGACAGACGTCCTGAAACTTATGGCAAACTCACAGAACTCTAAGCCAACAACTACATTTCAAATTTTCATTTTCACAACGCTGAATATTACTTATGGGAGAATTTAAACATCCAGCATCAGAACAAGAATTCGAAAAGAATTTTTGTCAATTGAAACCATTAATGAGTTCAACCGAAGCCTACTTCGAAAGTTCGCGTTGTTTATTTTGTTACGACGCCCCTTGTGTGAACGCATGTCCGACTGGGATAGACATCCCTTTGTTCATTCGTCAGATCAATTCAAAAAATAATTTAGGCGCAGCAAAGACCATTTATGATTCCAACTATTTTGGATATGCATGTGGCAAAGTTTGTCCAACGGAAGTGCTTTGTGAAGGTGCGTGCGTATACAATCATTCAGATGTAAAACCGATTGAGATCGGACGCCTGCAATCTTTTGCAACAGACAAAGCGATCAGTTCAGATCATTCATTTTATTCCATCCCGGCATCCAATGGAAAAAAAGTTGCTATCATAGGAGCCGGTCCTGCGGGCATTGGTTGTGCCTGCGAATTGCGACTTCATGGTTTTGAGGTGGACATTTTCGAATCAAAAGCGAAACCGTCTGGTCTGACTGTACATGGCGTCGCTCCTTACAAAATAACCAACGAAGAAGCTCTGGATGAAATGACTTATCTCCAAAATCAATTTGGATTTAATCTTCACTTCAATAAACACATTTCAACTTCCGATGATATCCGATTGCTCGAAGAAAATTACGATCGCATATTTATTGGTGTCGGATCAGGTAGTACTTCCGATTTGAAAATTGAAGGTGAAAATCTCGACAATGTTTTTGGCGCAGTGGAATTTGTTGAGAAGCTGCGCATGCAACATCATGGTGTTACCGTTCCCAATAAAGTAATAGCACTTGGTGGCGGGAATACAGCCATGGACGCAGCAAGTGAAAGTGCGCGAATGGGTGCCACGAAAGTAATTCTCGCTTACAGAAGAAGTAAAGAAGAAATGGGTGCTTATGAATTCGAATACGATCTGGCGAAAAGTGTTGGAGTGGAAGGAATGTTCAATGTTTCGCCCATAGAAATTCTTGGCGAAAATGGCAAGGTAGTCGGAATCAAATTCGTAAGGACAACATCCAAAAATGGAAAGGTCGAAGCAATGGCAGGAACAGAATTCATTGAAGCCTGCGATTGTGTAATCAAAGCGACCGGCCAATCTAAACAAACTTCTCTTTTCAAATTGATCGAACAACTTCAGTTGCATTCAAATGGTACAATTGAAGTGAATGATCATTTCCAAACAAACAATAAAAAATATTACGCAGCAGGTGATGCTGTGAGCGGTGGTGAAGAAGTGGTCAATGCTGTTGCCAATGGAAAAAAGGCAGCTCAGGCAATGATCCAATCCATGAATAGTTGAATCACGCATCTTTTTTTCTACACAAATTGAACGTAAAACATCAGAGAATATGGCTGACTTAAGATCAAACGTAGCTGGAATCAAATCTCCCAATCCATTCTGGCTCGCTTCGGCGCCACCAACCAATAGCGGGTATCAGATCATGAAAGCATTTGATGCAGGCTGGGGCGGTGCTGTATGGAAAACACTCGGAGTGCCCGTTGTGAATGTTTCATCACGATACGGCGCATTGAATTATCGCGATACTCGCATGGCCGGATTCAACAACATTGAATTGATCACTGATCGACCACTTTCTGATAACCTTCGCGAAATTGAAGAAGTCAAAAAAAGATTTCCAGATCATGCTGTGATTGCTTCTCTCATGGTGGAGACGAAAGAAGAATGGCATCAGATCATGAAGGATGTGACGAATGCGGGTGCAGATGGAGTTGAATTGAATTTCGGTTGTCCACACGGTATGTGTGAACGAGGCATGGGAAGTGCCGTCGGACAAGAACCAAAAGTGTTGAAGACGATTGTCAGTTGGGTGAAGGAAGTGGCAACTATTCCGGTCATAGTAAAACTCACTCCGAATATTTCGGATATCACAAGACCCGCTGTAGCTGCAGTGGAAGGTGGTGCCGATGCAATCTCTCTCATCAATACCATACAAAGTATTATCGGTGTCGATATCGACAACTTTGTTCCTTACCCTGTTGTTGATGGTAAAAGCACGAACGGAGGTTATTGCGGTCCTGCAGTAAAACCGATTGCGATGAACATGCTAAAGAATTGTGCTCAGCATCCACAAGTGAACATTCCCATAAGCGGAATTGGTGGTGTAGAAAACTGGCGTGACGCAGTAGAATTCATATTATTGGGTGCTACCAGCGTTCAAGTTTGTACCGCAGTGATGCACTATGGTTTTGGAATCATCAGAGAAATGGTGATTGGATTGGAGCAATACATGGACAGCAAAGGTTTTAAAACGCTAGATGACTTTCGTGGAAAAGCATTGGGAAATATCATGCACTGGGAAGATCTCAATCTGAAATACAAAGTGGTCGCGAGTATTAATGAAGACAAGTGTATTGGATGCCAACTTTGCTATACCGCCTGTGAAGATGGCGCGCATCAGGCAATCAGTCTCGATTCAAATCTTTCAAACAGAAAACCTTCCATCATCGAAGACAATTGTGTTGGCTGTAATCTTTGTTCACTAGTTTGTCCAGTTGAAGATTGCATCACGATGGAACGTAAAGACAACGGATCCGAAGTTCTTACGTGGAAAGACAGAACTCTTGCCGGAAATATTCCCAAGTCATTTAATGACGAGCTGGCGGGAGGACTCCATCATTGGGTGCCGCAGCCCGAAGACGCATTGAATAAAGTGAATCCGAGGCATTATAAGTTGGTAAAAACCTGAGGTGTTTGAGAACGTCACGTGGAATGTTAACTGTTCTGATTGACGGAATGCAGGAGCTTGTTCAAACCGAGTTCAAAAAGCAGTACTTGCAATGAAATTTGACGAATACTGTTAACTTTGGCGACACAAAAAAATATGCTTGACTCATTAGACATAAAAAATTATCGCAACCTAAAGGAGCTCAGAATAAACTCTTTAGGTAGAGTGAATCTAATTACTGGCAAAAACAATACTGGTAAATCCACCATTTTGGAAGCCATTGCGATCTACGCTACCAAGGGAGATTTAGCACTAATTTATCAGCTACTTGGTGAGAGAGGTGAAAATTACAGGAGGACAGAGGAAACAAAAAACGCAACTGAATCAAACATTCGTGCATTATCTTCTTTGTTTACAAACCGAAATGTTAGCTTTGAAAAAGAAGATGCCATTTCCATTGGCAGTATTGAAAATACTTTATTTGGAGAAGAAAAATCTTTTGAAAAGTCTGTTTCTCTTCGCTTTGTCAGGTATTTCGAGGAAATTCAAAAAGACAATCAAGGTGGCATAATTAGCAGAAGAAGAATTGCTTTAGAAAACGAATTAGACAAACAACTTGCAAACTATAAAATAGGTATTGAAATAAGAGTTGGAAGCAGTTCATTCGTTCTGCCACTTGATGAAGACAGACCATATAGATTTGGGTATAGAGGATTAGGCACCAATGAAAGTTTTCAGTTCATACGCACTAGAAATATTGATCGAGAAATAAACGGCAAATTATTTGACAACATAACTCTTACAGAGAAAGAAAAATATGTTATTGAAGCATTAAAAATAATTGAGCCATCAACAGAAAGAATTGCCTTTATTGAAGAAACCCCAAGAGAAAGAACAGCAGTTATTAAATTATCAAAGAACCCGGGAGTTTTACCACTTCGAAGTATGGGTGACGGTATAAATCGTATACTAACTATCATTCTTGCTTTGGTGAATTCGGACAACGGGTTCTTACTTATTGATGAATTTGAAAACGGGTTACATCATACTGTTCAAGAACAGCTTTGGAATATCATTTTCAATATAGCTCAAAAATTAAATGTTCAAATTTTTGTTACAACTCATAGCGAAGATTGCATTGCTGGTTTTGAAAACATTTTAAACAGCCCAGACAATTTACTTGACGGAAAACTAATTCGTCTTGACAGCGAAAATGGCACAATTAAGCAAGTTGAATTCACTGCTAACGAATTAAAAATTGCCAATGACCAAAATATTGAAACCCGCTAATGAGAGTAAAAGAAAAATTCAACAAAAAACTCTTAGTAGAAGGAAACGATGACCAACATGTGATTTGGGCACTGTGCGAAAAATTCAAAGTGCCAGAATCATTTGATGTAATAGACTGCGAAGGCATTGACAAACTCACCGAGCAAATACCAGTTAGGTTTAAGCAATCAGGCATTGACACTTTGGGATTTATAATTGATGCTGACAGCGAAATAAAAAATAGATGGGATTCTATGAAGGGTTTCCTCTCAGCTCAGGGATTTAGCGTTCCTGATCAATTGCCATCAACAGGACTGGTGATTAGAAATGAGAGTAACTTAAAAGTTGGAGTTTGGATTATGCCAAATAATAATCTTAATGGCATGCTTGAAGATTTTATTTCTTTTCTGGTACCTAAAGACGACAAACTTCTACCAATTGTTAACTCAACACTTAATGAGATTGAAAAAAAGAACCTGAATAATTATGCTTCTATACATAAATCAAAAGCAGTTATTCATTCATGGCTCTCTTGGCAAGAAGACCCCGGAACTCCAATGGGATTGGGCATAACAAAAAGATATTTGACAACTAACGAAGCAACTTGTTCACTTTTGGTTACGTGGCTTCAGGAGCTATTCAATAAGTAACGGCAAACTTGGAATGCAGACCATCGCTGCGAAGGGAGCGCCGCAAACAACAACACATTTCCATTAGGAGTGTTTTTTGGTCCAAAACAACATTTGTACTGAAGATGTCACAAATCGCAAATCTGCAAAACAGTTAGACAGAAGCGTGTTTAGGACTATTTGAACATTTAGTTTTTGGACTAAATATTAAAAATCTAGATCTTCATACCAACTCGGGTTCCCTCTTCAATGGCCCGTTTTGCATCCAATTCTCCCGCTTCCTTTGCTCCTCCTATCAGATGCATGGAGTGACCTTCATTTTTTAATTGTTCAAAAAGTGAGTTCCGACTTTCTTGTCCGGCGCATACAACGATGTGATCTGCCTCGATCAGTTGCACCTCTTCATTCCTTTTGACTTCAATTCCTTCAGAAGTGATTCTCACATATTGTAAACCATCCAAAAATTTCACTCCTGATTTTTTTAATTCTTCCCGATGAATCCATGCTGTCGTTTTTCCTAAAGCAGCTCCGGGCTTTCCAACTCGTCGTTGCAAAAGGGTGATGTCTTTCAGAGGTGATTCCTTACCTGCTGACTCATCAATTCCTCCGCGATTAGCATAGTGCTGATCTATATGCCATCTATGATTAAAGTCTTTGATACTTTCGGGATTGCTTCCTTTTAATAAAAACATTGCAGTGTCAATGGCTATTCCACCCGCACCTATCACGACAATTTTTTTACCTGTCGGTAATTTTTTTCGCAACACATCAGGATAACTTAATACATGTGGCAAATGACTTCCTTCCAGAATTAATGGTCTTGGAATGACACCGGTGGCAAAAATGATCTCATCAAATCTTTCTGCATCAACAGATGTAAATTCCGTATTCAACAGGAGTGAAATTTTGTACTTCGCGATCATCACCTGATAATAGCGAAGTGTTTCATAAAACTCTTCCTTTCCACTCACCACTTTGGCCATGTTCAACTGTCCACCGATCGCTTCGTCCATTTCAAATAGACTGACCTCATGTCCACGTTGCGCTGCTGTGACAGCTGCGGCCAGACCTGCCGGGCCGGCACCCACTACAGCCACTTTCTTGATTACAGTCGCCCATTGCAATTTCCAGGTTGTCTCTTTACATGCAAAAGGATTTACCAAACACGACGCGACCTTTTGATTAAAAATATTATCCAGACATGCTTGATTACAGGCTATGCACGTATTGATTTCTTCGCTTCGATTTTGTATCGCCTTCAGAACGAAATGCGGATCAGCGAGAAACGGTCGTGCCATAGAAACCATGTCAGCGCATCCATCCGTCAGCACTTTTTCGGCAAGTTCCGGTGTGTTGATTCTGTTCGTGGTGATCAACGGAATCTTTAACTTGCCCATCAATCGTTTGGTAACCCATGCAAATCCTGCACGCGGCACCATCTGCGCGATCGTCGGTATGCGCGCTTCATGCCAACCAATACCTGTGTTGATCATAGTAGCTCCAGCCTTTTCAATTTGCAACGCCAGAGATTCTATTTCTTCCCAGCTTTGTCCTTCATGAATCAAATCAAGCATGGACAAACGATAAATAACAATGAAGTTTTTGCCCACCGCTTCGCGCACACGAGACACAATTTCCAACGGAAATTTTATTCTGTTTTCAAAACTTCCTCCCCATTGATCATTTCGTTGATTCGTTTTTGTGACAAGAAATTGGTTGATGAGATAACCTTCGCTTCCCATGATTTCAACTCCATCATATCCTGCATCTTGCGCAAGTCTGGCAGCTCTTACAAAATGTGATATAGTCCTATTGATAAACCACGAAGGCATTTTCCATGGTTTGAAACGAGATATCGGCGCCTTCAATGAAGATGGAGCAACAGAAAATGGATGATAAGAATACCTCCCTGCATGCAGTATTTGCATACAAATTTTTCCATCCTCCGCGTGAACAGCTTCTGTAATTTTTTTGTGCTGCAAAACGTGCGATTGTTTGGTCATCGATGATGCGAACGGTGTGAGCCTGCCGAATTTATCGGGAGCAATACCACCGGTGACAATCAATCCGACGCCGCCTTTAGCACGCTCGGCATAAAATGCCGCGAGTTTGTCAAAACCATCCTTTTCTTCTTCAAGGCCTGTGTGCATTGAACCCATCAGAACACGATTCTTTAGAATAGTGAATCCGAGATCCAAAGGTTCGATTAGTTTTTCAAATGACATGATGACCAAAGTAGGGAAATATTCTATGCGCTATGTTCTTTACTTAATTTGTTGCCAATAAAATTTTCACTTTATGAAAAATGAAACGCTTGTCGCACGACTCAGGGATCAATTGATGTCACGCAACATTTCCAGTGAAGAGAAAAAAATGTTCGGGGGAGTTGCCTTCATGATTCGCGGAAATATGGCGCTTGGTGTAACAAACAAAGGTGATTTTATGGTGCGGATTGATCCAACTGACATGGAAAAAGCTCTGAAGAAAAAAGGTGTCAAACGGATGGAATTCACAGGCAGACCGATGAAGGGATTTCTGTTTGTCGAAGAAATTGGCTACGAAAAAGAGTTGGATATGGAAGGATGGATAGAATTGACTCTCAAGTACAATCAATCGCTGCCGGAAAAAAAAACAGCACAAAAGTCAAAGTCGAATACTAAAAACAAATTGTGACAACTTACTTTCTCAGCCAGGTTGCAAAATTGCGATGGATATATGGAAGTGCCACAAATACCATCAGTGGCACAAGAATCAAAGTGAGTAGCAGCGTTCGCAGGAATGGTGGCCAATCAGTCATCAAAGGACCGAATGCATAGAACAACATGGTAATGGTTGGATAAATGAATAACCAGACCAGAATAGCCAATTTCCATTTTTTGGGTGGCGCTGAACTCACTTTACGCAATTAACTTATTCATGGTAGAGATATTCATATTTTCAAGCGATGGAACATTCGCAGGTGCCTTCGCAAGAATATCCTCATCACCAACTCCAATACAATAGAAGCCACCTGCAATCGCAGCGTCCACGCCGCTGACAGCGTCCTCGAATACGACTATCTCTGTCGGTTTCAGACCCAGTTCTGCAGCTCCTCTTTCGAATACTTCCGGATGAGGTTTTGACATGTGAATTTTGTTGCCATCAATGATCGTATCAAAAAAATCCAATATGCCGAGTTTGTCGAGTATCAAAATGGAATTTTTTGATGATGATCCCAATCCGATTTTTATATCCGCAGCTTTCAGTTCTTTCAAAAAATCATGCACACCAGGCAACATGTCCGTTTCATTCACTTCTGTTACATAATCCAGGTACCACTTGTTCTTCAGATCCATCAATTCAATTTTCTTTTGATTGTTCAATTGAAGATGGCCCCATGCCAATATTTTATCGAGAGAGTCTACTCTGCTCACTCCTTTCAGCTCTTCATTTTCCTTTTCAGTAAAATGTATCCCAAGTGAATCAGCAAGCCGATACCACGCTTTAAAATGAAATTTTGCCGTGTCGACGATGACGCCGTCCATGTCGAATATGCATGCTTTGATCATAACTGATAATTCATATTTGGCCTTGCTTCTTTTAAAACTCCGCCGATTGATAAGACACTGACTAGTCGCGAAAGGCAATCACTTTCTCACAGAAGCTTCCATCCGGATCATTCCGATAATGAGCAATTCCGCACTGGCCGGATTAGAAGCAAGCGGAACATTCTGTTTAATACAAGCTTTTACGAGAGCTATGATATCCGCCTCATAATCCTGACTGATTTCAGGATCCCGGAAAAATAAAACGAGACCAATTTCACCGCTATTTACCTTATCTGTCAATTCTCTGAATCCACCTTCTCTGCCGGGATGAACGTGTTCCAACTGCACCTTCAATGACTCATGCTCCATAAATTCGGCGGTCAATCCGGTTGCAATCAATTTTCTACCCCACAACCAATCCTCTCGCTCTTTCAAAAACGAAACTAAGGTGGGTTTCATTTTGTCGTGAGCTATTACACAAATTTTCTTCTCCATGTATGATCCGTAAATTTAAAAGTACCTCTTACTCTAAAAATATAAATGAACCTAAGTGCAATTTCAAACCAATTCAGGTAACTTGTATTTGATGTGATAGTCGACCAATCCATCAATCGGTTTTCGTATGACACGACCGAGTGTAATGCCGGTCTCTTCCGCTGCATTGTTCAGACAATCCCTGAAGACCTCACCAATACTTCCAATAAAATGCACTGGCACATCTTTCCAGTTTTTGAAACACTTGACATGAATATTGATGAAGTGGATCATGCCCTTGATCACCCATTCGCGCACATGTGGATGATCCCGATGTTCTCCAATAAACTTCATGAAAGAAGCGAGGTAAACATTCGCATTTGGTTCCCTGTAAATTTTATTGATGATATCATCTTTGGATGGAGCATACTTTTCTTCAAAAGATTTTCTCAAATCTTCCGGCAATTTTTTATAGAAGTATTCTTGTAAGAGAATTTTTCCAAAATAACTTCCGCTTGCTTCATCCCCGAGAATGTATGCGAGAGATGGAATTTCTTCAGAAACATTCTTTCCATCAAAAAAACAAGAATTGCTTCCTGTCCCCAAAATGCAGGCAATACAAGGTTCGCCATCGTATGCTGCCATAGCAGATCCAAGTTGATCGTGATCCACCAGAATATTCGCTTTTTTAAATACTCTTTCGAGTCCGGTGTGCATGATAGCGCACATCTCAACTGTGCTGCTACCCGCTCCATAAAAGAAGATTCTTTTCACCTGATCCGCAATACCAATCAGTGATTCATTCTCACGCAAGAACTTTTCTGTTGTATCCGGATTATGGAAATATGGATTCAATCCATGTGTCTGGAAATTGGAAATCCGATTTCCTTTTTCGTCAATCAGGGCCCAATCGCATTTAGTGGATCCGCTGTCTGCTATCAAAATCATCTTTGTGTAATTAATCGATTCGTAAATCTATTTTTTTTATTCAGTTGCATGATGTTCTATCTTTCATTGAGACTTGCATCAGAACGAATTCATACTTTATTATTAAACTCTGCTCACCAGGTCACATACTCTTTCTGAATAGCCGACTTCATTGTCATACCATCCCATCACTTTCACGAGATTACCATTCGCCGAAGTGAGTTCAGCATCGAATATGCAAGAGTGTTTATTTCCCACAATGTCAATAGACACAATAGGATCAGTGCAATATTCAAGAATACCTTTCATGTATGTTTCCGAAGCTTCTTTCATCGCATCATTCACTTCTGCTTTGGTTACATCTCTGCTTAAAATTGCTACCAGATCGGTGATGGAACCGTCGGGCGTTGGCACACGCACAGCAACGCCGTCCAGTTTTCCTTTCAATGTTGGAAGAACTTCACCTACAGCCTTTGCGGCACCAGTAGATGTAGGTACCATACTTAACGCTGCTGCTCTTGCTCTGCGCAAATCCTTGTGTGGTGCATCCTGCAATCGTTGATCTGCTGTGTAGGCATGGATGGTGGTGATGTAACCTTTCTCGATACCAAATTTATCATTCAACACTTTTGCCATCGGTGCCAGACAATTGGTCGTGCAGGATGCATTGCTGAGAATGGTGTCCTCTTCTGAGATCTCATTATCATTCACTCCAAGCACGATGGTCTTTACACCTCCCGTTGCGGGCGCACTGATGATGACCTTTTTCGCGCCGGCGGTAATATGTTTGGAAGCACTTTCTTTATCTGTAAAAAATCCGGTTGATTCAATAACGACTTCAACGCCAAGATCCTTCCAAGGTAAATTCAGTGGATCTTTTTGTGCATACACTTTCACTGCTTTGCCATTGATGACAATACTATCTGCAGTCGATTCAATTTTATGATCAAAAATTCCATGGACACTGTCATACTTAAGCAAGTGTGCTAATGTTTTTACATCCGTCAGATCATTGATCGCAATAATATCGATCTCTTTATTTTCTATCAGGCTGCGAAAACACATTCTTCCTATTCGCCCGAAACCATTGATTGCAATTTTTTTCATGTTGTTTATATTTCCTCTTCACGAAGTCTTGAAGTTATTTTGATTCTAATTTTATATGGACAAAATTCTCGCTATTCTTAACTCATCACGATTTGGCATGTGTCTCTGACTTATAGCGTCATCAAGTGAAGTATAAGTTTCCCGATCGTTGATGATTCCGATCATGACATTTTTTCTTCCTTCAAGAAGTCCTTCCACCGCAGCAACTCCCATACGAGACGCCATCACCCGATCATAGCATGATGGTGAACCACCTCGCTGTAAATGCCCCAGAACGGAAACTCTTGTTTCATATTCACTGTACTTCTCTGTTACTTTCTGCGCAATTTCATATGCACCGCCACTCTTGCTTCCTTCTGCAACAATCACGATCGAGCTTGACTTTCCACTTTCTTCACTCGCACGCAACGTTTGAACAAGATCGTCAATGCTCATCTCATCTTCAGGTAATACGATCGCGATTGCGCCGGTAGCAATGCCTGCCTTTAATGCTATAAAACCGCTATTCCTTCCCATCACCTCGACGAAAAAGAGTCGATTGTGTGACGTTGCAGTATCTCGAATTTTATCTACTGCATCCACAACAGTATTTGTTGCTGTATCAAAACCAATGCAGTGATCTGTGCCAAATAAGTCATTGTCAATTGAGCCTGGTACACCCATCACCGGCACACCAAATTCCTGATGGAATACATTGGCACCTGTGAATGTTCCATTACCACCAATGGTGATCAATGCATCTACATTATTCTTTTTAAGATTTTCGAAAGCTTTTTGACGACCTTCTTTGGTCATAAAGTCTTTGCTGCGCGAACTTTTCAAAATGGTACCACCTCTACCGAGTATTCGTGCCACGGATCGTTCATTTAGTTTTTTGAAATCTCCTTCTATCATTCCCTGATAGCCCTGGAAAATTCCCTCCACTTCGATATTGCGGAAAACGCATGTTCTAACTACGGCACGAATCGCGGCATTCATTCCGGGTGCGTCTCCTCCGCTTGTAAGCACTCCAATTTTCATTTTCATTTCAGATTTGACTTAATTTTTTCGCCTATTGTATTTTCTTAATTGGTTCAAAAATAAGCCGGTCAAAAGTAAGTGTATTTTATACACTAAGTAAAAAATTATGGTTAATTATCCACTTCAATGATCTATAAATGCAGCTTTTTAATTTAATGGTTCACTGCAGATGCTGCATCCACATCAATTCCCTGATTTAATAAAATGCGCTTCACACGAAACGCAAACCAGGTCAGATAACCGAAACATACTACTGCAAGGCCATAAGAAGCATGAATCCCAATGATATCCGCCAATTTGCCTTGAATGGGTGGAATGATGGATCCGCCCAGTATCATCATGATGAGAAATGCTGAGCCCTGTGTCGTGAATTTTCCAAGACCTTGAATTGCCAATGTGAAAATAGAAGGCCACATGATCGAGCATGCAAGGCCACCACTCAAGACGGCATACACTGAAACGATCCCTGTTGTGAAAAGACTAATTGTCAATGCGGCCATTCCCATCAGTCCGAAATAAAGAAGTGCTTTGGCTGGTTTGTCTTGAGCAAAATAAGCGGCGGCCACTTGAACGATCACACACAGAAAATACCACTTCAACGGAGTGATATCATGTCCGGAAAGCCAGGTAAATAAAAGCACAGCTCCAAGTGCAATAAAAGGAACCACAAACTTCAGGAGTCTTTTTGTTTGGGCCTTCAGATCAAATGCAGCAATGGCTCCGGTCCATCGGCCGATCATCAGACTTCCCCAAAACATGGCAATGAAAGGAGCTGTTTCTGAAGACTGATACCCTCCGAATTCTTTTTGTTTGAGAAGTTCAGCAAGATTGCTTCCCATTGCTACCTCAACACCCACATAAATAAATATTGCCAGCATGCCAAGTACAAGTTGTGGATATTGCATCGCTCCCCAGCCACTTGGTTTTCCTTTCGCCAGCAAATTGTTGATTGGCAATGCGAACACCACGACGCACAGCGCACACAACAACCAAATTAGCCGCTTTTGTTCGAGTGGCTTTTTAATTGTGGTCATCTCCGATTTGTATTGGCTTACAATAAATTCCATTCCGGTAATCGCATCCCTGTCCGGCATTTCTGCCTTAATTAAAACCGCAATCTCTTTTTCCGCTGACGAAATCTTGGTTTCAATAGCTACGATTTCTTTTGCTTCGGCGGAACGATAGCTAGAAAATACCGGAACAAAAGTCATCACCAACAAACCAGTGATGATCAACATACTTCCTATTGCTTTGCGCGCCGGCTCCGGTTTTTCAATCAATTTGCCTGCAGGCACTTTTTTGGATAAACCGAAAAGTGCTGCCGCAGCAACAAAAAGTAAACCTACGAAAATGTACAATCCGATAACCTTACCCAATGGCAGTCCATTGATTTCCTGATCGCTGACGGCATGCGCAGTTCCGAATAAAGCAAGCGTCACAACCAATGGTCCGATGGTGGTTCCAAATGAATTCACACCACCTCCAAGGTTTACACGTGTCGCTCCCGTAGCTGGGTCGCCTAGCGAGATCGCCAGCGGTTGAGCGGCTGTTTGTTGCAACGAAAATCCAAGTGCAACAATAAAAAGTCCCAACAGCATTCCCGGGAAACTATTTCCATTTACTGCAAGGATCATAGCCAAAGCTCCGAGAGCCGAAAATAAGAGCCCATAAACGATACTTTTCTTATAGCCCCATTTTCCAACCAGATCAGAACCCATCAAATCACTATAGATAAAAAGTCCAAGTGCGCCAACATAATATGCCAGATAGAAAGCAAAATCTATGAGCTGACTTTGAAACTGGTCGAGGTGAAAATAATGTTTGCAGAAAGGGATGAATACACTATTGCCTGCCGCAATAAAACCCCAGAAGAAAAATACCACCACCAACGTACTGAGCGCTCCTTTTGCTGTGTCCTTGCTTTGATTCATACTCGAACTTTTGATTTACTGAATATATCTTTCACGCAAATTGATGTCTTTCAATTAATACCATGTTTGAGTTGGCAAGTTGAAATCAACATCAGATTCATCCGCAGACGGATCCACGCGCAATTTATTCAGTCAAGTCAGAATTCTTTTCCTATAAAAAAGGAACTTATCCGCTCAGGGTGTTGATGATTCGAAGAATTTTCGAAAATAAAGAATGTGATAATCCAGACTGTTTCTCCAATACTTGCTATTGTGTTCACCCGGTCGTTCCGTGTAGTCATGCGCAATATGTTTCGTTATCAGTTTTTGATGAAAAGCCCTATTCACTTCCAGAAAAAAATCATCCAGACCACAATCGAACACAATTTGCAACTGGCCATCGACCAATGAATTCGCCACATTGATCACGGTGCAAGCTTCCCAATTTTCTTTGCAGCAGATGGTGTCTCCGAGAATCTTTTCCTTCAAGTTCCAGGAAGCGGTGAACTGCCGGAGATCCAGACCGCCACTCATTGAACCGGCTGCACCGAACACATCAGGATGTCTGAACGCTAAATAAAAAGCTCCATGTCCGCCCATACTTAAACCGGTTATTGCTCTGAACTTTCTGTCGCGCAGAGTGCGATAATGATCGTCTACCCAAGGTATCAATTCTTCTATAAAATGGGTTTCATATCTGAATGTGCTGTCAATCGGACTATTGATGTACCAGGATCTCACTCCTCCGTCCGGACATACCAGCATCATGCGATTTTCATCCGCTATTCTGCCAAGGTCGGGGGCAAGCTTCAACCACGACGCATAATCTCCACCATAGCCATGAAGTAAATACAGTACTGGAAATTTATCCTGCGTGTCTAGAAGAGTATCGGGGACAATCACGATGACTTCAGACTTTTTCTGCATACAAGGACTGTAAACACTCATCGTGTCAATAGAAAAAGCCATTATACCTTCGGGCAAAAACCAAAACAAAATCAAAATCCAGAGTTTCATCTTTTTCATAATTTATCCAATCAATCCGCACATGAAATCAAAAATCGAAGCCATCAACACAAATGCTTAATTCTCCACATTACAGCATTTCAGAATAATCCTTCCTTTAATTTGTGCAAAATACCAAATCTACTACCACTAAAGTTTTTCTGAATGATGGATCTTTCTGTTGATTGCGTGCTGTTTGGACTTGACGAAAAAAAGCTCAAAGTGTTGCTGATTGAGCAACGCCAACCCGGCGATAAGGATAAAAAATTGACCAAATTGCAAACTGCGCTTCCTGGTGATTTGCTCAAAGAAACCGAAAGTCTGGATGATGCTGCCGAACGTGTGTTGAAGGAATTGACAAGTCTCAAGGGAATTTACCTCAAACAATTTTATGCATTCGGTGATCCTATGCGTGTCAAGAATCTGAAAGACCAAGAATGGCTAAGAACATTTCGTGCACATCCGGAAAGAAGAGTAATTACAGTAGGTTACTATTCTCTCGTGAAAATGGAAGACTTTCAACCGAAAGCCTCAAGTTTTGCGGGAAAAACAAAATGGGTCGATGTGTATTCCATTCCTGAGCTTGCATTTGATCACAATCTGATCGTCGATCGTGCTCTGGAAATATTCCGACATGAATTGATCGCTGACAACATCGGATTTGAACTGTTGCCTGAAAAGTTTACTCTTTCTCAACTTCAACATTTACATGAAATTATTTTGGACAAAAAACTGGACAAACGAAATTTCAGAAAGAACATGTTGAAAATGGAAAATCTGAAACCACTGGACGAAAAACAAAAAGGAGTGCTTCATAAACCTGCTCAACTTTATCAATACAGGAGCAGAAAGCATTGATTGCTTGAGCAATTTCTTACTCTTCCTTAACTATTCGGTATTTTTGAATAAATATCCTGTTCAAAGATGTCTTTTCAATTTCACTCGATTCGGAGTCTGATAATGCTCTTTTTATTCATTGCATACAACGATTATCAGGCTCAATTTCTTCCTGACTGGGGAACTGCTTTCCCGCAAAATGAAGTAACGACAGTGAATATCACAATCGACGCAGATAGTCTTGAACAAATGATAGCGACTCAAGACAACGAACACTATTATCCCGCTTCCTTCAGTTATACTTCAATGGCTTCCACCCTTTCATTTGACACCGTTGGATTCAGATTAAAAGGTAGAACAAGTTTAGGCGCTCAAAAATTGTCCTTTAAAATTTCTACGGATGAATTCCAGAACAATGAACTTTCTGAAGGGATGAACATCATGAATCTCGTGGCTCAACACAACGATCCTTCGATCATACGCAGTAAACTCTGTCATGACTTTTATCGGGCTTATGATATCCCTTCCGCCAGAACTGCTTATACACGACTTTATATAAATGGTGAATACAGAGGAGTATATCTGAACGTAGAACAAATTGATGAGGCTTTTGCAGAAAAATATTTTCATGCCCCTGGCGATGGAAATATCTATAAATGCGGATATCCTGCTGATCTCGACTACATCAGTAACAATCCGAATGACTATAAACTCATGCCCGATTGGAGCACTGTGAGAACATACGATCTGAAAACGAATAATTCGTTGGATGATTATTCCGGTTTTGCTCACTTTATTGATGTTCTGGTAAACACTTCAACTCAGAATCTTGCTTGTGAACTTCCGAAAGTTTTTAATGTGGAATCATATCTCAAAGTGATGGCAATCGATGTCCTTACCGGCAACTGGGATGGTTATGCATACAACAAGAATAATTATTATCTCTATCACAATCCTCAGACAGGTCAATTCAATTTTATTCCTTATGATCTTGATAATACTTTCGGAATGGATTGGCTCGGGCTGGATTGGGGTGTGAGGAACGTTTACGGATGGGCAAACTCCGGTGAAGACCGGCCTCTTTTCAAACGATTATTACAAGTGCCAGCCTTTCGTGATCGTTTCAGTTATCATCTTGATCGAATGATGCTTGAATATTTCAACGAAGCTGCCATCAGCACCTTGGCAGTCTCATGGCAAAACCTGATTGAAGCAGCTGCCGAAGAAGACACTTTTCGGACGCTTGATTATGGTTTTGATCTGGATGACTTTTATGCTTCGCTCAACTCAGCCGAATTGGGTGATCAAGACGAGTGGCATCTGCCTTATGGAATTTTACCTTACGTGAACGCACGACGGGCAAATGCAATTTCGCAATTGGAGAATTATGACTCCCAGTCTGCATTTGTTCATTGGGTAAAACAACGACCTATTTCTGGCGCTGTGCTGATTGAAGCTCGAATCGAAGGACCTCAGTCTCAAAGCTGCCAAATCAAATACTCCACTGATGGCGTGAATTTCAACACAAGCATTTTTACTGACGTCTATGGTTTGTCGCAAACTGCCAATGATGGGATCTTCAGTTTTATCCTTCCCGAACCGATGACAGCATCTGACAAATATTTCTATCAAGTCATACTACCAGACGGTTCCCTTTTTCCTTGTACCCCATCATTCTTTTGGCTCACGAATTCATCACCCGGGCTTTTTATCAATGAAGTGATGCCTCTCAATAATACTACTATAATGGATGAAGCCGGGGCATATGAAGATTGGGTTGAACTTTACAATGGAACCAATTCTTCGATTAACCTATCCGGAAAATTTCTTTCAGATGATTCGATTAGTTGGTACAAATTCCCACTTCCGTCGATCACGATACCGGCACATGGTTTCAAACTAATCTGGCTTGACAAGGATCACGGGCAAGGCCCACTGCACGCCACTTTCAAACTTTCGCCAACTGAAACTATTTATCTGACCTCTTTACAGGATCTCCAGCCAAGAGCAACAGGTAGAATGTCAAATCTGCCAAATCTGGCTGATGTAAGTCTTGCCCTGACTGTCGATGGTGGATATGAAAGTGGATATACTTCAGAAACGACACCCGAATTTTCAAATGTGATTACAGGAGTGAATAAAGAAGAAGTTCAATCTATCATTTACAGTTATCCCAATCCTGGAAATGACTTCATTCGCTTCAACGCTCAAGTAACCGAAGTTGAACTTCGAGATGCTACAGGAAGACTCGTAGGCAAAGATTCTCATTCAGTAGGCATAAATACACGTTCAGTAGCAAGTGGCGTCTATTTTCTTAAACTGGATAATACTATTGTGCGCCAAATCATCCAGCATTAGTCTTTATGTCCAGTTCGAATTACTCTCATTGCATACCATTTTTGCCTGTCCGCGATCTCGACGAAACAATCCGTTTTTATAAAGAAAAACTCGGATTTCACTCCGAGTGGTTTTGGGGAGAACCAGCCACTGACGCAGGTATTGGTAGAGACGGGCTGAATCTGCTTTTTGTAAAAAATGAAACTTACGTAGATATTCTGAATACGGAAGAACGACGTTTTGAAATTTGTCTTTTTGTTTCCAACGTCGATGAGACTTACAAAGAACTTCAGCAGCTAGATGTTCAAATCATTTCAGAGTTAAAGAATGAAGCGTGGAACGTGCGTGAATTCTCTATCATTGATTGCAATGGATACATACTGCGTATTGGAGAAGGATTGGAAAATGAACCAATGGAAACCCACAGTCGTCGCTAGCATTTTCATTTAAGAAAAAAATTGGCTCGAGTTGCTTTGCAAAAAACACTTGCATAACATCAGCTAAATGAAAATTCTTTCCCTTGAAAATCGGAATTCGTTCTTATTTGCCATTTCTGCCGTTTTTTTGCGCCCGCATTATGCGAATTCAGATGAATCTGGCGCAACATATCATTGATCCTCTTTTCAAAACCATCAGCTTCGAAGCTCATAAATTGGGTATCGAAGTGTTTGTGATTGGTGGATTTGTGCGCGACATACTTCTAGCCAGACCCAACTCTGACATTGATTTTGTTACAAATGGCAAAGGAATCGAGTTGGCAAACGCATGCGCGAAAGCACTTCGAATCAAGAAAGTTGACATATTCAAGACTTATGGCACAGCTCATTTCAGATATCATCAGCTTGACCTGGAATTTGTTGGAGCGAGAAAAGAATCGTACAACGATCATTCACGCAATCCAGATGTTGAACCCGGAACTCTTCAGGATGATCAGAACAGACGAGACTTCACCATCAATTCATTTGCGATTTCTCTTCAGCAAGAAAATTTCGGTGAATTGATTGATCCATTCAATGGCTTAGTTGATTTAGAAAATAAAATACTCAGAACTCCACTAAATCCCGATATCACATACAGCGATGATCCGCTCCGCATGATGCGAGCAATCAGATTTGCAAATCAATTGGAATTCATAATAGAAACAACTTCACTCGAAGCCATTTCAAAAAATGCTTCACGATTGAAAATAGTTTCTATGGAACGAATTTCAACTGAACTCAATAAAATCATGATGTGTGCTAAACCTTCTGTTGGATTTGAACTGCTCTATAATACAGGGCTACTTCAATATTTTTTTCCGGAAATGGTGAAGCTGCACGGTGTGGAAAAACGGAATGGAATTGCACATAAAGACAATTTTTATCACACGCTACAGGTGCTGGATAATGTATGTCTCAACAGTGAAAATCTTTGGCTGCGCTGGTCTGCCGTGATGCATGACATTGCCAAACCACCTACGAAAAGATTTGAAGAAGGAAATGGCTGGACCTTCCATGGTCATGAGGATCTGGGTGCGCGAATGGTCCCAAAAATTTTTGCTCGTCTGAAATTACCTCTGGATCATCAGATGAGGTATGTTCAAAAAATGGTTTTGCTTCATCTTCGGCCTATTGCACTCACGAAAGAAGAAATTTCAGACAGCGCCATCCGACGACTTTTATTCGAAGCAGGTGATGACATTGATGATTTGATGATCCTTTGCAAAGCCGACATCACTTCAAAAAACGAATCAAAAGTAAAAAGGTATCTTGCCAACTACGAAGTGGTGAGAACGAAACTTGTGGAGCTGGAGCAAAAAGACCACATACGAAATTTTCAACCACCTGTAAGCGGCGAACTCATCATGAAAACCTTTGGTTTGCAGCCAGGACGAGAAGTTGGCATTATCAAAAATGCGATAAAAGATGCAATACTCGATGGCGTGATCCACAACGAATTTGATGAAGCACTAGCATTCATGATCCGGGAAGGGGAAAAAATCGGTCTCAAATCGATTTAATCTGCAGCAAGCCTCACCGACCGGGAGTGTCCATTTACCTACATCAGAGTATCAACTACCTGATTTCCTTTTCATGCAACCAGACCTTCGGCAAATATTTGTCCCAACATTTATATCAATCAAATGAACATTACAAACGAAAACGACCGCTCCGACGAAGAGATGTGGAAGCAATGGGACAGCGACAGCAGAAGAGGTAAAGTTCTGGGTGGAATTTTTATTGTCGCCGTGGGCGCTCTGTTTCTTGCCCGTGAATTGGGCATGTGGCTTCCGGAGTGGGTATTCACATGGCAAATGCTATTGATCGCCATCGGAACATTTATCGGTCTCAAGCATTCATTTCGAACTTTTGGCTGGATCGTTTTAGTTCTTGTCGGTATTGCTTTCTTAATCAAAGACTACATGCCATGGATTCAATTCGGCAAGTTCTTCTGGCCGATTGCGATCATACTTGTTGGGATATTTATGATCTTTAAGCCGCGACGTGCTGTCTGCAAAGGCCGCACTGACTGGAGAAAACATTACCATACGAAGGAATGGGAAAAAAAGTACGAATCAAGACCAACAAGTTCCTTCAATTCTGCTGCTGATGATTTCCTCGAATTCACTGCTGTTTTTGGTGGCATCAAAAAAAATGTCATCACAAAAACTTTTCGTGGCGGTGAAGTGAATGCCATTTTTGGAGGTGCCGAAATCAATCTGATGCAAGCGGATTTTACCGGCACCATTGAGTTAGATATCAACTGTGTGTTTGGAGGAACCAGGTTGATCATACCAGGCAACTGGACAGTTAAATCAGAGGTTGCCGCAGTGATGGGCAGCGTAGAAGATAAGCGCCATATGATGAAGGAAGTCATTGCCGATCCGGACAAAGTGCTTATTCTGCGTGGCAATGCTGTGTTTGGCGGACTTGAAATTCAATCATTTGCCTGAAACGAATGAAATGGTTTTGCACAAAATTAGTTTTTCAGATTCAAATTGAATCGGTAAATGTTTCTCATCAATTTGATGAGTCCATTCGAATGATTTCTGCCGAAACCATTGAAGAAGCCTACAACAAATCCTATCAACTAGGAATTGAGTCTCAATCCAGCTTCTTCAATCTGCAAGGCCAACAAGTTGACTGGAAATTTATTGATGTCGCTACGATATTTGAAATTGAAAATTTTTCTGATGGCATGGAAATATTTGCAGTGACAATCGAAGAAACTGAACCGGACAGATACATTGACGCTTTGAAAATACAAACGAAATTGCGCGAACTTACTTTCCGGAAACAATCAACTCTCGTTGAATAAACTTTATGGGACATATCGCCAGGTCTTGTTGATATCCATCCTCTGGTGGCTTTTCTGGACCGTTGCGCAAACTTTTGCTTTTCATAGAATCGGAATTAGTTGGAAATATTCATTGATTGAATCTTTAATGACGACTTCCATTCTTGCACTCATTGGTCTAATCATATCCAATACCTTTCGTTATTATCAACCCGTAAGTCGCAATTTTTACTTACTATTCGGCTATGTGATTATTTTAACTGCTCTAACCGGCAGAATTCTTTTTCTTTCCTTTCAAAATTTACATCAAGATGAATTGCATTATCAGGAAAATATCCTGAAATTTATGCCCCTCCGAGGTATGTTTTACTTCCTGATGATCACTACGATGACTTCGTTTTACTGGTTTCGGAATAAAATTAAAGAGCAAGGCGGCGCTTTAAAAAGGGAAGAAGAAACAGAAAGTCTGATGCGCGAAGCTGAACTCGCAAAACTTCGTCAACAACTGCAGCCACACTTTTTATTTAATAGTTTGAATTCCATCAGCGCACTGGCAGGTTCAAAACCCGAAGAGGCAAGAAAAATGATTCAGCAGCTCTCTGATTTCCTGAGAGGAACTCTTCGGAAAGATGATCAGCAACTAGTGACACTTGAAGAAGAACTTTCTCACGTCACACTATATCTTGATATTGAAAAAGTGAGATTCGGTCACCGCTTGAATACAGAACTTACTGCAAATGAAATTGCGAGATCCTTCAGACTACCTGCACTGTTGCTTCAGCCAATCGTTGAAAACGCTGTGAAGTTTGGACTTTACGACACTACGGAAGCAATCACAATCAGTATTGTTGCATTTACTGAACACAATCAACTTGTCATTGCCGTCCGCAATCCATTTGATCCGGCTACCGCAAGACCTGCAAGGGGAACGGGCTTTGGTCTGAGCTCTGTGCAACGTCGGCTCTATTTGTTGTATGCCAGAAATGACCTGCTCGAAACCTCTCATGAATCCACGATTTTCACCACTACTATCCGAATACCACAACCAAAATGATCAAAACAATACTCATTGACGACGAACCGCTCGCCAGAACGATCGTTGCAGAATACCTTCAATCATATCCCGAAATTCAAATCGTCAAAGAATGCAATGATGGATTCGAAGGAGTAAAAGCGATTGCAGAATTCCAACCCGATCTCATCTTCCTGGATATTCAAATGCCCAAACTGAATGGCTTTGAAATGTTGGAAGTAGCGGAACCCATGCCTTCAGTCATTTTTACAACTGCATTTGATGAGTATGCCATGAAAGCATTTGATAACAACGCGATAGATTATTTACTCAAACCATTCAGCAAAGAAAGATTTGATAAAGCGATGCAGAAGTGGCTGAATCAGAGAGGTCATGTTTCAACTGAACAACAGCAAGAAAATCTGTCCAACATCCCGATGAAGCATGCGGAAGAGCAAAACAGAATTGCTGTGAAATTTGGCAACAAGATTTCAATCATTCCTGCTCAAGATATTTTTTATATCGAAGCTTACGATGACTATGTGAAAATTTTTACTGAGAAAGATTATTTTCTCAAGAAAAAAACAATGACCTACTTTGAACAAACGCTCAACAGTAATGATTTCCTGCGTGTTCACCGATCGTTTATCATCAGACTTCAACATATTACCCGAGTGGAACCTTATGAAAAAAATAGCTATGTCGCATTGATGAAAAATGGAAAAAAAATTCCCTTAAGCAGGGCGGGATACGGCAGACTCAAGGATGAACTTGGATTGTGATTTGCGAAGTGATTAATTTCCGTACTTCTGTTGATTGCTGAGTCGTTTCCGTGTGAATTTTATATCTCATTCGGAGTCAATGAGTATTCATAAGGATGGTATATTCGCGCAATCAGAAACATCCTTATGAAAACTACTATACAAAAATTATTCTTCCTTTTTATCGCTGCCGTCATTCAGTTGAACGCGTTTGCACAACCTTCGAACGATGCTGCCTGCGATGCAATTTCGGTTGCGCTCGATGCATTGCCGATATCCACTGACAATACCAGCGCAACTATCCAAACAGGTGAAGTTGTGCCGCCTCCTGCGTTGGGAGGAGATCCATGCTACACCGCCTGGTGTAATGGTGATTCCGAAGCACAAAATTCTTGCTGGTTTACTTTTATTGCCCCTGCAAATGGTGCAGTAGAAATTACTACGTGCCTGGAAGGAACCGCCATTGACACCCAAATCGCCCTCTGGCAAACTTCTGACTGTGCTGACTTTTCCTTGTTCACTTATGTCGGTGCCAACGACGATATGCCGAATGACTGCAGCAATGGTGATCAGTATGCTTCCACATTGACATTGGATGGATTGTCCCCCGGTGAAACATACTATCTTCAGGTGGATGGCACGGATGGCGAAGAAGGAAATTTTGATATTCAGATATTGACCGGCACTCCAAAAGCATTGGTCAATTTCATTCACAACAGCGCCGACATCATGCTTGAAATTGTCGACATTCGAGTGAACGGCGAGCTGGTAGCTGACGATCAAGTTTTTCGCACCTGCACCGGATACATTGAAGTTACGGCGGGCGAGAATGTCACCATTACTATCAATCCTGACAATAGTGTTGATGACAGTGAAGCAATTTATACCACTACACAAAATTTCAACAGCATATTAAATTACGTGGCAACGATACATGGTATCGTTTCATCATCAGGCTATTCACCAGCTCCACCGCTCACGATCTCCATTTTTGAAGATGCGTTGATTTTTTCACCAACGCAAGGAGTCTTGCCTTTGCTCTTGTTTCATGGTGCGACAGATGCTCCAACTGTGGATGTAATGAACCTTGAGAGTTCGATATTACTAAGTGATAATCTTGCATACGGCAACTACAGTGCAGGTGGTTATATCAACCTTGCTGCTGAGAATTTTTCTATTTCGTTGTATGATGAAAATGGAAATCCACTCGGCATAGAATTCTGTGCTCCCCTTGCCGGAGCGGCACAATTCGGTGCTGCATTCACACTTGTTGCTTCCGGGTTCTTAGTTCCGGGAAGTAACTCCGACGGACCGGAATTCGGTTTGTTCGTTGTCAATCATTTCAACGGAGAATTTATTCCGCTTGAACTTGGCGCCTGTCAGTGGCCGACCAACGACAATGTTTGTTCACCTTCGAACCTGATCGTCAATGATCCTCCATCCATGTTTGATAATAGCCTTGCCTCTGTTGAAGAAGGAGAATCCAGCCCTTACAATTTACCCAACAATGATCCAGAAGCTGATTGTATATCGCAGTGGTGCGACGGCACATTGGATGCAACCTTATGGTTCACTTTCACGGCTCCTGCTTCCGGCAATGTGATGATAAACACATGCTTTGAAACCACTTTCGACACTCAAATTGCAATCTGTCAAATTACTGATTGCAACGATTTTCAAACCGTAACTTATTTTGCATCGAATGATGATACTCCAGGCGGGTGCGGCGGAGGTGATACATACGCTTCAACACTTTATTACACCGGACTGATAGCGGGTAATCTCTATTACATTCAACTCGATGGATGGGAAGGTGATGCCGGACAGTTCGAAATTCAAGTGCTGGATGCTGTTTCTGTGGTTGACAATTTGGATCTCACATTTTCAGTTTATCCGAATCCTGCGAAGGATCAAATCACCATTGTCGGTCTTAGCTCGAATGATCGGATAGAAATAAGAGATGTTGCCGGTAGATTATTCTACTCTGCGAAAGCCACAACAAATGGATCAATTGACACACGCACATTAGCTTCAGGCGTGTATACACTTACAGCAAAAAGCAGCACAAATCAAAAAAGTACTTTGATCATTATTGAATAATACAAATCTGACAATCTAAAAAGGGCAGAAATTTTTCTGTCCTTTTTTTATATCTGCCAATTCGCTTTTGGTGCAATGTCAAGATCCGCAAATTCGCGAGCAAGAAATTTATAGTAGCCGGCAACACCTATCATGGCGGCATTGTCCGTGCAAAATTCGAATGCCGGAATAAATGGCTGACATCCCATTCGATTGCCGAGTTCCATAAATTTTGACCTGAGCAAAGAATTAGCCGATACGCCGCCAGCAAGACAAATATTCGTTATTTCATACTTCGTCATTGCGGTTTCGAAATTCACTAATAGGTAATCGACCAATGTCCGCTGATACGAAGCACAGATATTTGATAGTTCTCGACTTATAAATTGATCATCCTTGATCATTTCTGCTTTTAAGAAATACAACAAACTTGTCTTTAATCCACTAAAACTGTATTTCAAAGCCTCCAATCGGGGTGCCGTGAAATGGTATTTATTCGGATCACCTTCAGAAGCGTACTTATCGATCAGTGGGCCACCCGGATATGGCAACCCAAGCACTTTTGCTGCTTTATCGAAGGCTTCACCGGCGGCATCATCAATGGTTTCGCCAACCACTTCCATTTCTAATGGCGATTTTACAAGCACAATCTGTGTGTGCCCTCCACTAACAGTAAGACACAAAAAAGGAAATTCGGGTATTAGTTGCTCTTCCGATTTTCGAATGAAATGTGCGAGTACATGCGCATTCATGTGATTGACGGCAATGAGTGGCACGTCTAAACTTAAACTAAGACTTTTCGCAAATGAAGTTCCGACCAGCAGCGCGCCCATAAGTCCCGGACCAAGCGTAACCGCCACCGCATTTAATTCTGCTGTAGTAATTTCAGCTTCTTCAAGTGCTTGAGCAACTACAGGCACAATGCTCGCCTGATGCGCTCTGCTCGCCAGTTCCGGAACAACACCGCCAAACTTTTCATGAATTTTCTGTGACGAAACTACATTTGAAAGAACTCTTTGGCCATGCAAAACCGCAGCCGAAGTTTCATCACAACTTGATTCTATCGCCAGTATATACGGATCCCTTGTTGTCATCGATTGTCTTCTCAATATTGTTGGATAAAAGAATCGGCTAACCTTGAATTAATCCATTTGCACTCACTGTACCTGCACACTGTCCGGATTCAATAACATCAGATCAAACCCCACAGTAGATGCACTATGAAGTATCGAATCCTGAGAGTAGTACATGAAAGATTGAACACGCGTCGATTTGTTCATGTCATAATATTCTGAAGCCTTTTCAAGTCCCATCGCCATAAATGCTTCGGAGAAAACTGCTGCCTCTGCAAGTGTTGGCGCACACACAGCGACATACGCCATCTCATTGTCTACCGGATAACCATATGTTGGATCAATCATCAAAAGCTTATCCTTGGTGTTACGATATGAAAAGGCCATATTGATCATACGTACATATTGATCAGATGAATCATCCGAAACACCAATTGGGAATACATTCAATGAATCCAATGCCTGACCATACGTGATCACATCTTTGCCATAACGGATGCGATATTGGGTCAACCCTCTTTCTTCCAGCATGTCACCAACGTGATCGAGAGCCATAGATGCGGCGACAAGTGTAAAGTCCGCTTCTAAACGAGGATCCGATTTTCGAATTTGACTTTCTATGTATTGGTGTGTACTATCCGACATTTCGTTCAAATCCATTTTGGCCCCATCAAAACCAACGAAATTATAAAGTGAGTCCAGGTTTGGTTCGACACTGCCATTTCCATAAGCAATCACCCATGCCCGTTTTAATGGATTCAGTGTCGGATCGTAGTATTGAAATGTTGCGGAATTGAGATCGTTGGCAAGATCGTATACCATTCCAAATGCCCGGGTACTGTCATAGAAAACGAAGACCGAATCTTTCCGGGAATACGTATTATACTTGAAGATTGTGCTCTTCGGATTAATCACGTCAAAATTGCTCTCAAAAGCCAGGATAATGGAGTCAATCTGTCCTGAGTAGTCCGCAGAATCGCCCACTGCATCAATAGAATATGGTTTTCCGAAAAGCGTTCCGGTATAAAATCTACCAGCAATCGGCTTCGCCTTTGGCTTACAGCCGGCAATCAATAGCACCATAACTGACAGGATTACAATGAAAATGAAGGCCGGTTTCATGGTGCGAACTTACGAGCAGTTGAGAACACTTCAAAAATTCTGATCATGGAAACACGAAATAACTCAATTCATCTGTTTACTGCATCATGGAAATAGTCATACGAATGAACTGATCACATCTGCTGAGTGGACTACCTAAATCCCATTTGTGGCCCGATATTTCGTCTGGCTTTTTCGGGATTCGATCAAGCAGACGGCTTGTTTCTTGAATTCGATCATACATCCAGTTATAATTGCACTTTACCAAAAGATAAATACGACTTTTGCACCGTGAAAATCCTCAGAGTTCTAACACTTCCATTCTTGTTCATTGGCATATCATCGTTCAGCCAGCAAGTATTTCAAAACGCTACTTTCAGAGAAGGAATACAAACCATCCAGGTCTATCCGGAAGGTAATCCGTTAGGCTATCCGTTTATCGGATTGAATTTCGGTGAAAATCTTGAATTTCATTTCGACATCATGTCGACAGATCTCACTGTTTATTCTTATGGGATTTTGCATTGTACTCATGATTGGAAAAAAAGCGATCTTGAATCGAGTGAATACCTGACCGGTTTTCAAACTCAAAATATTTCAACGTTTGATGCCGGGTTCAACACAATGTATGAATATGCACACTATCAATTTTCATTTCCAAATGATATGAGCCGGCCAAAATATTCCGGCAACTATGTAATGATTGTTTTTGAAGGCACAAACATCGAGGACGCCAGTAGTTGGTTGATTACCTATCGCTTCATGGTTTACGAGAGTCAAGTATCGGTCCTTTCAAAAGTAGGTGCAAGTTCAGTGATTGCAGATCGTTACTCGAAACAGGAAGTTGATTTCGATATTGGATATAAGGATTTCACCATGTATGATCCTATGCGAGAAATTAATGTCACAGTGCTTCAAAACATGCAATGGGAAACCGCTGTAAACGAATTGAAACCCATTTTTATGAAGCCTGAAGTGCTCACATTCGACTACAATTTGGGTGAAAACTCCTTTGAAGGTGCAAGCGAATGGCGCAACTTCGATGCGAAGAACGTTCGTTACGTTAGCGCGGAAATTGAAGCTATCATGCTCGAGTCTGATGGTTATAACGTATATCTGAGAACAGATTTGCCGGAAGGCAAAAAAGCATATGCCACCTGGACCGATCTCAACGGAAACTATCTTATCCGAAACGATCAGGCCGATGATTCAAACCTGGAGGCGGAATATGTACTGGTTCATTTTCGATTAAAAATACCCGAAATTTCGGAATCTGAAATTTTGATTGAAGGTAAGTTCAACCAATTTGGCAAACAACCTATCAAATGCGCTTACGATAAAATAGAGGGTGTTTACAAAGCGAAATTGCTCCTGAAACAAGGTTACTATAACTACCGATTCACTATTCGCGACAAATACTATTCGATGAATAATCTTCGAGCCACTGAAGGTTCACATGCCGCAACGGAAAATGACTATCACATCATCGTCTATAAGTATGATCGAAACCTGGATTGTGACCGAATCATTGCGGTAAAAGCCGACAACAGTATCCGATAGTTGATCAACTTTTATTTCTATGGCACACGATTCGATCAATTGAGTGATGGTCTGCTGAATTATTCTTAGTGGATTGATCTCGATCATCACATTCTTCCGCTTGACCGATATCAAGGTTGACAGACTACATCGCAGTGGACCTTTGCCGAAAATAATAAAATAAAATGGCTACAACGTGGAATTTAGATGCTTCACACAGTGAAGTGACTTTTAAAGTAAAACACATGATGATCGCCAATGTTACCGGAAACATTGGGAAATTTGATGTAAAAGCAGAATCGGATGACGAGAATTTTTCGAATCCGAAAGTAGAATTCACTGCTGACATGAGCACACTCACTACTGGTGATGCGCAACGCGACGGTCATTTGAAAACTGCTGACTTTTTTGACGTAGAAAAATTTCCTGAAATGAAATTTAAATCATCCGGATATTCAAATGGAAAGTTGAAAGGCTTGCTCACGATCAACGATAAAACGAACGAAGTAGAATTGGGTGTGGAAGAAGGCGGAAGCGGAAAAGATCCATGGGGAAATTTCAAAATCGGCTTTACAATTACCGGTAAAATAAATCGCAAGGATTGGAATTTGGTTTGGAATGCGCCACTCGAAACGGGTGGAATTCTTGTCAGTGATGAAGTTCGTATCAGCGCTGAAATACAATTAGCAAAAGCAGTGTAGTTAATGGGAATGTGTTTAAGGAAACAAAGGGCACTTGATTGTGCCCTTTGTAATTTCTTTAAGTATGTATGCGCTCATTCTAATCTGCGACACACCAATTCTTCTCGCTTGATTAGTTAAAAACAACGGCACTTGTTCCAATACCAGCTTCGTAGCTGGATTTGAGAGTACCGATCGACGAATAACATTTCACCGTTGAAGGATTCACGAAATCCGAAACAGATGAAATCCAAACATCGCCGTTCGCAGGATCTATATCAAGACTGCCAATAGCATCCGTTAGAAATGTACTTTCAACCGGTTCGTCGGCGTTTAATGCAATGGAACGCACACCATTGTTTTCAAAGTAAATAATTTCACCATTAGAAGTTGCCGAAATGACTTTCGGATGCACACCTGGCGCACCTATAACTTCGCTGGTTATTACAGAATTCGACTCTGTATTTATTCGATACAAACTCGCCATGGTTTCACCACCTGTCATCCAGCTATCATTTCCACTACACATCACCCAAATATAGCCTTGGTTATCGACAACTAAATCCATTGGTCTGTCACCGACTTCGATGGTAGCAACGACTAAGTCCGTATTTATATCGATCACACTTATGGTGTGATCCAATCCCCATCCGCCGCTATTGCAGACATAAACGTACTGGTCTTTTTTGATCATCTTTTCTGGCCCCATTCCGACAGGAATTGAACCTGTAATTTCATTTGTACTCAAATCAATGATGCGGATATTGCCTTCATTACTGCCGTCTGTGAGAAAGGCACTACCGTTTCCCAAATCAATGATGTGGCGTGGGTAACTCACTCCGGTAATTGCATCAATATGCTGCATGGTCTTCATGTCAATGACCTCGACCTTTTGCGAACCATTCAAGACCGCATATCCCTTCTCCCCGATTACCAAAAACGATTGGAGAACATCTCCCAATTCAAATCCATTGACCTGCAAGAAAATATCATTGGCCAATTCTCCGGTTTCATTGATATAACTGATTGACGCATTGTTACTGCCAAACGAGCCTTCATTCACCAAAAATTTCCCATGTAAATATCCGGTCTCAGGATTCGAAACCACTTCATTCACCACTTCCTCCTTTTCCTTTTTACAGGAAAATAAAGTTGCCATAACCAGCATCATTCCAATCAGTTTTTTCATAGTCGTTCGTGTTTTTTTATGTGTAGTTGTAATTGTAAGTTCAATTGAATAACTCTTCCCGGCATTGCATAAGACCTCACCGATTCATATTGCACATTGAGCAGGTTATCTGCACTGATGCTTGTGGCAACGTCCATTTTTGAGGTCTGCCATTTATAACCCGCCTCCGCTCCTGCAAGAAAATATTCCGGCAACATTCGATACTTCAGATTCTGTTCTTCTGTGAATCTACCCGAGGTGTATTTATCCGAAACCTTGAAGGACCAACCGCTCCTCTCAACCTGCAATTCGATATATCCACTATAAGCTGGTGTGTAAATGATGCTCCTGGCTTCGTTGCTGTTCCACTTGTCACCATTGACCATTTGCGCATCTGTGTATTGAAATCGTGCATTTATTTGCCAATCTGTTTTGACGCCATCTCTTTTCACATAAGTCTGTAACTCCAATCCCTTCGTATGCACAAGCCGATAATTGACCGGAGTCCAATATCCGCTCTGGCCGGGAACCCATTGAATCCAGTCATGGACTACCGTTTTAAAAGTTCTTGACGTGACACCCACGTAGTTCTTGTCATGGAAATTTGCATGAACTCCCAAACCCATTTTAAAGTTCATCCCAGACTCCGATTTTAGATTTGGATTTCCACCAGGATTCCAATACAACTCATTCATATCCGGAACCCGAAGTCTATGGGACAGATGTGCATCAGGAGTAATCTTGATCTTACCCCAATGAATAAATGCACTATAATTCACAGTATATGCAGGCACTGCATTCATCACGCGTGAATCAACACGTGAGTCTGCATCGATCTTATGTCTTCCCTTCTGAACACTTAACCCGGCTCCGCTTTGCATCCAACTCCTGGTGATCATTCCATTTTCGTAATTGGAATTTTCTACTTTAGGAATGACATAAACAACACTAGTCTTTAAAAGAACTGCTTCGTTCAATTTATACTGATAATTGAAATGATTGAAAAACGTTTTCGACTTGACTAGTGAGTTGATAAACCATTGACCATCCGATTGAAGTTTATCACGATAATGAAGTGATTCAATATTGTAGGAACTTGAAATGTTTACTTCTGACTTTTGCAGAATCGAATGAAAGGTGAGTACGGAACGAAATAATAAATCTTCCTGCTGTGCCGTGCCAGATTCCTGATGCCCCATTTGAGAAGGCAGTAAAACCGATTTATCCTGATACCAGAGATGAAGCCCTAATGAATTATTGACCCAATTCCATTCAATATCTTGTTGTACACCCTGATTGACGCCATTGTTATGAGCCTGTTGAACTCGACGAGATTCCGGATCATATTGATCAGAATAGGAAAAATTATTTTTCAAATCTTGCCGAAATAACTTCACTCTCGTCACGAGAATTCCTGATTTGAAACCATCTCGAAATGAAATCAACTTCAGTGATCGTTGATTCCATTTATGAAAGGTTGACTCCTTTGCGAAAAAGCTCATCTTGACGTCCAGACCCTGAAAAGAATTGCCGAGAGTATTTACGGAAGAAATAATACGTAAAAAATCCGATTGACCAATTCCATTATTATTGGTCAGATCCAACGCCACGCCAAAATTATTGTCAGGCAATTGCAACGCGCCAGCTGAAGAGAATAATGTGGCCTGATCCGCGAAAAAAGCAGGAATGAGGGAAAGATCACAAGTACCAAGTGAAATGGAATTGATGGGAATTCCCTGCCAATAAAGAACCGTATGATCAGAACCGAGTCCTCGAAAACGGAGTGATGATGCTGCACCCGGTGCTCCATTAGAAAGTACACCTGCGACTCCACTCCTATCCAATGCAGTACCTAAATCGCTACTCTTAAGTGTCAATGCTTTCTCCAGATCGAATGATTGAACGGAAGGAAGCACAAAACTATTCGCCAACTTCGGAGCAATGACATTCACCTCAGATGAAATATAGTTTACACCAAGCGAATCTGTGGCCTCCTGAGAGAACATGTCCGAAATGGACAGACAGCATAATATGGCAAGGAAGAACCTGTAAATCATTTGCTTCTTGTCTTTTCCCGGACAATACTTGTAAAATGCATCAGGCAGGTCTTCTGACTTACATCCTGTTGTGGCCTTCCCATCATGACATTCATGACAGTGGCTGAGATTCACAACAGCTCTTAGATGTTTACAGCTGCGGGTACAGTCCCGGTTTTTCACCGGAGTTCCCTTTTCATTCCGGGCAAATCCGGAAACCTAAAGCGCAGCAAATGTACACGCTTCGAATTCTATCTTTGCAAAAGAATCTTGTGAACTTCGAACTTTTGTGACTCTCGGTATCGAAATTGCATGGAGGATCGCGCTAACTCAAGACAATCTGCGAACAAGAAAATAGAATTGGAAAAATCACCAACAATATTAAGTCTGATCTTGCCAGTATTGGCGTTGTTGTTCTTCTGTGAAGTCAATGGCCAACAGCTCAGCAGTTCAGATTCACTTTATTTCCTTAATGTCCGAACTGAACTTGGACTTTCAGAAAATCAGATTTTCAAAATGGACAGTATTATGAGATCATATGCCACTGAACTCACCATGATCGAAAAAGAAAATCAGCGGAATTCCAGATCTTCCGTATCACAAGTCGAGAAGGATTCGATCCAAACTCAACTTCTGGAAAAGAAAAAACTCTTGAAAAATTCACGTGAACTGAATTTAAGATCACTTTTTACAACTGAGCAGTCCATAATCTACGACACGAAAATCAAGCCCGGCAAACCTGCAGTAATACACATGGGAATCAATCACGACAGAGTCAACTGCACTGTTTGCATTCCGAAGTAATTCTTTCCACATTCGTACAACTGAATCAAGTTCATGCTTCATATTTGATGCATGATTTTTCGACCTACTTATTTCTTCTTCGTTTCTCTTTTGTTGGTGCATTGCACATCCAAAAAAAATTCCGTTTTGCCTTTACCAGAAGGAAAGGAAATTCAATCACCAAAAACATTAGACCCTTTTGACGCTGTAAATCCTTTCATCGGCACCGGCGGTCATGGTCATACTTATCCGGGAGCTACTGCGCCATTCGGCCTTGTTCAACTATCACCAGATACACGCCTTGAGGGATGGGACGGCTGCGGTGGATATCATTACAGCGACAGCATCATCTATGGTTTTTCGCATACACACCTTCAGGGAACTGGTGTACCAGACTATTGCGACATCCTTTTTATGCCAACCAATTTTAAGACAAAAATTGCAGATACCTGGAAGGATGCCTACAAATCCAAATTCCGACACGACACCGAAAAAGCACAACCGGGTTACTACGCAGTGCATCTTGACGATTACAACATAGATGCAGAGTTCACGACTACGACAAGAACCGGCATTCATCACTATTCATTCGCGAAAGGAGATTCATGTAGATTATTTATCGATATGATGCATCGGGATGAATTAAAATATTACGACATTGGAACAATTGGCGATTCCGTCGTTTATGGATACCGTGTGTCCGAAGGTTGGGCAAAAGAACAACATTGCTATTTCTATGCTGTATTCTCAAAGCCATTCAGTGAAATGGTACAGTTAGACATTACATATTCGGACACTACCGCTGAAGGCACTAAAAAATCAGTGTATGAACAAGTGCAGGTGTTCTCTCTCAACTTCGGTAAAATTGATGATCTCATGATCAAAGTTGGTATTAGTGGCACTGACATCGAAGGAGCAAAAAACAACTTGTTGGCAGAAGCTCCTCATTGGAATTTTGAGCGATACAGAAATGCGGCGAAAACAGAATGGGAAAAATGTCTGAACAAGGCTCGCATTCAGGAGAAAAACGTTGACGAACTCCATAAATATTACTCAGCACTTTATCATTGTTACACAGTTCCAAATACATGGAGCGATATAGATGGCAGGTATCGCGGCATGGACAATAAAATTCACAAGGCCGTTGGTTACACTCGTTATACCGTATTCTCCCTTTGGGATACTTTCCGCGCTTATCATCCATTGATGAGTGAACTTGAGCCTGAGCGCACTCGCGATTGGATTCATACGTTTCTGAATATGTATGAAGAACGGGGCGAACTTCCTGTTTGGGAACTTGCTGCAAATGAAACCTACTGCATGATCGGATATCATAGTGTGCCTGTCATTTTTGATGCCTACATGCGAGGAATACGCGATTTCGATCATCAACTTGCATTAGATGCCATGGTGAAATCGGCCACAGGTCCGCAGGAAGAAAAAATTGCATACAATTCACTTGGATATGTTCCTGCTGATCAATTCAGCGAAAGTGTTTCCAAAACACTTGAATTTGCATACGACGATTGGTGCATCGCACAATTTGCCAAAGAATTGGGAAATGAAAAAGTTTACGAGCGTTTCATCAAGCGCGCTCAAAATTGGAAAAACGTTTTTGATCCTGTGACAAAATTTATGAGGCCCAGAAGAAACGGTGGATTTCCGGAACCTTTCGATCCTTATCAAGTTGATTTCAACTATACAGAAGCCAATTCGTGGCAATACTCATTCTTTGTTCCTCACGACATCGAAACATTGGTCAAATACCATGGAGGTCAGGTTGCCTTTTTTGAAGATGTTGAAGCTTTGTTTACAGCAAAAAATGAAACCACAGGCAGAGAGCAATCTGACATCACAGGACTCATTGGTCAGTACGCTCACGGTAATGAACCAAGCCACCATGCTTCTCTGCTTTTTAATTATGGGACAACATGTTATGAACCTTCCTGCTTCCATTCATTTTCGAAAACGAAAGAGATCATTCAGAACCTCTATGTGAACTCTCCTGATGGACTTTGTGGCAACGAAGATTGCGGTCAGATGTCCGCATGGTATGTGCTTGCCAAAAACAATCTTTACTCATTACTGCCCGGCAATCCTGAGTTCATTACATTCAATCCATATTCGGTTGTCAACTCCAGCTATAGCATCGGAAACCACCTCGTTCAAGCAAATGAAAAAATTCAGAGTAGCATTGAAGATCACTTGATACTTCCGTTGCCGATTATCATGGGACCACAAACTGCATTCAAAGAGGATGCAGCTATTCGCGTGTATTGCGCAGAACCGGATGCCAAAATCATTTTGACAATCTCAACTATGATCGTCGTTGGTGAATCTCAAAAGAAAGATCAAACTATTTCGAAAATAGAAGTAAGTAGTGGATATGAATTTCGCATCCAGGAAAATTGTGAAGTAAGTGCCTATGCAACAAAAGGGGGTTTCGAACCTTCAGCAATCAGCAAGGCGATGTATCGTAAAACGAGTAACAATATGCAACTCCTGTCACTGACTCCATACAACAGTCAATACACCGGTGGAGGAGAAAACGCCTTGATTGATGAAGTGAGAGGTGGAAAAGATTTTCGTGCAGGGGTTTGGCAAGGATGGCAAGGACAAGAAGTAAGTGCCGTTATTGACCTTGGTGCTGAAAAGCCTATCACAACCGTTACAATTTCCTGTCTGGAAGAAATTAAATCGTGGATTTGGTTTCCAGGTGAAATAGAAATATTCATTTCACACGATGGAAAAAGTTTTGCTCCTGCTGCAAAAATTAAGAACGAGGAACCAACGAACAATTACACTCCTCGAACAAAAGAATTTTCAAAAAACATGAGAGCTTCAGGTAGATTCGTCAAAATCGTTGCGCGGCCTGCGTTCGATTCCATACCCAAGTGGCACCTCGGTTCCGGAAACAAACCATGGATCTTTGCAGATGAAATCATCATCAAATAATTTTCTATTCTTTGAAATTATAAAGTGTATCGATTAAGAAATCAAATCAGCATTCGAGAAAGCAACACATGAAAGAGTCAACCATCTTACTTGATCACCATCTTGCACAAACAACCATGTTTCCTTTTGCGCTTGAAATCGTGCATGCTGAAGGAATTTACATTACAGATCGAAATAATAAAAAGTACATCGACCTGATTTCAGGTGTTGGAGTGAATAACATCGGCCATGGCAATCAAAAAATAAATGATGCAATCAAAGCACAGGTGGATCGGTTTCTACATGTGATGGTGTATGGCGAATACATCCAAGCATCTCAAGTAAAAGCCGCTCAATTGCTGACATCGCTTCTTCCGAAAGACCTAGACTGCTGCTATTTTGTGAACAGCGGAACTGAAGCAAATGAGGCCGCACTCAAACTTGCAAAACGAATTACGGGTCGCACCAAAATGATCGCGTGCATTGGTTCATATCATGGAAATACGCATGGTTCTCTCAGCGTAAGTTCTAACGAGAATAAAAAATCTGCGTTCAGACCTCTATTGCCTGATGTCCATTTTAAGCGCTTCAACGTGATGGATGATTTGAACCTGATTGATGAACACACTGCATGTGTGATGATGGAAACGATTCAAGGCGATGCAGGAATTCGCATTCCCTCTTTGGAATATTTAAAAGCACTTCGCGAAAAATGCACTGCTGTTGGTGCTATGTTGATCCTTGACGAAATACAATGTGGTATGGGACGCACCGGGACCATGTTTGCTTTTGAACAATATGAGATCACTCCAGATATTCTTACTCTCGGCAAAGCGCTAGGTGGTGGCATGCCAGTAGGTTGCCTTGTCTCTTCTCGAAAAAACATGGAGCTGTTTACACATCATCCAATGCTTGGACACATTAGCACGTTCGCCGGACATCCCGTCATTTGTGCTGCTGTCGCCTCTTGTCTTGAATTTTATATCGAAAATAAAATCATCGATCATGTTCATTCAAAAGGAAAATTCTTCGCTGAAAAATTATCATCACACAAAAAAGTAAAAGACATCAGAAACCGCGGACTATTTTTTGCCATAGATCTTGAAAACGAAAATGATGTGCAGCATGTGGTTGAAAAGTGTCTTGCAGAGGGTCTGATCAGTTTTTGGTTTCTGTCCTGCCCGTCATCATTTCGGATTGCTCCACCACTTACCATTAGTCAGGATGAAATGGAAATTGCATGCAATATCATACTTGCTGCTCTTGATGCATTGGACTAAAATTCTTCTTCGTTTTCATGCACCAAACGAATAAACGAAACGCATGGTTCGACAGGCTCACCATGACAACTTTTTACGGAGTTGGGGAAATAATGGCGGCGCAAAGCGCCGCCATTATTTCCTACGTAACAACGGCATGGTCATGGTGAGCTTGTCGAACCATTTTGACCATTCAGCATTCATCCAATTATTCAATATCTTCCAGTTGAAGCATTCCTTTTTGGCGTAAGGATGTGTATAGGCATTCAGAATAATTCATCGACGCAGTATTTGAAATACCGCATCGAATTTCTGGTGCCATTCGACCGAACTAGTTTGCTACAATTATTTTCTCCCTGAACAAAAGCGTTCCGAATTCATCTCTGAGTACAATTAAATACGCACCACTGTCCATCGGCATTTCTACTGATACAACCTCGGAAGCAGCGGTAATCTGATTTTGTGAAACGCTTTGGCCAAGCAAGCTGTATAAACTTAAATCACAATTTCCACCCGGAAAAAGACCGAATACCTGACATACATTATTGCCTCGATCATATCGAACTCTATAGTGATTTGATAATTTACCTTTCACAAAATGTGTTGTGCCAATGATCTGTTTAATACCATTCACATCATGTTGTTGCAATCGGTAATAGGTGTCATGATTTTGATGCTGAGACGTCGCTGAATAGTCAACCGCAGAAATAGAACTACCAGCCCCTGTGACCATCGCAACGGAAGTAAAATTGACACCATCAATTGATGACTCGATGGTATAATACGCATTCTCCTTTTCATCTGAACTTGTCCAGAAAAAATAAACTGTTTCATTTTTTACTTCCAGAAAAAAGTGCACTAATGATACCGGTAGAAAAAAGCAAGCGGGTCCATTTTCGAGCACATTCACTGTTACTTGTTTTGTGACCGTCATATTGCATAGATCCTGATAGCTCACTTCATAAACCAGCGTATCCGGTGGTGATGCCACAGGCGAAGCTATGCTAGCATCATCCAGAAAAGTAGCAGGTGTCCAGCTATAAATACCATCGATTGAACTTCCCGCATTAAGAGTAGCACTGCTACCCGGACAGATATCGACCATCTCCGTTTGCATGGCATCAGGTAAAGCGCAGACACTTTGAAAATTGTAAAATACACCTGTAGCGCCAGTAAAACCCCAGAACACCAGACTCTGCCCTCCAAAAACATTATTGATCAAATCATAGGAACTCTGGACTCGCAAAATACAGTCGAAATAAACACTGATGGTTTGAGTCGATGCTTTCCAGGTGATACCAACCACGTGATCAAGTCCGTCTTCAGTATTCGCGTTCGTGGATGACATCTGAACAGGAAGCCCGATATTTTCAAGAGTGAAGTGATCGACAATTCCATTCAATTCGATCGCTATGTGATCCTCTGGTGGATCATTGAATTCCGGATTGTAAAATGTATCAAATTCGACACCCAGGGAAGTACCAAAACTGGAGTACCCCATACCTCCGCCACTTGCTCCAATCGCGCTACTTCCCAATCTTTGAAGTACGAACACCACACCATCGGCGCCATTGGCATCATTTACACCAAGATTCAAGGTAAACTGAAAATCAAAATCACTATTCAGATCGACTTGAGTATTACTCCAGAAAGCTCCATTCTGCCAGGAAATTCCCGGTGTCACCTGATAACAATCTCCTCCAAGTGCGATGGCGTTTCCATTCATGACAAAAGAAGCTGGCTGGCACAAATTGCATTGACCAAAACATATAGCCGCCAATGTTGTGTCATCAACAATCGTCACACTGCGATTGAAAATGCCTCCGCCATCGTCCAAACCGCAAGCAGGAGGAACTGTTTCATCCATACCCCATGCATTGCCATTAATAAACTTGAATGTGTATGAACCTGGTGGAAGATCTATCGTAATTGCGTAGATGCCTCCTCCCATATCGGTCATCAAGGTAAGAGATGGATCCCATCCCTGAAAATCGCCTGCCAGATGCACACCCAGCGGACTCACAACCATTTGTGACATGTCCACTTGAAACGTCACATTCACGCCTTGCAATTTGAATGAAAACAAAAGCATAAAAATCACCATTGCAGATCTGGAAATTGCATTTCCTGATTGCAGGAATCGTTTGGTGATATTTGACTTAGTGTACAATGTACGCTTACTTAGCTCGTACAATAGTAGCGAAAATTCGGACACACCCAACACAAGCCATTGATTGCCAATTCTCTGAATAGAAATATTCCACACTCAGTTGAATATGGGACTTATTCTTAACAAATAACCCGGGCTGGAATTGATCGCAGCAGATTCTTAAACCAATTGAAATTTCTCAGTAGACTTCACTTCACCATTTACGAGAATATGAATTGCATGGTCACCGGGATAGTGTTTGCGCGTGGTGAAATCGGTGAATCTTTGGGTTCGATTGAACGACGTTAAACCGCTACTCAAAGTGGTTCTGCTAATTTGAAATACCTTGCGTGATGCTGAACCATTTGCCTTTCGATAATCAACTGCGAATTCAATTCTGGTCTCCTGCGATTTCGTTTTGGTGTTGTGAACTTCGAATCGAAATGCCAGTGTTTCACCAATTCTGAGTTTCTTTTTATCCAACTTAAGATTTCGCACTTCAATTCCCTTTGCATCGTGATGCCCAAAAATGGAGAGAGCCTTCTTATTGCCTTGCTTCAAAAGTGTTCGAAGAGCATGACGAACAATCCAGTCTGTTTCATCACTTTTTCCAAACCAACTTTTTGCCAGTTCAATGACCAATTCGGGATGATCTTTTGAAATATCATTCAAATTATTTGCGACACTTTTCCGAACATATAGTTCAGGATCTGATTTCAACTTCTCTAGTATCTCAATGACAGGCTCCGGATTCACCACAAAATTATTTAGTCGCAAACCCCAGGGAAGACGTGGTCTGCAGCCCTCACTGCTCAGACGACGGATATGTACATTCTTGTGTGAACTCCATTTCAGCATTTGCTTCATGGTTTTATCCGGATACTTTACAATGAATGGTCGAATAGCAAATTCTGCAGAACTTGTTTTCGTGAATTCACTCAGCGCATTCATGGAAGCTTGCCAATGTTCTTGCCCGAATTGTTCAACGAAATCCGGAAAAAAAATGCTGAAGTATCCGGCAGCCACTCTTTCACTCACTGGAATTAAAACAGTAAGCGCATCTTCATATTTAAGTGAGATACAATCATGCATTGCGGCAGCAATGAACCTCACGCGTGCCTTTAACTCTGCTGACTTCCACTCGTCCGATTTAAATTTCGTAAGAAATTTTACACGGTCAAAATCCTTGTATTCGGATTCAATATGTTTTGCCAGTGAGCGAAGTTTTTCATCACTGAACATAAATTTGAGAGGTTCGGCCATGTGGAGTATTTGCTGACGAACTCAGGTACGAGAATGCTTCAACTTATTTGATAAAATCCTCATCGATCATCACACGTCGCATTCTTTCCGAAATCAACTGAGAAACCGGTGTCAATGGAAGGCGCAGATAATTATCGCAAATGTCCAGATGAGACAATACTTCCTTCACTCCTGCCGGATTTCCTTCAATAAAAAGCAATTGTGTAATCTCAAGAAGTTTATAGTGAAGTGCTCGTGCTTCATTCATTTCGTTTTTCATCGCATGATGCACCATGGAAGAAAATTCCTTCGGAAAAGAATTGCCCACAACGGAAATCACACCATCTGCACCTGCTGCTATCAGAGGCAATGTGATTGTATCGTCACCCGAAATCACCAAAAAATCCTTCGGCCTATCTTTGATGATATTCATGATCTGTTCCATGTTGCCGCTTGCTTCCTTGATACCAACAACATTGCGACAATCGAATGCAATTCGCAACACTGTGTCTGCTAAAACATTACTACCGGTTCTTCCCGGAACGTTGTAAAGAATGATCGGTAGTTTTGAATGTTCGCTCAAAGCTTTGTAATGCTCGAACATACCATTTTGCGTCGGCTTGGTGTAGTATGGAGCAACAGATAGAATAGCTGTTAGACCGGTAGTTTCCATGCGGTCAAGCTGGAGGCACAATTCATATGTATTGTTACCACCAACACCCAGAACAACAGGTTTCCTGCCACCACATGTTGCCAATACAGTTTCCAGTACGAGCTTTTTATCCTCTTTATCAAGGGTAGAAGTTTCGCCCGTGGTGCCCATTACCACCAGGTAGTCAGCTCCATTGTCGAGCAAATGTTACGTCAGCTTTTTTAACGCCGGAACATCTACTGTAAGATCTTTTTTGAATGGAGTTACCATAGCCACTCCAAGGCCTTTGAGTTGATTCATCGTATTTTCGGATTACTCAGATATGAATTGAGTTGTTCTACAAATTTGTCCATACCAAATTGATTACCCATATTCAGAATGAAGTCGCAGTATCGTTCGGCTCTCGTTCCTCTCATTCCAACCTTCATTTTTGCGCGACTTTCCTTCAGTACGAAATTGAGCGGTAAAACGTTGCCCCCACTAAAATCGATTAGGATATCGAAGTCTTGTTGGATAAAATCATCGACGCCGGAAGTGGGTCGTTGATGCCAGTTGAGTTCTTGCCGTGCAAAATAATCAGCGGCAGGTGTATGCTGCTGCCATGAAGGCATTCTCTTTTCCGGTTCATCCACAAAAGCTAAAAGACTAACTTTCTGAATGCTGAAATTGTTCTTCAGATAAGATGCATACTCCTTTAGATTCTGAAAAAAAGCTTCGTCCGAATCTTTGAAAATGATTCCTACACTTTCCGCTGAATTAAAATTAAAGCCCTTTCTCAGTCGCACGGGCTCTACCTCCTGATGGAGCAAGCGACTTCCCACTGCTTCTTTGATTTTTTTCAGCAACTTCATTGCGCCAAAAATAACCTCAAGTGATGCATGATAGGGCATGGTTTTTACACACCAAATAACAAATGAAATGTTGGCAAACTAGTTCTTGAGTATTTAATGGTTGGGCCGGATGGTCTAAATTGGAGCAACAAATTGAAGATAACAGCGTATACCTATATACATTTCTTTTGTTATGAATGAACTTAACAATAACTGGATTACAGAAGGTCTGATGGATTTTGAATATAAAAAATATATTCTTCTGGCTTACCTCAAATCATGCAGACATAATTTTGAAGAAACTAAACTATATCCTCCGTTGAGCGATCTTGTGAGGCACTATCAGAATCTGAGTGAATTAAATCAAAGTCTTGAACAGCTTCAAAATGCCTTTCCCAAAGAAGTCGCAGGCATCGATCTGGCTAATCTCCAAATTGAGTATGAACGTCAAAAACAAAACGATGAGCATATTCAGACAATCACAGGAATCATTGAATTTGCCATTCCCAGCATGCGGCACGTGATTGAAGAAGGCAAAGAGATTTACGAATTGGTAGAACGAAATTTGGAAATTCAACCCCTGGGAATCATGCCGATGTATAATCAGGAAGGTTATCTCCTGATTCATGAAGAGCATACACCGGATGTTTTTATCTATCAATACCAACATTCTGTCATCGTGAGTCCCAAAGAGAATATGAGATCTTTGACACTGAACTACATTTATAAAGAAGCAAAAAGCATAGCCAATACGTTCGAACAAATGAAGTTGAATCTGATTCAACGATTTACTCATTTGCCACAACCGGCAGCATATATCTGCATAAGCAAGTTGCAAGTACCGCTTCTGGAAACGCTTCTGCCGGTAACCAAAAGAGTGTTGATGACCCGGGTATTCCCATAGTCGAAGGCATCTGATTAGTAAAAAATCTCACCATTGGCGCTGTTCAAAACACATGGAATAGCAAAATCACAATTGTGTTGCGAATGGAAAAATTCCATTAGGTTTGGCCAAACTCTTCACCAACCTGATGAAACAAATACAGCAAGGACTTTCTCTCTTCGCACTTACGATGATCGCCATCGGAAGTACTATCGGCTCCGGCATTTTCGAAACGCCTTCCAGCATTGCCGCGCAGGTACCCGATCCAACCAATATGATGTTGCTTTGGATCGCGGGTGGAATAGTTTCTCTTATCGGTGCTCTTGTTTTCGCAGAACTGGGATCACGTTTTCCAAAAGCTGGTGGTGTCTACACTTATCTGAATGAATCATACGGAGAACTCCCGGCATTTCTTTATGGCTGGGTGTTGTTGACGGTTGTTTCATCCGGAACAATTGCTTCATTGTGTGTTCTGTTCGCTAAGTATACGCACGTCTTTTTTGGAATGAATCCGGAAAATCAGCACTGGTTGGCGATTATCACCATCGTCGTTCTTACGCTGTTCAACACTTTCTCCCTGAAAAGCAGTGAGTGGTTTGCCAACATTGGAACCATTCTCAAGATTGTCGGAATTTTTGCTTTGCTGCTACTGGCATTATTTCTCGGCGAAAAAACCATTTTTGGAAATGCAGGTGAAATGATCGCGGCACCCACTAAAGATGGAGGTGTCGCCGGAGCTTTTGTGGGTGTGTTGTGGTCCTACACCGGTTGGCACTACGCCAGTTTTGTTTCCGGTGAAGCACGCAATCCAAAACGCAATGTTCCTTTGGCCATGTTATTTGGTACACTGACTGTTTCACTCATTTATGTCTTGTGCAATCTTGGTTATTTGAAAGTTTTGAGTGTCCCGGAAATTCAGGGATCAAACGCGCTTGCGATTCAAGCCATGAATACGATCATTCCTGGTGCCGGCAACTGGATCGGATTACTGATCGCCATTTCTGTTTTTGCATGCGCAGGTTTATACATACTTGCAACACCTCGTGTTATCAATCAAATGGCAATGGAAGGAATGTTCTTCAAAGCGTTTCGCAAAAAGCATGAAAAATTTGGTGTGCCGTTGAACGCCATCATTTTGCAATCAGTCTGGGCCATCATACTCGTTTTCGTTTGGGGTAAATTTGAATCGCTCTACACCTATGTTACCATCACAGAATGGTTCTTCTTAATGCTTGCATGCATTGGCATTTTTGTTATACGGGCTAAAAAAGGAAAGGCAACAGAAGGATTTAAGACTCCGCTCTATCCTGTACTTCCAATTCTTTTTATTGCGATCGTTGCGTGGTTCATCTACGCCAATGCAACCAGCGACAATCCTTCTGCATATTTCGGTCTGTTGGCTATTCCTATCGGAATGATCTTTTACTTTATCTTTAAACGATTGAAGAAAAAAGAAGAGGGACAGAAATGATCAACTTGTGATCCATGCCGGAGTCAATTCACAAACGATTTACGCAAATGAATCGAGCAATTTGTTGCTTCTGTATTTTGTTATTTAGTCACGGATCTTCCCTTGCACAAACTGATTCATTGTCCACCATTCAAGAAATTAGCTTACATGAACATGTAGGAAGATTGGTTAAAATTCACGGAGAGTATCCTGAAAATAAAATTTCTACACTCACCGAATTGCATCTCGGCTGGAAATTGAAAGGCAAAAAAAATTGGCACAGATCATATCAATTTCCAACGGCAGGAATTTCTCTCCTACACGCTCAATTCGGCAATCAGGATGTTCTCGGTCAGGCCATTGCTTTGATACCAAGTTTGCGTTTTGAAAAATGGACAAACAAAACCAGGTGGTCCTGGCGTGCCGGTTTAGGTGTCGCTGGTTTCAACAAACCATTCGATGTGGAAACGAATCCAAAAAATCTTGTCATTGGATCACGATTCACAAATATGACCATGTTCAGATTTGAAATGAGCAGACCTTTTGCTGGCAAATTCCGTTATGCCATAGGCGTATCATTTACACATTGCAGCGATGCGCACATTGCAGTTCCAAACATCGGTGCAAATCTCCTCTCCGTCCACGCCGGTTTATCATTTTGCAACCAGCCTTCATTGCTTATAAATCAAAACGCCAGAAAGGCGAAACAAAAAATTCATGACCTCTGGAAACCGGGTGCCGAATTCATTTTTGGTCTGCACGAATTTCAGGGAACAACAAGACCAATTGACGGTCCCATGCATTTCATTTATGGTGAAAGTGTTTTTGTTTCACATCAGTTCACGTCCTGCAGAACCTTTTCCATTGGTTTGAATCATTACTACTATACTTCCTATCTGGATTACATGTCGTCACAAGAGTTGTTTCCTCAGGGCACCAACCTTCGAAGCAAAGCCCATCAGGTAGTTCTATTCACCGGATACGAATGGCACTTCGGAAAAATTTCGTTTTTTGTGCAAGCCGGTGTGAGTTTATACAATCCGTTTATTGAAGCTATGAATAAAGTCTGGGACTTACCCAAACATGGATTACTCTATTCATATACATCCAACAAAATTGGTTATCGCATACATTTTCTCTCAGATGCAGTACAAAACAAAATTGCATTCGATCCTTATTTCCATCTTGCTGTAAAAACAAATGGAGGAACAGCAGACTTTCTGGAATTCGCTTTGGGTGCTTCTTTCGGCAGATCCGCACCGAATAAATCTGTTGAATAAAATGCCCGTTTTTTGTATTCAAACAGAAAGGATCTGATATCATTAGTAAGCTCCTTTGTCTTTTTTGACAGAAAAACAAGGCCTGTGGACCTCCACAATGCCCGTGAATTGCGCTATCAGGCATCAAAAATCCCATGGTTATTAACACTAACGGGCTTTTTTCAACAAAAAGTGTAGATTTTCCGCTGTAGGCCTTGTTTTCAGAGCAGTAGTTATTCTACATTTGGCTTCAGATAAGCGAAGGCTTACATGTTTAACCTCATAAAACAATTTTAAATGAACAAAGCAGAATTGATCGAAGCAATGGCTTCAAACGCAAAACTTTCTAAAGCTGATGCTAAGAAAGCTTTGGATGGTTTCATCGAAACAACTACAAAAGCTCTTAAAAAAGGAGATCGCGTAGCTCTGGTAGGTTTTGGTTCTTTCAGCGTATCTAAGCGTGCTGCACGTAAAGGACGTAACCCACAAACTGGTAAAGAGATCCAGATCAAAGCTAAAAACGTTGTACGTTTCAAAGCTGGTGCTGAATTGCAATCTAAAGTGAAATAATCACTTTTGCATTTGCGAAAAAACAAGAGCCGGTTCTTTTGAGCCGGCTTTTTTATTTATCGGATGAACGTTTTGAATCGCAAGTGTTTGAAACCACAAAGGTTTCAAGCCTATGCGGCTTAGTGCGTTCATCCAAACGTTTATACAATTTGACACAAAGAAATATCATGATTCAACTGCACGATATGCTTTTACATCTTCATCACTGAGTCTTTGTACTTTTAAAAAATCAATCCGACGTTGATATTTTTTTTTACTTCTTATGCGAAATAAAACCGCAACAAGAATACACTACCACAACAGACTTGCGACTTCATGAATGTCAGACTTTACGAAATACTCACGGAACATCTTTCAGAACGTAAGCGTAAACTCTTCGATACGATTGCAGAAAATCGCACAAAGTATATTACACTCGTTATGGAAGATCTCCATCAGGCACAAAATACCAGTGCCATTCAACGAAGTGCAGAAAGCTGGGGTCTGCAAGATTTGTATGTCGTCGAAAACAATCATCCATTTACTCATCACCGCAGAATTGCACGTGGCGCATACGACTGGATGAATGTGCATCGCTTCAATGATCAAGTCAACAACACAGAAGCATGTTTTCGCAATCTGAAAGAAAAAGGATATCAGATAGTTGTAACCGCACTTCATGAAAAAACAATTTCATTGTATGATGTAGATCTTTCGAAAAAAACAGCCATTGTAATGGGAACAGAATTGACCGGTGCATCTCAGACGGCACTTGAACTGGCAGATGTCTATATGAAAATACCTACGTATGGATTTACTGAAAGTCTCAACGTAGGCGCTGCTTCAGCAGTGATCATTCAACATCTGGTGGAAAAAATCAGAACAGAAAACAGACCCTGGCAACTCTCCGAAAAAGAAAAACTTGAACTCAAAATTCAATGGGCCAGAAAGTCAATTTACTGGAGTCAATATCTGGTAGATATGTGGGAAGCAGGAGAATTTCGCACTTAAAAAGAGTGCAACTTTTTGACTTGCTATTTTTTTTGAATTCAAAATAGAGAACAAAATCAAATTCACAATCAGACAAACTATTTCGATAATTAAGACTGTTAGAAAATGCAGGAACATCTGAATACACATTGGAAAGAAATACTGAAGGTCGCAGTGCCTATCAGTCTTGGCATTTTTGTGCAGTTCATTGTGATGTTCATCGATAACTATTTCGTTGCACAGGTGAATGGCAATGCCATGAGTGCCGCAGCTTTTGTCGGACTCATTTATGTTACGCTTGTCATGATCAGTGTGGGGCTAGGCAATGCGACCCAAATTCTCGTTGCGAGGCGGCGCGGCGAAGGACTTTATCATGATGCCGGAAAAGTGGTTGGCAACGCATTCTGGATGGCATTACTCATTGCCTTCATCCAATTCTGTTTGTTGAGTTATTTGTTGCCTTCCATCATCCAAAAAACAATTGATTCCATCGAACTCAGAGATTACATGAATGAATTCATCCAGTACAGATCGTACGGCTTCTTCTTCTATTCGCTCACTCTGGTGCTGAATTCATTCTGGGCCGGTATTGCACATACCCGTGTGATGATTTATACAACGATCATTACTGCTGCCATAACGATCATTCTTGATTATGGACTCGTTTTTGGAAACCTCTACATGCCTAACATGGGAATGGCAGGTGCCGCACTTGCAACAACCATCGCAGAAGCCTGCGCTTTTGTTTTTCTGCTATTCTACACATTGAAAAATCATGACCATTTCATCACTGATTCTACGGCGAAATCCGATCATTCACTTGAACCAAGATCGTATCAACTCAAAAAATGGATTCTGAGTTTGCCTATGAGTAAAAGCATTGCGCTCATCAAACTCGGTGGTCCCATCTCATTACAAATGGTCAGCAGCCTGGGCATCTGGGTCATCTTTTATGAATTTGTAGAAAGTATGGGTGAACAGCCTTTGCAATCCTCGTTCATCGTGCGAAATATGTACATGCTCGCGTATGTAAGTGTTGGTGGATTTTCCACCACAGCCAAAACATACATCTCAGGTTTGATTGCAGAAAATCGACAACATGAATTGCATCGGACGATGAAGAAATTGATGCTCATGAATTTCATCGGCATTGCGCTGCTAAGTCATGGTCTCTGGCTTTATCCGGAATGGATTGCCGGCATGTTTACAACTGATGCTATCGTGATTGAACAAACTGTTTCGACTATGCATATTGTATTACCTGCCATGCTCATTTTTTCTGTCACGAGTATCATGCTAAGCACTGTTGAAGGAAGTGGCAATACAGTGGCCGGATTCATTGTTGAAATACTCACCGTTGCGGTTTATATTCTCGCGGCATACTACATGGTGTATATCTGGAAATGGCCGATCCACCTCGTATGGACAGCAGACTACGTCTATTTCGTCCTTCTCGGATTGCTGTCACTTTTGTTTTTGTGGAATGGAAAATGGAAGTGGAAAAAGATTTGAAAGTTCATAGTTTATCGTTCATAGTTCGCCAATATCCATCCTTGGCGTAACTAATATTTTTACTATCATTCTGATTTGCCGGGGTGTTATTATTTGAGCAATGCCTATGAAAACATGGGATATAATTGAGCCGAGAAGGTATCTTTTTCGATAAACAGAATTATGGAGATCTCAGAAACTTCGCGAACTCTGAAGGATAAACTATGAACTTCAAAACAGGAATTGCGAGTTCAAAATTTGACTACTACATAGAAATTGATGGGTTGAAAAGAACGGTCAAGGTTATTTAGGCATGGACAGCACGCTAACTTGGAACATTGAACTTGGAACTTTTTGATTCTTTTCCGGAAATTAGATTTATTTGGAATTGAAAAGCAGAAAACATGCACAAAGTCTTCGGCACGCAAACTTGAAACCTGGAACTTGGAACTTTTGATTCTTTCCCCGAAATTAGAATTGTTTGGAATTGAAAAGCAGAAAACAAGCGCAAAGTCTTCGGCACGCTAACTTGGAACTTGGAACTTTTTGATTTTTCCCTGAAATTGGATTTGATTGAATTGAAAAAAAAGAAAACATGCGCAAAGTCTTCGCTAACTTGAAACCTTGAACTTGGAACTATGAACTACTCCATTAAAGCTCTGAAAGAAGATGCCCCAACGCATTCTTTTTTGTGTTCAAGTATTTCATGTTTTCCGGCCGTGGCTCAATCATCAATGGGATACGCAATGCTATCTCTATTCCAGAATTGGTGAATGCATCCAACTTCTCAGGATTGTTGGTGAGAAGATTAATCTTATGGATACCGAGGTACTGAAGAATGCGAATGGCGTCTTCATAGGTTCTCAAATCGGTGTGAAAGCCCAGGGCATGATTTGCACGGATGGTGTCCATACCTTCATCCTGCAGATTGTATGCTTTTAATTTATTGACCAATCCAATGCCTCTTCCTTCCTGACGCAGATAAACCAACACGCCGCCATGTTCTTCCAAATACCTCATGGAAGCCGCAAGCTGTTCCCCACAATCACAGCGGATAGATCCGAAGATATCTCCTGTGAGGCATTCCGAGTGAATCCTGACGTTGACAGCAAATTCACTTTGCATGGGAATGTTTCTGAGCGTAAGATGCGGCAACTCAGGCCGGCCACTGTCGTAGGCGTCAATGACAAATTCACCATAAATGGTCGGAAGTCTGGATGAAACCAGTTGTTTTGAATCGCTCATGAAAACTAATCGTGCTGCAAAAATAGAGCGACAACAAGAATTCGTCAGGCTTTATTCATTCTGATGTTGTTATTTTCCTTCACATATAAAACAGTAACGGCAGCGCACAACATAAAGATTCCACCGAGTACAATAGCATAGATTGCTTTGCCTTCATAAAGATGTTTTACTACAGGTCCGCCAATAATTCCGTTGATAATTTGCGGAAGCGTAATGAAGAAATTAAAAATCCCCATATAGACACCCATTTTACCTGCAGGAATGGATCCGGCAAGAATGGCATAGGGCATGGCGAGAATACTGGCCCAGGCTATGCCTATGCCTATCATTGGCAGAATCAACATGTATTTATCGTGAATGAAAAACATGGAAACTAATCCGACACCCCCGGCAATAAGTGAAAATGCGTGTGTTCGTTTCCTGCCAAGGAAACGCGCAACAGAAGGCAACAAGAGCGCATAGATTGCTGACACACCATTGTAGATTCCGAAAAGAATTCCAACCCAATCCCCTACTTCACTTGCCTGTTTGGCTGCCAAATCACCGATTGGATGTCCATTGACATCTACCGGAATGTGAAAGACGTGATCCACCAAAGCCGGTGTTGTAAATACCCACATGCTGAAGAGTGCGAACCACGTGAAAAACTGCACCAGACCAAGCTGGCGCATGGTTGCCGGCATTTTTGCAAAATCGGAAAAAATTTGCCTGATTCCGGTTCCATCATCTTCCGATTTGCCATGAATCACTGTGTATTCAGCAGGTGTGTATTCTCTGGTTTTCCAGATGGTGATCAGGATCGTCACGATAAAAACGAGTGCCCCGATGTAAAAAGAATAAATGACATTTTCAGGTACCTGACCAGGGGCCGGCGCATTCGAAACTCCACAATATCTGTTGAGAAACCAGGGCAGCCAGGAGCCTGTGACAGCTCCTACTCCAATTAAAAAAGTTTGTATTGTAAAGCCATATGTTCTTTGATTATCGGGCAGATTGTCTGCCACCAATGCTCTGAATGGTTCCATGGCCACGTTGATGCTGGCATCCATGAGCATGAGCATACCCGCGCCAATCATCAATGACGACTTCGCCGTAAACCAGCCACCGGAATTCGGAAGAATGATCAGGGCAACACAACAGATCAGCGTGCCAGCGAGAAAATAAGGTTTTCTTCTACCCAGACGATTCCAGGTTCTGTCGCTATAGTAGCCAATGATTGGCTGAACAATCATACCCGTCAGTGGTGCTACCAGCCAAAACCAGGACAGTTCATGTACATCTGCACCGAAGTCTTGCAGAATTCTGGAGGCGTTTCCATTTTGCAATGCAAAGCCCATTTGAATCCCCAGAAATCCGAAACTCATATTCCAGATTTCCCAAAAGCCTAATTGCCTTTTTTCCATAAATGTGAATTGGTTGGTGAAGAATTGACAGCGCAATATAGACAAAGTGTGCATCGTACACCAATTGAGAAAGAGAGTGAGTGTGAGTGTGAGATAAGAGACTTTAGCTCTGACTGAATAGCTGCTTTCTCAAAACTCACACTCACTCTCGCACTAGACTAGAGTGTGAGTGTGAGATAAGAGACTTTAGCTCCGGCGGCGAAGTTTACTCTCTCAAAACTCACACTCACTCTCGCACTAGACTAGAGTGTGAGTGTGAGATAAGAGACTTTAGCTCTGAATGGCATAGCTGCCCCCTCAAAACTCACACTCACTCTCACACTAGAATTGAGTGTGAGTGTGAGATAAGAGACTTTAGCTCCGGAGGCGGAGTTTACTCTCTCAAAACTCACACTCCACACTCACACTAGAATTGAGTGTGAGATAAGAGACTTTAGCTCCGGAGGCGGAGTTTACTCTCTCAAAACTCACACTCCACACTCACACTAGAATTGAGTGTGAGTGTGAGATAAG
>JANOVT010000362.1:0-6339 GCA_031417525.1 Flavobacteriales bacterium | reverse complement strand
AAGTGAGAAGTGAGAAGTGAGAAGTGAGAAGTGATAAGTGAGAAGTGAGAAGTGAGAAGTGAGAAGTGAGAAGTGAGAAGTGAGAAGTGAGAAGTGAGAAAGAATGGAGAATGAAGGTAAAGTTATATTCGTAGGGGCAGAAAATTTTCTGCCCGCCCAATTAAAGAACAGAAATCCGAAGTCAACAATCACGGATCTGATAAATGGAACGTGAAACATGGAACATGAAACAAGAATCATGGAACATGAAACCAGAAACATGGAACCCTTAACAAAAGCAAACATAATCGTCAAATAGAAAAAATGGAAAAAGACAGCAGAATAGCGAATAAATTCAAGCAACGCAGTTGGAATGAGGTTCGTTCGAATGACTCATGGTCGATATTTAAAATCATGGGAGAATTTGTAGAAGGATATGATCGTATGTCTCAAATTGGACCATGCGTTTCTATTTTCGGATCAGCCAGAACAAAACCAGACAACCCACATTATCAAACCGCTCGGGACATCGCCTTCAAACTTACACAAAAGGGTTATGGTGTGATCACCGGTGGCGGCCCTGGTATTATGGAGGCTGCTAACAAAGGAGCAAAAGAAGGAGAAGGAACTTCTGTTGGATTGAACATCGTTCTTCCTTTCGAACAACACGGCAATGAATTCGTCGACCACGACAAAAGCATCAATTTCGATTACTTCTTCGTGCGTAAAGTCATGTTTGTGAAATACAGTCAGGGCTTTGTGGTGATGCCGGGTGGATTCGGGACATTGGATGAATTTTTTGAAGCACTTACCTTGATCCAGACAGATAAAATCGGACGCTTTCCGATCATACTCGTTGGCAAATCCTTCTGGACAGGTTTGGTGGATTGGATCAAAGCTGTATTATTAGATCAAGAAAAAAATATTGGTGCACAAGATTTGTTTCTTTTTGCAGTTGTAGATACAGCACAAGAAGCAGTGGATGAAATCGACAAGTTCTATTCGCAATATCTTCTCAAACCTAACTTCTGATAATGAATTTTGTAGTGGTTTGAGGCGACACTTTGCAATGCCCATATTTTTTGATTTCAGATATAACGAAATGATGTCATTTGCGTACAATATGGTTTTATACACCTATGGCGCTATTTATGATGTTAAACTGGTTCATGCGTAAAACGATAAAACTATATTTTCTCCTTATTTCGGCAATAGTCGTTTCATCCTGGATGCTAAGTCCTGTGGGCGGAATGCGCAATGCTGACGTTGGCGGTGTTGCCATCAAGGAGGAATTCGAGTTCATCAAATACGACCGTAACAGAATCACCATTGAAGGTACAAGAGATAATTGGGACAATCTCTTTGCGAAATTCGAAAACCTGGCCTTCAATGGCAAAGGGAAAATTTCCATTGTACACATCGGAGGATCGCACGTTCAGGGCGGATTTCTCACAGATAAAATGCGCGAGAACTTCACACAAATGGTTTATGGTGCACGTGGAGAAAGAGGTTTTGTGTTTCCATACAAAATGGCGAATTCCAATGGGCCAAAATCAGTGAAATGCGATTGGACGGGCAAATGGACCGGTTGTCGCAACAGTGTAAATGATGATGATTGTCTTTGGGGAATGTCGGGTATCAGTTCAACGAGTTATGATTCAACTGCAACGATTGCTCTTACTGCTTTTACTTCAGATTCGATTCCATATTCATTTGGTCATGTGCGCATTTACAATCAACGCAGCGAAAACATTCAACTAGACGCTGACACCAATGTGCGACTCATTAAAGTGATTGAAGATCCGAATGCGGGTTACACCGAATTCATTTTTACACCTTATGTCACAACGCTGAATTTCAGTTTTCACAGAACGGACAACAACGCTTCCTTTTTTACCTTTCAAGGTGCTTACCTGGGTGATCAGCAAAGCGGTCTTACCTACAATTCTATCGGCGTAAATGGAGCGAGCACACGCAGTTATTTGCGTTGTGGATTGTTTGAAAAACAATTAGAAACCATCAAACCGGATCTCGCTATTTTTGGTATAGGTGTCAACGATGCGAATGTGCCGGAAGGAGATTTTAATGTTGCGTTGTATGAAGCTAGATATGATTCACTCATTCAAAAATTCCTCACTGTAAATCCGGATGCGTGTATCATGTTCGTAACGAATAACGACACGTACTATCACAAAAAACATCCGAATAAAAATGCGATCCTGGTTCAGGAAAGTATGTATCGTTTGGCTGCCAAATATGACGGAGCAGTGTATGATCTTTTCGAAATCATGGGAGGACTTGGTTCTATCCGTCAATGGCAGAATGCAAATCTGGCTGCTTCTGATAAAATTCATTTGAGTAAAAAAGGCTACGAATTGCAGGCAGATATGATGACCTTTGCATTTCGTGAAGCATTCGGTAATTACCTCGATAAAAAACATACACCCTAAAAATGAGCAACATGCTCGCAGTTATTTCTCCAGCCAAAACGCTGGATGATCAGACGCATTATCCCAAACTCAACTGCACTCAGCCCCGCTTCACCCATGAAGCGCAGCAGCTTGTCAAAAAACTGAAAACCTATCCCGGAGCAAAACTTGCTAAGTTGATGGATATCAGCCTGGCTCTGGGTGAAGAAAACGCCAAACGCTATGCGCAATGGCATTTACCCTTTTCACATCAAAACGCGCATCCGGCTATTTTGATGTTTAAAGGAGAAGTCTATCGCGGATTGAAAGCCGAAGAATTGAGTGAGCCGGATTTAAAATTCGCTACAGAAAACCTTAGGATTTTGAGTGGATTGTACGGAATTCTCAAACCACTTGATCTGGTGATGCCTTATCGGCTGATGATGTCAACACCCTACATGCATTCAGTCCGTGAAAAAAACCTCTATGTTTTTTGGGGTAAAAAAATCGCACATACACTGAGAGAAGAAATAGGTCCACGTGGTGTACTCGTGAATCTTGCGTCGTCGGAATATTTCAAAGCAATCGATCAGAAAACGCTTCAGCGACAAGTCATTCACTGCGAATTTCGCGAGAAGAAGGATGACAAATATGCGATCGTGTCGACTTACGCAAAACTTGCCCGTGGAAAAATGGCAAGATTTTTAATAGACCACCGCATCACAAAAAAAGGCGATCTTCGCTCCTTTGATACCGATGGTTATTCTTTCAACGAGCAGTTATCCGACGAATCCACTTTCGTCTTTACGCGCGGTTAGAAGTTTAACTTTTCATTTCAGGCAAAAATCCTTTTTTTTACCAGTTCAAATTTTACATTAATCCGATATCATTCAACTATGAAAAAGAGTATTCTAATTGTCATTGCGGCTTTGACTGCCACAGCCGGTTTCTCTCAGAAATTAACATCACACCGTGACAGTATTTCTTACGCCATGGGTGTAAGTATGGCCGAAAGCTTGAAAAAAAGCGGCATGACAGACATCGATGAAGCGACGTTCAATCGCGCCATCAGCGAGCATCTGAAAGGAAAAGCAAGTATGGATGCGATGACAGCCGACAAGCTTTACAAAGAAGAAACCAAAAAGCAAAACGATCTGAAAGCAGAAGCCGCTAAAAAAGCAGGTGAAACCTTTTTGAAAACCAATTCAACTAAACCGGGAGTAAAAACCACGGCGACAGGTCTGCAATACAAAACAACCTTGGAAGGCACAGGAGTAAATCCGGATGCGAATGATAAAGTAACAGTGCACTATCATGGAACGTTGATCGACGGAACCGTTTTCGACAGTTCAGTAGATCGCGGACAGCCGGCTACATTCGGTTTGAATCAGGTGATTACCGGATGGACAGAAGGATTGCAACTCATGAAAGAAGGTGGCAAAACCACATTCTACATTCCATCCAATCTTGCATATGGAGCAAGAGCCCAAGGAAAAATTGCAGCTAACTCAACTCTGATATTTGATGTAGAACTCATCAAAATAGAACCTGTTGAAGGCACAGCAGCACCGGAAGCTCCGAAACCACAACCACAAACAAAACCGGCAGTGCAGCCACAGACTAAACCTGCAACGGATCCACAGACAAAACCGGCTGATGTAAAATCAGAACCGAAGAAAAAATAAAAATCCTTTTTGGATGAATGAAGAGCCGGGAGACCGGCTCTTTTTTTTGTTTTGACAAATCTCAGCTGTATCGATTAACTCAAATAAATAATTGCATCCTACAACTCAGTCATACCAAGTATTCCATGCACGGAATTGACGCAATTTCAATATATTGTGAGGATTAACTAGTTGAGTGTCGTACATTTGCGCGCCTTTCACCAAGGCGGGTTTTACTTCACATCTTCTCCTGTCCCGCGCCAGACGCGGAGTTTCTTTGAAAATGGTTGTCAAATTCAAATTTGTGAAGGCTTTTACAACCGTATTCATTTTAATAATTATTCATGATCAATTTTGAATTGCTCGGGCTGAGTAAGCCTGTCATGCGTGCTATAGCCGAGCTTGGCTATGAAACGCCAACTCCCATCCAGGAACAAGCCATACCGGTAATGCTCGGTGGCACACAAGACGTAGTTGCGCTGGCTCAAACCGGCACTGGTAAAACAGCAGCCTTCGGTCTGCCTCTTGCCGACTTGCTGAACTTCGGCGAACGTCACACACAGGCATTGGTTCTCGCACCAACACGCGAACTATGTATGCAGATCACTCGTGACCTGCAAAACTTCATCAAGTACCAGAACGGTGCGAATGTCGTTGCCATTTATGGTGGTGCCAGCATCGACGGACAGATCCGTGAAATGCGCAAAGGACCACAAATCGTGGTTGCCACGCCAGGCCGCCTCGTGGATATGATCGATCGCAACATCGTCGATTTATCTAAAATCGAATTTGTGGTATTAGATGAAGCAGATGAAATGCTCACCATGGGTTTCAAGGATGATCTGGACATGATTTTGTCACAGACTCCAAAAGAAAAAAATACCTGGCTCTTTTCGGCAACCATGCCGAATGAAGTGTTGCGTATCTCACGCAGTTACATGAAAGATCCTTTCGAAGTAACCGTTGGCACGAAAAACTCCGGTAACGAAAACATCGAACACTTATACTATGTCGTTCATGCGAAAGATCGTTACCTCGCATTGAAGCGAATTGCAGATTACAATCCTGACATCTTCGCTATCGTTTTCTGTAGAACGAAAGCAGAAACACAACAAGTAGCTGATGCGTTGATCAAAGACGGATACAATGCAGACTCATTGCACGGCGACCTCTCACAAGCACAACGCGATTTTGTAATGAAACGCTATAGAAGCCGTTCACTGCAAATGCTTGTTGCAACGGACGTAGCTGCTCGTGGTATTGACGTCAACGACGTAACACACGTGATCAACTACAACATGCCGGATGAAATTGAAAGCTATACCCACAGAAGCGGTCGTACTGCACGTGCCGGTAAAACAGGTGTGAGTATTGCCATCATTCACTCGAAAGAGATTGGAAAGATTCGCACAATTGAAAAACTGATCAAACGTAAATTCACACAAGCACAAATTCCAACAGGATTTGAAGTGTGTGAACAACAGCTTTTGGCGTTGGTGAAAAGAGTTCACAAAGTAGAAGTGAATGAAAAAGCAATCGAGCGTTATTTGCCTGCTGTATTTGCTGAGCTGGAAGAACTTTCTCGTGAAGACATCATCAAACGATTTGTATCGATTGAATTCAACCGTTTTGCAGAATACTATCGCAATGCACCGGATCTGAACACCAATGCACAGAGTGATGATCGCAGATCAACTGCTCCAGGCGTTGTGAAGATGTACATGAACATTGGACAAATGGATGGATTCGACAATGAGTCGATGAAAGAATTCGTTGCAGAAAATGCACAAATCAGTATTCAGGATATTACCTGGACTGATTTGAAAAATACATTCTCATTGATTGAAGTTCGCAATGAAGTGATGGATAAAATTGTGGATGCGATCCATGGAGCTCAATACCGCGGACGTACCGTGCGTGTAGAGTCTCGTGGCAACCGCGATGCAGGAATTCCACGCACACGTTTGCGCGGCGAAGGTGACCGCAACTCCAGAGATGGTGGTGGCGGTGGCGGATATCGCGGCGACAAAGGCAATTCATACGGTGGCGGTGGCGACCGTAAGAAAAGTTACGGCGGCGGTGATCGTGGCGGAAGCAGCGACCGTGGCGGAAGCGGCGGAGGATTTAAAAAAGGAAAGAAAAAACAGTGGTAGATATAAAGAAGAGGTCATTCGAAAGAGTGACCTCTCTTTTTAGAGGTGAGAAGTGAGAGGTGTGAAGTGAGAGGCGCATCTCACGTCTCACCTCTCACATCTAACATCAATTCATAATAATAAAAAATCTTTGCT
>JANOVT010000361.1:0-4106 GCA_031417525.1 Flavobacteriales bacterium | reverse complement strand
TAGTTGGAATGGCTAAAGAATAATCCAAAATTAATTTGTACCAAAAACTCTCCGAATCTCGGCTCCTCGGCGAATCTCGGCGCGAAATGTTCTTCTTTTTCGCTTCGCTCGTTATTCGACTCGCTTCGCTCGTTAAATCATTTCTCGCCGAGATTCGTCGAGGAGCCGAGTTACGGAGAGAATAACAGAAAGAGAATGAGAACGAGAATGAGGAGAGTGATAGTCGGAATGGCTAAAGAATAATCCAAAATTAATTTGTACCAAAAACTCTCCGAATCTCGGCTCCTCGGCGAATCTCGGCGCGAAAAGTTTTTTAAAACGAGCGAAGCGAGCTGACATCATTCATCTTCCCTTTTAAAGTTTTGTTACTTGATTCAAGGCAAAGAGCGCAATGAAAAACTCTGTGCGACTCTGTGCGACTCTGCGCGACTCTGCGCGACTCTGCGGTTAAATAATAGAATGCTTCTTAATTTCGCCGAATGTCCTTATTCAAACGCAACGAAAATCAATGTGAGCTTTGCAATGCAGCTCCCGCAGTTCACGAATACACTGTAAGTCCTAAAGACGATGGTAGCATTGACCATCAGGTCGCCTTATGCGATACTTGCCTTCATGCAATGGACGAAGAAGGGAAATCACATTACTGGAGATGTTTGGAAGGAAGTATCTGGAGTATGGAACCTTCTGTGCAAGCATTGAGCTATCGATTGTTGCAAAAATTCAAGGACGAAGATTGGGCAAGTAATCTGATCAGTAGTATTGATCTCGATGAGAACGTTATTTCCTGGGCGATGAGTGCTTATGAAGTGGCAGATAAACACAAAGATGCTTTCGGCAACATCCTCGAAGATGGTGACAATGTCGTATTGACACAAGCACTCAATGTCAAGGGAACCAATTTCACGGCATCCAAAGGAACGGTAGTGAAAAGAATCAGACTCGTTCAAGACAATCCGGAACACATCGAAGGAAAGGTGAATGAACAGACGATTGTTATATTGACGAAATACACGAAGAAGTCATAGCATTATTCGTAGAGGCTTCGTTTACACTCGACTCACAAAATACATCGCCATTTCGCCTTTGCCCTTGGCTGTTATTTTTCCACGGTATTCAAACGATAAAAGGGGAGATTCTTTCACCAGCTCATAGGTAGCTTCGCTGATGTTGACTTTATTTATCTCTCCGGATGACTCCATGCGAGAGGCGGTATTCACGCTATCACCCCACACATCATATTGGAATTTTTTGACGCCCACAACACCGGCGACAACTGGTCCGCTGTGTATACCAACACGCATTTCGAATGCTAGCCAACCTTTAGCAGTGAGTTCTATTTTTCTGGCAACCATGAATTCCTGCATATCGAGAGCTGCCAGTAACATATTCACAGGGTTGTGCTGTGTTCTGTCAGGCAAACCTCCAACGGCCATGTAGGCATCGCCGATGGTCTTTATTTTTTCCAGATTGTATTTCGTGATTATTCTATCGAAAGCCTGAAAGCAGATGTCCAATTCACCCACCAATTCGCTTGGACTCAATCTTTCGGAAATATTCGTGAATCCTTTAAAGTCGGAAAAGAAAATGGTAACCAGATCAAAACCTTGTGCTTTCGCTTTCCCGGATTCTTTCAACTCTTCGGCTACTTCATCCGGTAAGATGTTTTTCAGCAAATCATCACTGCGTGCTTTTTCTTTTGCGATGACAATATTTTTCTGGAAGAGTTCATTCCGATTGCGCCTGATGATTCGATACCGGGCAAAGAGAAAGACAAGTGTAAGCATTAATAGCCCGGCGCCCGCGTACATGCCATTTCTGACACGCTTCACTTTTTCATTTGTCAGAGCGGCGTCCAGGTTAAGCACTTTTAGTTCATCTATTTCTTTCGCTTTTTTCACAGCTTCATACTTCTCCTGCATCTCTGCTACAGATTGCACACGCTCCTGATTCAGCAAACTATCTTTGTAAACAATGTAATTTGAGATATGTGCATAGGCACTGTCCATGAGTCCTTGCACTCTGAAAGTTTCGGATATTTCCACTTCTGCTTCTGCGATACGTTGCAAATCTGAATGATCGAACGCATCTTTTTGAAATTCATAGAACAGCGCTAAGGCATCGGTGTATTTTTCTCTGTCACGCTGGAGCACCGCCATATTTCTTCGTAAAGACATCAATCCTTCGTAGTTACCGCTTAGTTCGAGGGAAGTCAGGGCGGTATTAAAATAGAAATAGGCACTATCAAGGTTCTTATTGATTGCGAAGATTGTCCCGATATTGATGAGCGTGAGTTCAATGCTGACGGTTTCGTTTTTTGCGCTGGCTTCGCTCAAAAGATTTCTAAAGATGATATCTGCTTGCTTGAAATCACCATTAGAAGCCATAGCAATTCCTTGATTGTTGAGTAGACCTAGTTTTTGTTTGTGGTCAGGCCATTTAATATTCCAGAGATTCAGACCCGCAGTGCAGGTTTCAATTGTCTTTTCGAAATCACCTAAAGACAGATAGGTACTAGATAAATTTACATAGACATCCATCAGCTTTGAACTATCGCATGATGAATTAAACGACTTAAGGCACCACAAAAGGTTTTCTACTCCTTCGTCTGCTTTTCCCAATGCATCCAGGTAAGCACTTTGCGCGATGTGAGCTTGAATCATGCCGCACAGATTATTGTCTCTGCGATAAATGTTGAATGCAGAATCGGCGAGCATCTCGGCATTTTCTAGTTCTTCGGATTTATTGTTTTGAAGACTTTCGAGAATACTGTCAGCCCAGGCAATTTGTGATTCATTGACTTTTCGTGCGTTTAAAGCACTCGAGAACATAGAAACACAGAAATAAATGGATAGTGTTATGAATGAAAATTTTTTCATAGAAGACAAAAAAATGGTCAGGCTAAAACCAAGTTCTTATGCAATGATATGACAAGTTTATCATTGTTGTCCGGCAAAGAGCGCATGGGATCAAGCTATCCCACACCGGAGTGGGGAGAAGTCAGAAGTCAGATGTTAAGTTAGAATATTTGAATAGTTTAACAACTGGGCATGATTTATACCAGATATGGAAAAAAATATTCTTCGAAACAAACGCTTTATGGACAGTCACTGCTCATTTTCTGACTTCCGATCTCTGACCTCTTGAAGCATCGCGAGGGTTTCATGCCATCAGTCCAAATTTTAACCGGACAACAATGTAAGTTTATGATAAAAAAGGGCGGTGAGAATCTCCCACCGCTCTTCTCTATAAAAATGAATAAGTTTATTTTGCTTCAAGCGGGACAACCTTGGCTTTTGCAAACTTATAGCCGGAATTTGGAGTTGTTCCGCCTCCTTTGGCACCAAGTTGCGCCTGAACAAATTCCGGAAAATTGTCAGCAGCATCGAAAATCATCTGGAAAACCGCGGTTGTGGCAGTATATCCTGGCCACCCTGTTCTTAATGAGAATCCTTTTGGATCGGTAGTAATCGGAGTTTGTCCACCATTGGTCTGCAACGTGGTCTTGTTTGCACCAAGTGGACTCAGCTGTATGAAAATCTGGTATTGATTTTTTGAGGAGTCAAAAAAGCAACCAGCAAAGCCAACCTGAATATCCGTTCGGATAGGTCCACTGATGTTTGATTCGGGAATGTTATAGATATAACCGGAGTTGTTAGCAGGGATGGCTGCCGTCCATAGATTTACTGATACGAGCATTTTATTATTGGTTTTAAGTGAATATGGATTGCTAAGCTAGAAGGAATCTTTGAGTGACCAATAAAACTGGGATGAAATGCCGGGTATTGTGTTTCGGTGGCGTTTTGTGGGTGATGATTCACTTTTCTTATTTCCAAGTTCTACGTCATCTTATTTCCATGAGTATTCTTCTGAACTTAAGGGTACTTCCAATTACCTGATTTATGAATCGCGATAGTTCATTTGGTCGAAGACGAGGAAAATCAGCCTGTCCCTTCAGGAAAGTTGCATAGCCATAGCTATGGAACTTCCCATTGGGACAAATAGAATTGACGAAGTATTCGGCAATGCACATCTAAAATCTCAAGTGCACATACCTCACTATGCTATTTCGATCATTGGTCTTAGCTCATCTAACAAGCTGCTATTTG
>JANOVT010000360.1:0-18095 GCA_031417525.1 Flavobacteriales bacterium | reverse complement strand
AAATTCGGAATGAGAGTCATCATCAGCGGCGGAGGAACGGGCGGTCACATTTTTCCGGCGATCGCCATCGCCAACGCAATTCAACGCCAGGACCCTGCATCAGAAATTTTATTTGTAGGTGCAAATGGGAAAATGGAAATGGAAAAAGTTCCTGCAGCCGGATATAAAATCATTGGTCTTCCGATTGTCGGCATTCAACGACGACTGACATGGAAAAATCTGCTTGTTCCTTTCAAGGTCATTTCAAGTTTAATAAAAGCCAGAAAAGTCATTCGTGATTTTCGTCCGGACATAGCCATTGGTGTTGGTGGATATGCCAGTGGACCGCTACTGCGCGCGGCCGCAGCCGCAGGAATTCCAACGTTGATCCAGGAACAGAATTCGTACGCCGGAATTACCAATAAGATTTTATCGAAGAAAGTGGATAAAATCTGTGTGGCTTATGAAGGCATGGAAAAGTTTTTTCCAAAAGAAAAAATAGTGTTGACAGGAAATCCGGTACGTTCGGAAGTGGTACAATTGGAAGGTAAACGAGAAAAAGCGTACGCTCATTTTGGACTTCAACCAAATAAGAAGACGGTGCTGATCATCGGCGGAAGTCTTGGTGCTCGTACAATTAACCATGCAGTGAAAAAATATGCAAGCTCATGGGTAGATCTTGGTTTGCAGGTACTCTGGCAAACAGGAAAACCGTATGTTGAAACTGCGAGAGGAATGGCAGCTGAAAAAAAAGGCATTGTGGTATTTGAATTTATTCGTGAAATGGATTTGGCCTACACAGCCGCAGACATCATCGTTTCCAGAGCTGGTGCCATGAGTATCTCAGAATTGTGTCTGGTGAAAAAGCCAGCTATTTTTATTCCATCACCCAATGTTTCAGAAGATCATCAAACTAAGAACGCTATGGCTTTAGTCAATCGAAATGCTGCCATTTTAGTTACTGATGCAGCAGCGGAAGAACAATTGGGCAATGTCGTTATGGAACTTTTTCAGGATGATCTGAAAGCGGAATCACTTTCGAAAAACATATCAGCCTTGGGTATTCCAAATGCACCGGAACTGATTGTCAGCGAGGTGATGCGTTTGATCCGCAAGTAGGCTTGCGAGCAGAATCCTCTATTAAAGGAAGCAGAGATACCAGAACCTCGATCGAGTTGAAGACTTAAATCTTTGAATCTTTAAATTTTTGAATTGAGAGCTATGACAACACACTCTCCGCCACCATTATCTTTCCCCCATGAACTTAAAAGACATTGAAGTCTATTACTTCCTCGGAATCGGTGGAATTGGAATGTCAGCGCTTGCGCGATACTTCCGTTCACAAGGCAAAGAAGTGATGGGATATGATCGCACGAGCACTGCGCTCACCACCGAACTTGAATTGGAAGGCATTCCGGTTCACTTTGATGACACGATCCTCGAAATTCCTAACATCATTAAATTGACAGAAAAGTCAAAAGTTATTGTGGTTTACACACCGGCGATTCCTGCAGACAGCAATGAATTGAATTGGTTCAAAGAGAATGAATTCAGTTTGATGAAACGTTCGCAGGTATTAGGTTTGATTACTGAAAATTCGAAGACCATTGCAGTTGCGGGTACACATGGCAAGACTACAACCAGCGCTATGATTGCGCACATCCTCACACACAGCGGCCTTGGTTGCAACGCATTCCTCGGAGGTATCACCACCAATTACAAATCAAATCTTCTACTTTCTCCACAGGCAGAATGGACAGTTGTAGAAGCTGATGAATACGATCGATCGTTCCTCACTTTATCACCGACACTTTCTGTGATCACCAGCATGGATGCAGATCACCTAGATATTTATGGATCACATGAGTACATGATCGAATCGTTTAACCTGTTTGCCCAAAAACTGAAAATCGGCGGTGTACTCATGTGCAAAGCAGGATTACCGCTCACAGATGATAAAATCGACATGGGCGTAGCGATCTATTCCTATACGCTGAATGGCAGTGCGGATTTCCGGGGTCGAGATATCAACATCGAAGACGGACGCTATTTTTTCACATTTCAATCGCCCGAAAGCAAGTGGGAAAATCTGGAGCTCGGACTGCCTGGTCGCCACAATGTGGAAAATGCGGTAGCTGCTTGTGCCATTGCCATGGAGTGTGGCATTACCGAGGAACAGGTACGAGCTGCCCTTAGCTCGTTTTTGGGTGTGAAAAGGCGCTTCGAGTATCACATTCGGCGCGACGATCTGGTGATGATCGATGATTATGCGCATCACCCGGAAGAACTCCGCGCTTGTTTGTCATCTGTGAGAGAACTTTATCCGGATCTCAAAGTCACCGGTGTTTTTCAACCGCATTTGTTCTCCAGAACACGCGATTTTGCTGATGATTTCGCGAAAAGTCTCGAGCTTTTGGACGAGGTCATACTTCTACCGATTTATCCCGCCCGGGAATTACCCATTCCGGGAATTGATTCACAAATGCTGTTGGATAAAATTTCAGGAAGGCCTAAAATACTCGTACAGAAAAGTGATTTATTAGCTGAATTGAGAAGTAAGCCGCGCGAAGTCATTGTGATGCTAGGGGCTGGAGACATTGATGCGCTTGTACCTATCGTGGCCAAAGACTTCTCATCATAATTTCAGAAACGGATTTCAAATTCCTGCCTTCAGGTATTTCCTATCTGTTCCCTTTGGGAAGTCTGGAATAACCTCGAAAGCAATTGAAACCGGAAGGCAACATATTGATGAAAGATATTCAACGTCGAAAGCGTTGGAAAGTGATTGCCATAAACAGCGCCGCTTTGATTGGTGCAATTGCCATTTTCACGTTGCTGGGTTTTGTTGGAAAAAAGCAGCATGATGCGGTTTGTTGGAAATTGGATGTGCAGGTAGAAGAAGTAGGCGATAAGAAGTACATCGATGAAAAATTGGTGGCTTCCATGGCTAATTCAGCAACGGATAAAATTGTCGGCAAACCGGTGAATGAAATTGATATCAGCGCAATTCATCAAAAACTAGCAGAAAATTCATCCATTCGGGAAGCACATGTCTTCACCACTGTGGACGGTCGCTGCGTTATTCGGGTAAAACAGAGAACACCAATCGCCCGGATTTTTACCGAAGATGGAAAAAGTTTTTATCTGGACAAAGACGGATTTACGATGGCTTTGTCGAATTACTACACGGCGAAAGTTCCGGTATTCACTGGTGCCATTCACGAGAGTATGCAGGCTACCAGTATCTTGGATCGCAGCAAAGATGATGTTTACCTCACATCGACTCTGCTAGATGAAATTTATGTGTTCACCAAATACATTTCAGCAAATGAATTTTGGAAAGCACAGGTTGAGCACGTGCATATTACCAGTGACAATGAATTTGAAATTATTCCGAGAGTTGGTAATCATCGGATAAAAATGGGAGACGTAAATAATCTGGAAGAAAAATTCAGGAAGTTGATGACCTTCTATGCAAACACAATACACACCCGTGATCTGAATGTTTACAGTTCGATCAATGTGAAATATGACGGACAAGTGGTTTGTGTGAAGCGCTGAGCGATTGCGAAAGTGACATACGCAATTTTAAAAGAGAAATGGAATTTTGAAATCTGAAATATGAATATGAACTCAGAAATAGTAGTCGGCCTCGACATCGGAACCACCAAGATTGCGTGTCTTGTTGGCCGTAAAACGGACAACAACAAAATAGAAATTCTTGGTATCGGCAAAAGTGAAAGCATTGGCGTAACAAGAGGTGTCGTTTCGAATATCGAAAAAACTGTTGCCAGCATTCGTGCTGCTGTGGAGGAAGCTGAGCGTGAAAGTGGCGTCAATATTCGATTGGTGAATGTTGGTATTGCCGGGCAGCATATCAAAAGTTTGCAACATCGCGGAATTCGCACACGTCGCAACATCGATGAAGAAATCACGCGTGGTGATATCGATGCATTGGTTGAAGACATGTACAAACTTGTGATGCTTCCTGGAGAAGAAATCATCCATGCTTTGCCACAGGAGTTTACTGTAGACAGCGAATCCGGAATTAAGTATCCTGTTGGTATGTGCGGCATTCGACTGGAAGCCAATTTCCACATCATCACCGGACAGATCACTGCCATCAAGAATATTTACAAGTGTGTTACAAAAGCCGGACTTACGGTGGATGCACTAACGCTTGAGCCACTGGGCAGTGCTGCTGCTGTATTAAGCGAAGAAGAAAAAGAAGCAGGTGTTGTGTTAGTGGATATCGGTGGAGGAACAACAGACATCGCCATTTTTCAGGATGGAATTATTCGTCACACTGCTGTGATTCCTTTTGGTGGAAATATCATCACAGAAGACATCAAACAAGGCTGCACAATCATGCGTAATCAGGCAGAGCAACTGAAAGTGAAATTCGGCAGTGCTTTGGCAACAGAAAATAAAGACAATGAAATTGTTTGTATTCCTGGTTTGAAAGGACGAGATCCAAAAGAAATTTCTTTGAAAAATCTCGCTCAGATCATTGAAGCTCGCATGGAAGAAATCATGGAGCATGTTCATTATGAGATCCGCACAAGTGGACTGGAGAAACAATTGATTGGTGGAATCGTTCTCACAGGAGGAGGATCACAGCTGAAACACATGAAGCAGCTCGTGGAATACATCACTGGTATGGATTGCAGAATTGGTTATCCGAATGAACACGTGAGCAAAGCTGCCAATGAAAACATGCTCATACCTGCTATGAGTACCGGTGTCGGACTTGTCATCAACGGACTTGACAAATTCAGTGTTTCGATGCAGCCAGAAACGGTGAACGAAAAGCAGGTGCATGATAAAAAGGCGACAACAACATTGAAAGAAAAACAGAAGGAAGGTCGCGGTCCTGCTGGTTTCTTAAATAAGATCAAAGAATTCTTTGATGCGGAAGAAGAATAAGTTTTTCTTCTGGTCAATACGACAATAGTGAAATGGCAGCGCAAATTGTGCTGCCATTTTACCTTCCGGACAGTCTTTTTTTCTCAGCCTTAAGAAGAAGGGCAATCAGGTATTTTTGCACGCCAATTCTGACATATAAATAGTAAATCCCTCATTCAATGGAAATCATTAAATCACTCTTCGATTTCATCATGCACATCGACGAACATCTTATGTTGATGATTCAGGATTATGGCAACTACGTTTACGCAATCATGTTTCTCATCGTGTTTGTTGAAACAGGGTTGATTGTGATGCCTTTTCTTCCGGGTGATTCGTTGCTTTTCGCTGCAGGTGCTCTTGCTGCGGCGAATGACAATGTAGGCCTTAATGTTTATGTATTGATTCCGCTTTTGATTTTGGCGGCATTGTGTGGTGACAACGTCAATTATTTTGTAGGAAGATTTTTCAGTGAACAGATAAAAAAGCGTGAGCGAATTTTATTTTTCAAACGTGAGTACATCACACGCACTGAAGCGTTTTATGAAAAATATGGCAGACAGGCGATCATCATGGCTCGTTTTGTACCTATTGTTCGAACTGTAGCTCCTTTTGTTGCCGGAGCCGGAAATATGCCTTATCGCCGATACATTACTTTTTGTATCCTGGGTGCATTGCTTTGGGTGATTGGCATCACCATGCTTGGATACACGTGTGGGAATTTCGAATTTGTCAAAAGGAATTTTGAGTTGGTAGTTCTCGGAATCATTGCCATTTCGGTGGTGCCGATTATTTATGGGCTTCTGAAGTCCGTTTTTTCCAAATCAAAAAATGCAGCGAATTAGTCTAATTGCAATGAGGTTTTGATGAACCTGGTTTATCGGTGTTTTCAATACAAAATGAAATGAAAAAATTTGGTCTCATCGGTTTTCCACTGTCGCATTCCTTTTCCGAAGCCTACTTCAGCAACAAATTTGTAGACCTTGGAATTACAGATTGTGTATACGAAAATTTTCCTCTCGAAGACATTTCACTTCTGCCGGAGTTGATCCGATCTCAGCCGGAATTGGTTGGTTTGAATGTGACGATTCCATACAAAGAAAAAGTCATTCCTTATCTCGATGAACTGGATCAAGAATCAACACTGATTGGCGCTGTGAATTGTATAAAATTTCTTAACGGAAAATTGATCGGTTGCAACACAGATGCTTCCGGTTTTGAAATGAGCATCAAACCATTTTTGGAGAATAAATATGAGAGGGCTTTAATACTAGGCACCGGTGGTGCGTCCAGAGCTATTTCTTTTGTTTTGAAAAAGTGGGGAATTCCATTTCATTTTGTTTCCAGAACAAAAGCGTCCTCAGATTGCATTCGATACGAGGATCTTCATGTTGAATCCATGAAACATTTTAAGCTCATTATCAATGCCACACCTTGCGGAATGTTTCCCAGACTTGACGAAGCACCACCAATACCTTATGCCGGTCTGGGACAGGATCACTTTCTTTATGATACCATTTACAATCCGGTGGAAACCACCTTTATGCGCAAAGGCAAAAAGAAGGGTGCACTAGTGATGAATGGCATGAAAATGCTGCAGTCTCAGGCTGAAGCATCCTGGCGAATCTGGAATGATAATATGAACTAACTTCGCGCACATCTATGGCGCAAAGGACCATCATCACACCGGATAATACCGACTCAAACTATTGGAAAGACCTCTGGAATTACCGGGAACTTTTTTACTTCCTCGCATGGCGTGATGTGTTGGTCAGATATAAACAAACGGCCATTGGAATTGCATGGAGTGTTTTAAGACCGGTTCTCACGATAGCCGTTTTTTGGTTCATTGGATGGATGTTTGAATTGCCGGATGAAGGTGTTCCAAGAATATTACTCGTGACAGCCGCGACTCTGCCTTGGCAATTTTTTTCAACTGCATTTAGTGAAGCTGCGAATTCACTTATTGCGAATCAGAATCTTCTCACAAAGGTTTATTTTCCAAGAATGATTGTTCCAGCAAATACAATCATCGTCTGTCTGATCGATTTTTTTATTTCATTCGGTATTTTGATCATCATCATGATCGCACTTCAATACAATCCGGGTTGGCAAATACTCATGCTTCCACTCTTTTTGCTACAGGCGGTAATTGCTGCGCTCGGTGCGGGCTTATTCGTTTCAGCTCTGAATGTGAAGTACAGGGACTTCCGATACATCGTACCATTCGTCGTTCAATTTGGACTGTATATTTCTCCAATCGCGTTTAGCAGTAACTCCATTTATGCGAGCGAAAAATTACCGGAATGGGTAAAGTTTATTTACTCCCTCAATCCGATGGTAGGTGTCATTGACGGCTTCAGATGGTGCATTACGGGTGGTCAACTTGCATTGAATACACAGGCATTTTTAATTTCTGTTGTTATAACGTTGTTGCTTTTGATTGCCGGCGTCAGGTATTTCCGAAAAATGGAAAGGCACTTTGCCGATGTAATTTGATACAGACAAAACGGAATTTTTATTTATGATAAAAGTCGAAAATCTGACGAAGGAATATGTACTGCGACATCAGGCTGGTGCGAGGTACACGGCTTTGCGAGATGTGATTGCCGATAAAGCTCGCAACTTGTTCAGGTCCGAATCGTCGAAAAATCACGAGCTTTTTCTGGCATTGAATGATGTGTCATTCCAGGTTAATCAAGGCGAACGTGTAGGAATTATTGGTCGGAATGGTGCCGGCAAGTCGACACTTCTTAAAATATTGTCCAGAATTGTTACACCCACAAAAGGTCGAATTACGATTGATGGTCGTGTTGCAAGTTTGTTGGAGGTGGGTACCGGTTTTCATGCTGAATTATCCGGCAGAGAAAATATTTTCCTCAATGGTGCTATCCTGGGCATGTCGAGAGTTGAGATTCAGAAAAACTTTGATGCCATCGTTGATTTTTCAGGAGTGGAAAAATTCCTGGATACTCCGGTGAAACGATATTCATCCGGAATGTATGTCAGGCTTGCCTTTGCGGTTGCCGCACATTTGGAACCGGAGATTCTGATTGTGGATGAAGTGCTGGCAGTTGGCGATGCCGAATTTCAAAAGAAATGTATTGGCAAGATGAAGGACGTTAGCAATTCAGGTGGCCGCACAGTATTATTTGTGAGTCACAATATGGAGGCCATTCAAAAGCTTTGTAATACCGGAATTTTTCTGCAGAATGGAATGTTGAAGGAAAGTGGAAGTATCGGAAGTGTGATTCAATCATATATGGAAGTGGCGGAAAAAACAGAAGCGATATTTCTATTTCCTGAAGTCGAAAATAAAGTTCAGGCTTTTGCAACTGAATTGAGAATTGAAAATGAAGCCGGTCAATTGATGCCTGCTGTTCCAGTTGGCTCACCCTGGAAAGTCAGAATCAAGTTTCAACTGCGCAGTGACTTGCCTGAATTTGTAATTGCATTGGGTGTGTCAAGTCCGCTTGGATTATCCATACGCACTACCTGGACACCTGCCCGAAATCTCGCTGCAGGTGAATATGAAGCTGTTTTTTTTGGAGATGACCTCATGCTTTCAGAAGGTCTTTACAGTTTTGTGGTCGGTTTGTCTTCAGAAAAAATTACACTTCACTACACAGAGGATGCGGGTCAACTTACGATTTCAGAAGTGAGTGACTTATATCAGAATGAACAAATCATCAATACGAAAAGTAGTCTGATCGTTAATCAGATGAAGACCGAAATCATCAGAAGTTAGTCGACAATCAAATCGAATTGAGAAAACCTTGGAGCGAGTAAGCGTTATCATACCAACTTATAATCGAAGCGCTACTTTGATTGATGCTATACAAAGCGCATTGAATCAATCATACCCTGTGCACGAAATTCTTGTATGTGATGATGGCTCTACTGATGACTCCTCCGAGCGAGTGCGTGCCATGGTGAATCCTAAAGTGAAGTGGTTGAGTTGTGGAAGAAATGGCATGCCTTCTATTCCGAGAAATAAGGGAATGCAAGCGGCAGAAGGCGAGTGGTTTGCGTTTCTCGATAGCGATGACAGTTGGACATCAGATAAAATTGAAAAGCAGTTTTTGTTACTAAATGCACAAAAGGCGAAAGCGGTTTCATCCAATGCAATTCGAATGGATTCAAAAGGAATCAATCTTGGTCCATATCAAAAGGAAGTTATTCCTGATGTGATTAAGACTGAACATCTGCTTAAGACGAATTTGGTGATTTGTAGTTCTGCAATGATTCATTCGTCATTGTTGAAAGTAGTTTTCGGATTTCCGGAGTCAAAAAAATTGAAAGCAATTGAGGACTATACTTTTTGGCTTCGGGTGAGTACACAAACGAATTTTGTTTATTCTTCAGAATGTCTTGTAAATTATCTCGACGACTCTGCATCGAGCATCAGGTCCGAAGATGACGACACCTGGATACAACGCGAACGCATTTTCGATGATTTTTATCGATGGTGTGCCGCGACCGTTGGACTAGACAACAAATATTTAAAATCAGCGAAATCTGAAGTGAAGCGAGCGATGAAAATGAATGGTGTTGGAATATTCAAACGATGGACCTATTAATATGCAGAATCCTGTCGTGAGCATAGTACTTCCTGTTTATAATGGTGGAAAATACCTGGAAGCTTCCATCAGGAGTATACTCGATCAGACTTTTCATGACTTCGAATTGATTATCATCAACGATGGATCAAAAGACAATAGCGAATCAATCATCCGCAAATTCGATGATCAACGAATTCGTTATTTCTACAATGAAAATCAAGGTTTAGGAAAAAGTCTTATTCAGGGTGTCGGTATGGCCAAAGGTGAATTTATCGCACGACAAGACGCAGATGATATTTCACTTCCGTTAAGACTTGAAAGACAAGTTGGATTTTTAAATCAACATTCGGATGTTGCATTGGTCGGAACGTGGGCTGATATCATTGATGAGCGAGATCAGTTTCTGGATCGATCTCACAAACATCCCACAGACCCTAAAATTTTAAAATTTGAATTGGTCTTCAACAATCCATTTGTTCATTCAAGTGTGATGTTCCGGAGCGCGCAGATTCATGCTGTAGGTGGCTATGCACCGGAGCGAAATGCATTTGAAGATTATGATTTGTGGTCGAGAGTGAGTCATCATTATCAGGTGGCAAATTTGCCAGAGAAGTTATTGATTTATCGGGAAGTGTCCACTGGAATTTCGAAATCGAATCCAAATTATGATGAATGGGTGATTTATATCACGAGTAAGAATATTCAATACTATTTGCCGGAGTTGGATGAATCGAAGTGTAAGGAGTTGGCTCAGATTTATCATGGAAAGAGATCAGCGCAACTTAAAATTTCAGATTCTGAAATTGAAAATTTTATTCGTCGGATCGCTTCGGTAGTTTTGGTAAACGAAACAGAAAAGGTTAAAATGGATTTGATGAGACATCAGATATTTACCATGAAAAGAAAGTACTACAATTCATGTATCTACTCTGATCTAACTACCAGTTTTCAAAAGTTCATATTTCGCATAAGACGCAAACTACTTTTTCTCAATAACCCAAATACAATTCACACATGAAGATATTGCACTGTGTTGAATCGTATTTTCCTGATGTCGGCGGCATGCAGGAGGTTGTGCGGCAATTGTCAGAACGACTCGTGCAAATGGGACATGAAGTTACGGTTGCGACACGTAAACTCGAAGGCCGGAAGGAGAAAAAAATTCATGGCGTGTTGATTGAAGAATTTAATATTCGTGGTAACGAAGTAAATGGAATCACGGGAGAACGTGATCTTTATGAACGTTTCCTGCTTGGGAGCAAATTTGATGTCGTCACTTTTTTTGCAGCTCAACAATGGGCTACTGATATTGCTTTGCCAATCTTGAATGATATTCATGGGAAAAAGGTTTCTGTCCCAACCGGATATTCGGGTTTTTATCGAAACGAATATGCAGCGTATTTTGAAAGGATGAAGGAATGGATTCATAATTACGATATGAATGTGTATTTGAGTTATGATTATCGCGATATCAATTTTGCGAAAGAAAATCATGTTGCTTCGATCGTCGTAATTCCGAATGGTGCAGGTGAAGATGAGTTTCTTGTAAAAGGTGGCATAAACATCCGTGAGTCCTTAGGAATACCAGGTGATCATTTTGTTGTGCTTCACGTAGGATCTTATACGGGAGTGAAAGGACAACAAGAAGCTGTAGAGATATTTATGCGTTCATCTATTCGCAAAGGAACATTATTGATGATAGGGAACATGTCGGAAAATTATCGGGTGCGTTACCGCAAGCGACCGCTCATGTTGTTTTTAAAACTGCGAAATTTATTGTCAGCAAAGCGGGTGATTTTTAAATCTCTTCCCCGAGAAATGACGGTCGCCGCATATCAACAGTCCGATGTGTTTTTATTTCCATCCAATATTGAATGTTCGCCTATTGTTTTATTCGAGTGTGCAGCATCGGGTTTGCCATTTCTGAGTAGCGATGTAGGAAATTCTGTTGAAATTTCGCAATGGACTGGAGGAGGTGAAATCATTAAGACGACGTGGGATCAAAATGGTTTTAGTCATGTAGATATCCATGATGGAGTGAATAAGCTGAATGAGTTTTACATTCATGCAGAGAAAAGGAAAAAAATGTCGGTTGTTTCTTTTGACAACTGGCGAAAAAAATACAGTTGGGAAGTGATCGCAAAACAATATGAATCATTGTATCTAAAATTGACTACCGGGAAATGATCATCACAAAACTCATAGGTGGATTAGGTAATCAAATGTTTCAGTATGCACTGGGCAAAAAACTCGCACTCAAAAATCAGGATGAGTTATTTTTGGATTGTTCTTTTTTCTCCGAGAAGGGATCACATACTCCACGTGAATTTGAGTTGGATGTTTTCACATTGAAAGCAACTCTTGCTCAGGATGAACAGATCGGATTGTTTCAACTGAAAAATGGTTCCAGACTGGCATCCCTGGCAAGTAAGCTTTTTGCAGTAGACAGAAAGTATAAAACAATTACTGAAAAAGGTCATGAGTTTCATCCTGAAGTTTTGGACTCTAAGGGAAATATTCATCTGATAGGATATTGGCAATCGGAATTGTACTTCGCTGATATAAGGCATGAGTTGCTCCGGGATTTTCAGTTCGCAACTTCATTGACTCGCAAGAATCAGGAGTTGGCGAAAGAAATTCAGTCGTGTAACTCAGTCAGCATCCATATCAGAAGAGGTGATTATGTGAGCAATGAATCCGCCAAGTCATTTCATGGCCTTTGTGATATTCCATATTACAAAAGAGGAATCGAATATCTCGAAAGGAATGAAAGTGATCTTGCTTTTTTTGTCTTCTCCGATGACATTTATTGGGCGCAAGAAAATTTGATGATAAATGCGCCGACAACTTTTATCGATCACAATAAAGGAAAAGCGAGTTCTGATGACATGCGACTAATGTCGATGTGTAAACACCACATCATTGCCAATAGCAGTTTCAGTTGGTGGGGTGCGTGGTTGAATTCAAATGAAAACAAAAAGGTGATTGCTCCCCAACGGTGGTTTTTAGATAGGTCTATCAATACACAGGATGTCATTCCGAAAAGCTGGATTCGATTATGACCAATGCACCTAAAATTAGTATTGTGATGCCGGTATACAATGCCGGCCGATATTTAGATGCAGCTATTGAGAGTGTATTGAATCAGACTTTTCGTGATTTTGAATTGATTATAATCAATGATGCCTCCACTGATAATAGTCTTGAACTGATATTCGGTTATAATGATGATCGCATTCGCATTATCACAAATGAATCGAATCAAGGGATCACCAAATCACTCAATCATGCGTTGATGATTTGCCAAGCTCCTTTTATTGCCAGAATGGATGCAGATGATATCATGCATTCGGATCGACTCAAAAAGCAATACGATTTGATGTCAACGAATTCGGACATCGCAGTGTTGGCAACACGAATCGAATTGATCAATGAAGACGGTGATGTCACTGGTAATTGGAATACAGATGCAGAAACGATAAGCGAACGAGACATCCGTCATGTCATGTCGAAGACAAATTGTATTGCACATCCTTCGGTGATGATGCGTATGGACATTGCAAGAGAATTTCTGTACAGAGATAATCAGAAGGGTGCTGAAGATTGGGATTTATGGTTGCGGATATTGAACCGTGGATATCGGATTTTGAAACTGGATGAAGTGTTGTTGAGTTATCGGATTCATCCGTCAAGTATCACAGCTTCGAAAAAAGTGGAGGATGTGCTGGAGAAAAGGTTGTTGAAGATTCGTGGTAGATTTTTATGGAACGAGAGTATTCGATTTAGATGGAGTGGTTTTTTAGTGCATGCTTTCATTGCACAGTGCAGGACATTCGCAAGGCATTTTCTGCATAATATCCTGCTTCCATGTGCGCGGTCGTGTAAAAGGTTGTTTACCTATTCGCCGTACAAACTTATTTCTCAGAACAGGCAATTCTATAAACTGTTGTCGGAATGGAAAGGCGGGGAGCTCTTTATTTTTACTTATGTCCATGAAGGTGGCGCGGAACAAGTACACGCAGATATTTTAGAAGCATGTAATCTTAAAGAAGCACTGGTCATTGTTACTGGCTTTTCCAGGAACCAATTTTTTCTGGAGCGTTTTGAGCACGGTGCTAAAGTTCTGGTCATACCCGAACTGGCAAATCATCCTTTTACAAAAAGGAAAACACTTCATCAATTGGCGAAGACACTTGAACGAAAGGGTCAAACGACAATTTTCAGCGCGAACAATGAGTGGTTTTTTGATTTGCTGCCAATTCTCAATTCTAACGTCAGGCTGTATTATTTGATTCATGCGTTCCACTTTCAACCCGGTGCTAATTTGCTTCATAAAAAATGGCTTAAGTTTTCACCTTTGATAGAAAAGTATATTTTCATTTCTAATAAGTCAATGTCGGAGTTTGCGAAATTTTGCTTTCACAACAACATTCCGAAATCTATAGAAAGTAAATTCAGATTTATTTCGAACGCAGTCCAATCGTTTCAGGAACCCGTCAAGCGAGATCCATTGCGCGTTATTTTTGTCGGACGCGATAGTGAAGAAAAACGCGTTGAGATCTTTTTACGCATTGCGAAAAGTGTCCGTGAATCTGATCCTCAAATTTATTTTTCTGTTGTTGGAATGGGAGAACGAGAAGCACCTTCCAATGTCAAATTTTATGATCAGGTAAAAGAAAAAGCTCAAATTGAAAAGCTGTATCGTGAACATGATTTGTTGGTTGTAACAAGCGACAGGGAAGGGTTTCCATTGGTGATTATGGAAGCAATGTCAAATGGACTCGTCGTGGCAGCTACACCGGTTGGTGATATTCCGCAACGACTGACCGGTGATTTTGTGAAGATTACGACCGTCATTGATGCAGATCGTGTGGTCCAGGAACTCACAAGCTTTATTTTATATCTCGGAAGTCATCCGGACGAATTATTTCAAATGAAAAGGAAGTCATACGAGTTTGCAAGACAGTCTTTTTCCTGGGAAAAATTCCAACAAGCCTACAGTTCACTTTTCAAAGTTGATTGAAGATTCAATAAGTTGTTTAAGTCTCATACCAAATGCATCCCAGTTGAGTTTTTCTTCAAATCTTTTGCGGGCATCAACGCGCATTTGAAGATGAGCCTCGGGATTATTCAATTGATGAAGGATTCTATGTCCATAATCTTCACCACAGTCTTTTTCACTAAAAAGAAATCCTGTTTTGTTATCTGCCACGATTTCGGGAATCCCGCCTGTGTTGGTCGCGAGCACTGGTAATCCGTAGGATGCCGCTTCACAAAATACAAGTCCATAAGCTTCAAATCTGGTTGGCAAAATGAAGAAGTCCGCCGTTTCGAAATGTTTCCGAAGTCGCTCTGATTCACTTGGATTTTCTTTATTCAGAAAACCTTCGACAATCACAGATTTGTTCTGAGTAATTTTTTCCGGGGGAATACAACCGCAAACTACAAGCTCGGCAGAAATGTTTTTCGATTGTAGAAACTCCAACGTGTTGTATGCGATATCACCACCTTTTTCATTCCATTTTACACCTACAAAAAGTAATTTGACTCGATTCGAATCAATCTGACGGTGAGTAGGGGCTTCCGGAGCTGAATCGAAGTTGGCACCAAAGGGTATGACATGAATTTTATTTTTGTTCTGAGGGAATGATGAGCGCGCAGCGTTCGCAGCCCATGAAGAAGAATAGATTGTGAGTAATGATTTTTCAACCGTTCTTTCTTCCGTATGAATGCTATGTCGTTTCGACCATTCGAAAAGATTGCTTAGAATTTCATGATAGCCAATAGCTCCGGGAATACAACGGTCATTGATGTAAACGATGGGAATGGAATTCTGAAGTTCAGCCATAGTCGCTGTGCCGGCAGGTGCGATGATAAGGTCGTAATTTTTATTTTGCAGTTGAGGCAAAATTTTGCGAGCGTAAGTTTTAGAAATCCATTTTGAATCCCGATAGTTGAATCTTCGATTGAAAAGTTTCAGAGTGATGAAATTAAGAACGCCAAATAGCGTCCAGTATGGCTCAGCAGAAAGTGGTCCGATGATATCTACATCGCCCAGATGATTTTCAATGGATCTTTTCAGGTAAAAATTTGTTCCCGACCAGGCTTGTCTGGTGCGGGACTCAGTGACGGTGATATATGCGATTTTGAGTCGGTTCATCCTTCGCAAAGATGCGCGTCCGGCGCATTATTCCACCTTTTCAGAGTGCAATATTCAATGAAAATATTTTTACACTGCACCATTCAATTCTTTGAGCACCTAAATTGCCAGCCATGAAGAGGATACTGATACTAGGTGATGCCGGATCTTCCCATTTGACTAAGTGGATACTGGCATTGCATGGAAAGTATTTTGAAATTGCGGTTTTTAGCCTTTCAATTCCGGCGAAGGAGCTTGATAATGTCTCCAATTTGAGAATTTTCATTCATCATGTCAACCGAAAGAGATTCTCTTCTTCACTGCTGAGTAAGTTTGCATATTTGTCTGCTCTGCCACAATTGAAAAAATTCGCTGCGGATTTTTCACCTCACATTATTCACGCTCACTATGCTTCAAGTTATGGACTACTTGGTTCGTTGTTGGGAAGGCATCCATACATTATTTCTGCCTGGGGAAGTGATGTGTATGACTTTGGCAACTCTGCTTTAGGTAGAATGATTTTACGATTCAATTTTAGAAGAGCGGAGATCATTCTATCAACCAGCGAAGTGATGAAGCTGCGGATACAAGAATTCACACGAAAGGAAATTAAAGTAACACCATTCGGAGTGGACACAACTGCCTTTTTGCCAGGAAAGTTGGAGCCTGATTTTTTTCCAACCGGTTCATTTATTTTCGGGATGATCAAATCGATGGAGGACATTTACGGCGTTGATTTGTTGATTCGGACATTTAAAAAGCTGACCGAAGAAAGTGGATCAAACGAAATGAGGTTATTGCTGGTTGGTGGTGGAACACAAATGTCCGATTACGAGCAATTGTGCATTCAACTCGGTATCCGCGAATTGGTTCACTTTACAGGGAGAGTTGTTTATGTGGAGGTTCCGAAATATCATCAGATGATGGATGTCTTTCTCAACCCATCACGACGTGAGAGTTTCGGCGTGTCGGTTCTTGAAGCCATGTCATGTGGTAAAGCAGTAATCGTTTCTGATGTTGGAGGACTTGCAGAAATTGTTGAAGATGGAAACAATGGATTATTGGTGCAATTAGAAAATGTTGACGAACTGAAGAATAAGATGATTTTGCTTTATGAAAATTCTATCCTGAGAAATGCGCTTGGTGTTGCCGCAAGAGAATTCGTGCTTGAGAAATACAATTGGCAATCTTCCGTGAACATTATGCTAAAAAAGGTTTATGATACGGAGTGGATGCGAACGCAAACGGATCTATGAGTATTCAACGAAACATATCCGTCATCATCCCTTGCTATAACGAGGAAAAATACATCGTGCCATTGATTGAAAATATTCTTGCACAGGATTATCCTCAGAATAAAATAGAAGTGATTTTCGCGGATGGACAAAGTGAGGACAAAACAAAAGAATTGATTCAATGTTATTCTGTGAAATATCCAAAGATTCTGTGCATTGTTAATCCTGATCGATATGTTCCTCAGGCTCTGAACAGCGCGATAAAAAGGAGCACGGGTGAAATCATTATTCGCCTGGATGCTCATGCAATTTACCCCACCAACTATTTTTCTGTTTTGGTTGATAAGCTTGTGTCAAGTGGCGCTGATAACGTGGGTGGTATTTGGATTACACAACCCGGAGCTCCAACCATCGAAGCTAAGGCAATTGTTTTGGCAACTTCACATCCGGTGGGAATTGGCAATGCGAGTTACCGGCTTGGTACAGAGAATGACACAGAAGTGGACACAGTACCATTCGGCTGTTTTCACCGCGAGTTGTTTAACCGTATTGGATTTTTTGATGTCGATTTATCGCGTAATCAAGACGATGAGTTCAACGGTCGGATTAAAAAGAACGGAGGAAAAATCATTTTGATTCCTTCGCTCAAAATTCAATATTTCGCAAGGCCTGATTTGACTAAATTGAAGAGAATGTTTTATCAATATGGCTTATTCAAACCACTTGTAAATCTGAAGTTAGGAACACCGGCTACGCTTCGCCAATTCGCACCGCCCGGTCTGGTGTTAAGTATTTTTATTCTAATGGTTCTCAGTTTTTATCAGTCGATTTTTGGTTGGATCCTCTGCGCAGAAATGTTCATTTATGGAATTATGATCCTGCTCACGTCTTTCTTTTTGGCAAGACGAAGTGGATTAAAGTTGTTTGTTTACACATTCATCACTTTTTTGGTGATTCATTTTTCATACGGCATTGGCTATATTTTTGGAATCGTTCATTTCACATTATTCAAGACACATTTGAAAGGCAATCACGTGGTTATAAAATCCAATAGATGAAAAAATATTTCGTTGTAATTTTCTTTATGAATCTTGTTCTTCAGAGTTTGACACAAAAAACCACAACCGTCACAGATCTGAATTTATCCTGGCAATTCCGTCAATCTGATGCATCTACCTGGATGCCTGCTGTTGTTCCCGGATGTGTGCATACTGATCTTATTGCCAATAAAGTGATTGCACATCCATTCTATGGCACTTCAGAGGCCGATTGTCA
>JANOVT010000359.1:0-40689 GCA_031417525.1 Flavobacteriales bacterium | reverse complement strand
ATTCAAGAATTCGAATTTAACCCTCTTACTACTGACCTCTTACTTCTGACTTCTGACTTCTGACTTCTGACTTCTCCTTACTTCGAAGAGGAATAGCTTGATCCCAAACACTTTTTGTCGGACAGCAGTGATTATTGATTGTAAATGACCTGGAGTAATGTTTGTCCGACAGCTTTTAGTGTGTTCTTGTCTATCAGCTTGATGTTGTCCTGATGTGTGTGATGATAGTTCCCAAATTTGTATCCGCCTAATCCCATTGCCATCACTTGTGGCCGTGTATCAATGATGTCAATGCACCGGTAGCCTCCGCGATTCAACATCACATGATCATCAATTACACCATCTACTTCCTGATCAAGAAAAAGGGATCCGTAGCCCAGTTTGGACGCAGTATTCCATACAAGGCCTAAAACATCTGAAGCAACTTCACCCGAATATTTTTCTTTGTTGAATTGGGCATCGGCAGAACCCACCATGTCCAATAAGATTCCAAAACGGGGATTGTAATTTTTCACATGCGGATTTTTTACCCAATACTGAGATCCCAAACACCAGGAAGTAATAAAGTTTTCATTGAGAACGTCCTTGTAATCATCGCCAACAAACTCAGGCGTTCCATAATCTTCAACATCGAATAGCATGATGTCAATTCCAATATCTGTTGGCTGTTTACTGATGATCCGGCTGATTTCCATCAACACTCCTACACCGCTTGCACCATCATTCGCGCCATCAATTGGGGTTTTCCATTTTGACTTGTCGTTGTCTTTATCCGCATAAGGTCGAGTATCCCAATGTGCACAAAGCATGATGCGATTCTTTTTTTCAGGTTGAAATGAAGCGATGATATTTCTTCCATTCAGAAGTGTTCCGTCGTAAGCTTTTACTTGTAATGTTTGATCGGTGACTTGTGCGCCAAAAGTTTTGAGTGACGCGGATAGCCAGTCAGCGCAGGCTATGTGAGATCTTGTATTTGGAACACGTGGACCAAAATCAACTTGTTTTTGTACGAACGCAAACGACGAATCAGCGGAAAATTCAGGAGCTACAACATCAACTTTAGTGGTTGGCTGAGGTTTGACTGACTTCGGTTTGGGTTCGTCTTTGCATCCGGTATAGACCAGTGAAAATACCAGCAGTGAAATCAATGTAATTCCAACGATCTGTTTTGCTTTCATTTTTGAGTTCTATTTTTCTGCATATTGACTTCACCTCATTCTCATTCTCATTCTGAATGACTCCAGGTAACTCCGTCTTTGGTGTCTTTGATTTCGATGTTTATTTCTGCAAGAGTATCTCTCAGTTTATCAGAAGTGGCATAGTCTTTTTTTGACTTCGCATCTGCCCGCAGACCTATAATCAGCTCCATGAGAGATTGAGTAAGCTTTGAGTTTTCGCCTGAATCTTCTGCTGCGAGTCCCAGGACACGAAAAAAGAAATCACTAAAAATGGTTTTCAGTTCTTCAATTTGCTGCGCCGTCAGTTTGATACTACCTTCTTTCGTTGAGTTAATCACACGAACTGTTTCAAATAAATGCGAGATAACAATTGGAGTATTGAAGTCATCGTTCATTGCCGTATAGCATGCTGCCAGCAATTGCGAAGTGTCAAATTCTCCTTCGGGAGACGGGTTGATTTGCTCCAAGGTTTTGATAGCGGCCAACATTCTTTTGTATCCGCGTTCCGCAGCTTGCAACGCTTCATTGCTAAAGTCAAGTGTACTTGCATAATGTCCCATTAAGAAGAAAAAGCGAACTGTCATTGGACTATAACCGCGGTCCAACAGTTTGTGATTTCCGGTAACCAGCTCTTCAGGTGTAAAACCGTTGCCTTCACTTTTAGCCATCTTTCTTCCATTCATGGTGAGCATATTACCATGCATCCAGTATCTCACTGGTTCATGTCCGGTTGCTCCAACATTCTGTGCAATTTCACATTCATGATGTGGAAACTTCAGATCCATGCCTCCTCCATGAATGTCAAAAGCCTTCCCAAGGTATTTCGTGCTCATCACTGAACATTCGATATGCCATCCTGGGAATCCTTCTCCCCACGGACTTTTCCATTTCATGATATGTTGTGGTTCTGCTTTTTTCCAAAGTGCAAAATCAATCGAATCGCGTTTTTCTTCTTGTCCATCGAGATCACGGGTATTTGCCAATAATTCATCAATCACCCGACCTGATAATTTGCCGTATTCATACTTCTCACTGAATTTCCGAACATCGAAGTACACTGAACCATTGCTTTCGTATGCATAGCCATTGGCAATAATCTCCTGGATCATTTCAATTTGTTCGATGATATGCCCTGTTGCTGTCGGTTCAATCGAAGGATTTTCAATATTGAATAACCTCATCACATCATGAAATCCGTTGGTGTACTTCTGCACGATTTCCATCGGTTCCAGATTTTCGAGTTTCGCTTTTTTTGCGATTTTATCTTCACCGTCATCACTATCACCGGTTAAGTGACCTACATCTGTAATATTGCGCACGTAGCGGACTTTATATCCGATGAATTCAAGATACCTTTTCACAATATCAAATGTGAGAAACGTTCGGACATTACCGAGATGTACATCGCTATAGACGGTGGGTCCGCATACATACAATCCAACATGACCGGGCACTATCGGCTCGAATTTCTCTTTTTCTCTCGTCAGGCTGTTGTAAATAAATAGGGTTTGTTCCATATGGCAAAGAAAAGGATACGTCTATAGTTAATTCAGTACTTGATGATGAGAAGCAAACAATCCAATGAATAAAAGTGTTGCATTCTGAGGGTCACAAAATTAAAGCAGATTGAATGTGATGCAGAGTCATTGATTTCATAGATCAAACAAAAGCCACCGCTTTATGCGATGGCTCAAATATTATGTGATGGAAAAATTTCTATTGATCATTTTCGCCAATAACTCCGGAGCCAACAAATTTCCCTCCTTTGTAGATTTCAATACGAATGAGCAATCCATCGGAGTTATAACGATACCACTTTCCATCGTAAAGTCTGCCCTCAACAAATTCTCCTACTTGTGTCAATGCACCATTACGATCATATAAAGTGTTGAATCCATTTGGTTTAAAAGATGTGGCTTTGTTTGTTTTGTCAGTTGCAACTTTGCTTTCATTGCCGACGTTTTCATCATACACGTCTTTGGCAATAACAGGTTGAGGAGTCACCTCTTTGTATTGTTTAGCGGTTCCTTGTTTTACAACACCGTTCTCGAATGTTTTTTCCTCGGCAAGTGTGCCATCTGGATTATAGCGCTTCAGTGAACCTGATTCATTGCCATTGACAATGTTTACTTCCATCGCAATTTTACCATTTTCATGGTAGTAGCGTTGAACACCGTTTCGTTTTCCATTTTCAGCAAAAATGAAGTGTTGCTGAGGATTACCATTGGCATAATAGCGCTTGAATTCTCCCGTGTTTTTACTGTTAACCCAATTACTGTGTTCTTCCAGTTTGCCATTTTCATAGAAAAGTTTGTATTCACCCATTGGTTTGCCTGACTGATAATTCACTTCAGAGCGAAGCCTGTTATTAGGCCAATATCTTTTCCAAAGTCCGTCTTTGCGATTGTCTACATAATTACCTTCTTCTACTTTGCTTTCTGGCTTGTAGTCATGGTCATCTACCATGTTGCCTTTAATAATCCAATAACCCTGACGTTGGCCCTTATGATCAGTCTGGTTGATTTCGCTGCCAAAAGCAAAAAGTTGCAGCACAGTAAGGCACATTGCAGCAGTAAGTGTTTTTCGGAATATGGATGATACGACCTGGTTCATTTCTGTATAGCGTTAGGCCTATTCAACTCGATTGTTGATGAATAGTGCCACCTATACGTGAACAGGAATCGGTTGGTTACGAAAGAATCGGTTTTTTTCTATGCCGTAACTCTGAGATCATGGTATTCACAAGTTTGTCAGTGTCAAACTCTGCTTTCCATTGCCAGTCAGTTCTTGCAAATCGATCATCAATACTGTCGGGCCATGAGTCGGCAAGTTGCTGACGAAAGTCCGGCGTATATGAGATGGAGAATTCAGGAATTGATTTTTGAATACGGGATGCAAGTTGTTCAGGTGTAAAACTACAGCCGGCTATATTGTAACTGCTTCGAATTTTGACTTGCTCTTCCGATGCTTCCATGATGCTGATAGTTGCCCGGATTGCATCTTCCATCATCATCATGGGCAGCATAGTATCTGCCGATAAAAAACAATCATAATGTCCTTTTTCTATTGCCTGATGAAAAATATCTACGGCATAATCTGTAGTTCCACCGCCGGGATCTGATTTATAACCGATCAGACCGGGATACCTGAGGCTGCGCACATCGACTCCGAATTTCTGATGATAATATTCACACCAGCGTTCGCCGGCAAGTTTCGATATTCCATAGACGCTGTTTGGCTCCATAATCGTATACTGAGGAGTATCCGTTTTTGGGGTTGATGGTCCAAAGACAGCGATAGAACTAGGCCAGAATATTTTCTTGAGCTGTTTGTTCTTCGCAAGGTCAAGAACATGAAACAATCCGTTCATATTCAAATCCCAGGCGCGCTCCGGATTTTTTTCAGAAGTTGCAGAAAGTAATGCAGCCAACAAATAGACTTCTGCAATCTGATGTTTTTTGATGATCCGTTCCAGTTCATCGAGATTCAACACATTGAGAATTTCGAATGGGCCGTCTTTCAATTCTGGCGCGTCTGCAGGTTTGATATCCGTTGCAATAACCTGATCCACACCTTTTAACTTCCGAAGTGCTCCTACCAATTCTATTCCGATCTGGCCGGAGGCTCCGATCACGAGTATTTTGCCTTGCATAATAGTACAGTGTCATTTACTGTTGACAGCAAAATTAACTCAGAATCGGACATTGAATGGGCTGTTTTTTTGATCGGATTTGAGATCGGGTTTTCCATTTTGTTCATCGAGCAGAAATAGGTGAGATCATAAAAAAAACGCTATCCATATTTTTATTTCAATGGAGAAATACCCGAATCTGTGATTTTATGTAAATCAATTCTATAGGGACTAAAGTTGTTTGTGGGTATCATTGCCACAGATTGTTTACCCGAAAAGATTTTGTTTCTCTCCATTTTTAGACCCGAAAAAAATTTTGAAGAGCTGAGCTTGGCTGAGTATCAACAGGTATTCACTGAGTTATATAAGCCGATCAGAAACTTCATCTATTATCGATGCGGTGGTGATGCGGATCTTGCCGAAGACATCACCCAAGATACTTTCCTGAAGCTATGGGAAACTCGTCAGCGGATCGACAAAAGCACTGTAAAGGCATACTTATACAAGATTGCACAAAACAATACCATTAATCACCTGAAAAGACAGCAGCTTCTGTTCAAATTCAGAAAGAAGCCATCTGCAGATAGGGAATACGATACACCTGAGAAGCTTGCCGAAATCGCGCAGTATGAAGAAAAGTTGCAACGTGTAATTGCTTCGTTACCAGAAGGTGGGCGAGAGGTTTTTCTAATGAATAGGTTGGAAGATCTGACCTACGTTGAAATCGCCGAACGACTTGGATTGTCAGTTAAAGCGATCGAAAAAAGAATGAGCAAGGTTCTGAAGATTTTTCGGGAACAACTCGGGACTGAAATCTAACGCTGATCGCCATGCGCACCAGTCGTTTAATTATCTCACTTATATTTCTACTTGTCGGATCTGTTGTTTCATCGCAAACCGAAGTGATTATACAAGAGGAGTTTTCAGATTTCCGGGTCAGTGATGTCCTTCAGCAATTGGGTGAAAAGTATCAAATCAATTTTGCCTATGATAGTTTTCAACTGGGCAAGATCAGAGGATCCTGGAAGTTTGACGGCATAACGCCGGCTCAGGCGTTGAAGATGTTGCTCGCAGAAACAACGTTTGTCTTCAAATCGCTGGATGAAACCTATGTGATTTATCAGGAAAGAGCGCCTGATACTGATTCGGATCAGGACCAAAGCAGTGAAGTGTCCGCAATAGTCAGTGGGGAAATTCGTGACTCGTATAGTCGCGAGCTTTTGCCTTTCGCTGTATTGACAATTGCCAATTCCTCTTGCGCAGTGAGCGCAAATTCAGAAGGCCAATTCACCATCGACACGGCTTTGAATGAAAGTGATACGTTGGAAGTCTTTTTTGTGGGATATGAAGTTAAATTGATTCCGGCGCGGGAGATTCGGGGAAAAACTTTTGTAACCATTTACCTTTCAGAAACAAGAAATTTCTTACCTGATGTGATGATTACGGCTGATGGTGTGTCTTTTCTAAAAACCGGCTATATACCAGGCTTGCATGTGTTGAATCCGTCGGCTTTAAATGTTACTCAGGGAACAGGTGAAGCTGACGTCATGCGTGCTGCACAAATTCTGCCGGGTATCAATGCGACACAGGAATCAAGCAATGGATTATTCATTCGGGGTAGCAATAATGACCAGACACAAATTTCCTTCGATGGTTTTAACTTGTATCATCAGGATCATTTTTTTGGTGCATTTACATCTGTTAATGCCAATACAGTCAAGGCGATGAATATTCATAAAGGCATCACAGAGGCACGATTTGGTGGAAGGGCAGCAGGTGTTGTGGAGATTATTGGCAGAGAAGGAAATTTGAACAAAAGTGCGGGTCAGGTGGATATAGGTCCGCTTTCTGTTGGAGCTGTATTCGAAGCTCCGATAGACTCATCCGGTAAGTCTTCTATTTTTATTGCTGCACGAAGAGCATTCACCAAAGTCATCTTCTCACCTACATATAAAAGTCTCTTTAACACAACCTATAATGCTGCAGTAGTGACCAGTGCAGAAAAGGGCACCCAAACATTCGGGACAAATGATCCTGAATTTTTCTTTCAGGATTTCAATATTAAACTCTCTTATCGTCCAACCAGGAAAGATTTTCTAAACCTGAGTTTATACACTTCCCGCGACCAGCTATACGTTCAATACGCAGATAGCTCGGATAAGGAACTTGAAAATCCGCATAACATCAGTTATACAGACGAGAACTATAAGAAGAACGCAGGTGCATCTCTTCGCTGGGGAAGAACTTGGAAGAATGACTGGAGCTCGACATTTGTGGCAGGATTCAGTCGGTTTACAGGAAGCTTTTTTTCTTCAGATAGTATCAACGATTTACTTTTTCAGACAGATAGTGTGCGGTTTACATCAGAACTTACCGTGCTGGATGATTTCGATGGCCGATTCGAAGTGAATCGAAAATTCAATGGCCATCATTTCGTGTCAGGTCTTCAGGTAAATACCATTTCATCATCCATGAAGAAGAATGAAGTAGGTGCAATTTTGAATGACACAACTAGAACAGGGATAATTGTTTCTGCTTATCTGAGCGAAGAGAATGAAACGAACGAACGACTTAAAATCAAGCCGGGTGTCCGGGTGAATTATTTTAGCAAAACATCATTATTCTATTTTGAACCGCGTTTACTCATCCAATTTGAGTTGATCAAAAAGACATTTGACTTGAAGGCGTCCGCTGGCCGCATTCACCAATTTATACAAAGAACGCAGACTCAAAGCCTTTATCTCAATACACCTGATTATTGGTGGATTGCAGAGTCCTCAGGTAAAGGAATTCTGCAATCAGATCAGCTAATGTTGGGATTTGTTTTCCACAAAAAAAACTGGACCTTTGATGTAGAAAGTTACTACAAACTGACGGAAGGAAATATTCTAAACAGGAGTCTTTTCGGCAATTCGAATGTCACTGTGGATCTTCCATTCTTAATAGGTCAGGGGCGAGCTTTTGGAGCAGATTTTTTACTTTCGAAAGATGTGAAAAGACATCACATGGTTTTAAGTTATTCGATCATGAAAACGGAGGTTAACTTCATGTTGTATCAGTTAAAGAATGTTCCCGAGGTTTTTGACCAACGTCATGAACTTAAACTGAATTATCAATTGAATCTGAAGCGGTGGGATTTTTCTCTCTTCTGGGTATTTGGAAGTGGGAGACCATATACACCAGTGCTTGGAACATACAATTTTCAGCTGCCTGATGGCGAAATCAGAAAATTGCCTGTCTATGGAAAACCGAACAGTGCCAGGCTGCCGGAATATCACAGGCTGGATGTAACCGCAGCTTATCATTTTGTGTTAGGCAGCACTCGCATTAATATTCAGGCTTCAGTTTTTAATGTATACAACCGCATAAATATTCGGGATATCCAATATCTGACTTTGAGAACTAGCAGCAATGCGAATGATTTCACAATCTCGAAGCGTTCATTGCGCATGTTGGGTTTTTTGCCATCCGTAAATTTAAAGTTTAACTTTTGAAAACGAGCCGCGTCATATTGCTCTTTTTACTCTTGTCACAATGCACACGCGTTGAAATGGATGATTTGATCAGAGAAGGCCCGATCCTTACCGCAATTCTGGAAGCCGGAAAAAAGCCGACCGGCGTGCGTTATTTTGAAATGGCGTTCTCCGGGGAAACTACAGAAAAGCACAGATCAGCGGAAATTAGAATCATTGGTGACGACCATTCGTCAGTAGAATTGGTGAATAGTGGAATTGATTTTTACACGGATGAGAATTTTGTGATTCAAAGCGAAGGCGAGTACGATATAGAGCTCAACGACACCGAAATGGGATTGAGGTCATCGGCTCATGTGGTTATTCCACCGGCAATTCATCTGCTTGTTCAGGAATTGGATACGGTAATCATCAATGATCCGGAAAACACGACCAATCACGCCGGACTTGTTCAATGGACTTCTCCGGATCCAGATTTGTATTCTTTTGTCGTCAAGTTGGAGAATTTGGAACAGAACCCGATTGAAATTAATCAATCACCAACAGGTCAGTTTCAAAATCGATTTACCGGACCGCAACTCGAGCCATTTCTGAATCTGCTCAAAAGTGATTTTCAGTATCTTGGCAATCACAAACTGACTGTCTACGTCATTGACCGACAATTTGAACAAATGTTTTTCTTCGATGCCGCCGATCTCAGAGGTATTTTACAAGATGGGCCGGAAAATGTGAAGGATGGTAATGGGTTTGTTGCCGGTGTGAGTAGTTTTACTATTGAAATATTTATTGAAGAATAATTAAAATGGAGGGTAGGGTGATTGATTCTATAAGTGTAGAATCATTCGAAAAGCGGAAAAATGAGGAAAGAGATGGGAAATTATAAGGAAATATTAAAGAATCTAGAAACGCCTTTTGTCAGGAGTACTGAGCAGGCCTGGGCGCAATTGCAGCCTAAGTTGGTGGCATCCAGTGGTTCTGAAACAAAGGTAAGAACGATCAGCAGGAGGCCTTTTTATGCTGTTGCTGGAGCAGCAGCGGCGATCATTGTTGCTGTTGTTTTATTCTGGCCTCAAAGCAAATTGATGAGATACGAAACAGCCTTCCAGCAGACATCCGATGTTGTATTGCCGGATTTCTCAGAGGTCAAATTGAATGCAGGATCTGTTCTGACCTTCGATGACAACTGGGAGAATGAGCGTACGTTGAAACTAGATGGACAAGCCTTTTTTAAGGTGAAAAAGGGAAGCAAATTTACTGTTGTGACAGATCTTGGGTTGGTTGAAGTGGTCGGAACGTCTTTCGATGTTTTTTCAAGAGAAGACAAATTTCGTGTGGAATGTCGCACGGGTAAGGTTCAGGTGAGCTTGAAAGCTGACAAAGGATTTGTTGAAATTACACCAGGTCATGCAGTGGAACTCACCGGCGGGGAATTGATCATGAGTTCGTTTGATTCCAACAATCCGGATTGGCAAACCGGTGAATTTGTTTATGAAGATGAACCAATTCAAAATGTTTTGGACGAAATGGCCCGACAGTTCAATGTGAAGATCACTACCAATATCCAAGGCAAGCGACTCTATACAGGTCGCTTCGACAATGAAGATTTGAAAAAGGCTCTTGAATTGGTTTGTTTGCCGATGTCACTCTCTTTTGAAATTGGAAATGATAATCAGGTTCTTATCTCAGATGTTGCCCGTTAGCAAGGCAAGATTCGATTAAATTCCTGTTAAAAGTATTTGTTAAAGCAACATATTCCTGCTCAAAGTGTTCTCACATTTGTAACGCAAGGAAATTTTGAGGTAAGTCGGATGCACTTACACATTTACAGATAAGTAACACACAGTTGAAGTGTCCCTTCAGGGCACATCAAGTAGTATAGTTAGTTTTAGTTAAGGTTTAGAATTATGGCTGGAAACGTCCAGCCATGATTTTTTTTACACTTTCCATTTCGCTCTGATGTTACTTTCTCCCAAACAAATCCGTATTGAAGACTTTGATTTCGAATTGCCCGATTCAGCTATTGCGCGGTTTCCTCTAGCTCAACGCGAATTATCCAAACTGCTGGTGTATGAAAACGGCGCGATCGAAGATTCGATTTTCCTTGATATTTCGGACAAATTGAATCCGGATGATTTAATCATTTTGAATGATACGCGTGTTATTCCGGCTAGGTTGTTTTTCAAAAAAGCTACGGGTGGTGAAATCGAAATACTTTGCCTTGAGCCAATAGGTCTGAGTCATCAGGACGCCATGTCCTCCCGGCATCAGCTCAACTGGCTTTGTATGGTGGGTGGTGCCAAAAAGTGGAGGAATGACGAAGTCCTTTGTATGCATCTTCAGATCGAAGGATTAGAATTAAGATTTTACGCAAAGAAGATTTCTCAAGCGGATCAGCAATTTCAAATTGAATTTTCATGGACACATCCAGAATTTGTTTTTTCAGAAATACTTCTGAAAGCAGGCGAGATTCCATTGCCGCCCTATTTTAAAAGGGAGGTTGAACCTTCTGATGTGATTCGTTATCAGACTGTTTTTGCATCGGCTGAAGGATCAGTAGCGGCGCCCACTGCAGGCCTTCATTTCACGCCTGAGTTGTTGAAGGATCTCGAAAACAAAGGCATTGAAAACCACAAACTGACCCTGCATGTAGGAGCAGGAACATTTAAACCCGTTTCCACAGAAACCATCGCAGATCACCCAATGCATGGCGAAGTTTTTTCGGTTGGAATAGAATTGTTGGAACTTCTTGCCTCGCAACATAACAAACGAATCATTGCTGTAGGTACGACTTGCGTCAGAACGCTTGAAAGTCTCTATTGGATCGGTGTGAAGTTGAAAATCAATTCATTTTCGGAAGGTGAAATTCCATTTTTGAATCAGTGGGAAGCCTATGAACTGACCACCACTTTCACGTTAAAAGAAAGTCTCGAAGCTATCATTCATTTTTGTCGGGAGCGAAATCATACACACTTCCGCGCTTCCACATCCATTCTGATCGCACCGGGATTTCAGTTTCGGATTTGCAAAGGAATGTTTACGAATTTTCATTTACCGAAAAGCACCTTGCTTCTTTTGGTTTCGGCGTTTATTGGTGAAGATTGGAAAAAAATCTACCGTCATGCTCTTACAAACCACTACAGATTTCTCAGCTATGGCGATAGCTCTTTACTCTTGCCATAACCTTCTCACTTCTCACTTCTCACTTCTCGCATCTCACCTCTGTCCTCTTCGTCAATCAAGGCAGGCATAAAATTTTCTGCCGCGACCAGAATCCCGATTATCTGTCCTCTGTCCTCTGACCTCTGATCTCTGATCTCTGATCTCTGTCTTCTGACCTCTTACTTCGATCTCATCGCATCCACCGGATTCAGATTCGCAGCTTTCATCGCAGGAACGATACCAGCAACTAATCCGACAACGATTGAAATACTCATGCCCATTGCGATTCTCGAGAGTGGAAGTATAAAATTGAAATCCACCACATTCCCAAGCAGGCTGATCACACCCCAGACTAGCAGCAATCCGATTACCCCGCCAATGAGACACAAAGCAACAGATTCAAACAGGAATTGCATCAGGATAAAATAATTCTTCGCGCCGAGCGCCTTCTGAATGCCAATAATATTGGTTCGTTCACTCACCGATACAAACATGATGTTTGCAATACTGAACGCTCCGACAAGAATGGCAAAAATTCCGATGACGAGTCCAACAATGTTGAATACACCAATAATGCTATCGACAATTTCATTGATCATGGAAGATTCGATGATGGAAAAATCATTGTCACCGGCAGGTTTTAGTCCGCGTATTTCCCGAAATGTCGCGATAACTTCATCTTTGAGTTGTTTATTGGTCACTCCTGCGCCTGCTTTCACCAGGATATTGGATTCGTCGTTGTCGGGCGGTATGATTCGCGTTGCAAACGTGATAGGCATCATCACGAGTTGGTCGAAGCCCGTTCCGAAGAGTGAAGTACCTTCTTTTTCGAACACGCCGATCACAACCACCTTGAGTCCACCAACCAACATTTCCTTTCCTAATGGATTGACATCTCCGAACAATTGCTCACTCACAAGAGCACCAATGATAGCGAAGTTTTTTCCTGTTTCACACTCCGCCGGCGTAAAGTATCTTCCGGATTGGAGATTGATGGCAATCGTTTCGCGATATTCATAACTGACACCGCCTGCAACCGTTGTTTTTAGAAAATTGTTTCTGTACTCAGAAGTTGTCTGCGTGTTCGTTGAAAAAGCCACGGATTGCGCGTCCTCCATCCGCTCTTTCAACTTGAGCATGTCTTTGTAATTAGGCGGACGTCGGCGCATATACTTCCACCATTCATAATCTTCAGCGCCGTCTTCAGGTCCCATCGGCCATTTCTGCACCATCAGAATGTCAGATCCAATCATGTCGAAGCTCGATTTCATTTCAGCCTCCATACTGTCAACAATACTCAAAACAAAAATGATGGAGAAAATTCCGATCGTCACACCAAGCAAAGAGAGAGTAGTCCTGAGTTTATTCGTGATCAGGGCCTGCCAGGCAAACAAAAAACTTTCTTTCAGAAGTCGGAAAATCATCGAAGACGAAACTAGGCGAGAAATGACATCAGCAACTTTGCAAATATGATGAGTGGTCTGTTCCATGCGAAAATTGAATTCATTGGACTTTTACAGATATCCATCTACTCATTGTGCGATAGAATCTGCAAAGGCTTAAAATTTTCATTCTCACCCTACGTTCGTGCCGGATTGTATTAGTCATTCTGCCCGAACTTTGTATCTATAGTTTCCTTGCTGCTTTTCAACCGACCATACCGACTTCATTACTCCGGCTATTGCCTGATTCTTTGCTTGTTATGTTTTGGTTCGGGTGTTGTCGCCCAAATTTCTAATCAACGGAGTATTCGCATCAAACCCGGAATTGAAGAGGTACAGTTGGATACCTTGAGTATTATTCCGGGTTCTCTTCAAGTTTTTTTGAAAGGACAGTCGTTGAGTGCGGATATTTTTATAGTCAACGAAATTCAGTCCACTATCACTTTTTCTGACTCAAACCTGGTTGATTCAGTTGATTGTGTTTTTCGGGTTTTTCCGGTTTTTTTGGGCAAGGAAGTGATCAGGAAAAATGGAGACATCATCATGAACAGCGAAGCAGGTAGTTTCAAACCCTATGTAATTGGACGAAGCAACAACGGCCAGAATATTTTCTCAGATCAGGGATTACAAAAAAGTGGTTCTATCTCGAGGGGTGTGCTATTCGGAAACAATCAGAATCTTTCTGTCAATTCAACTCTCAATCTTCAGCTCAGCGGAAAAATCAGTGAGCAATACAGCATTCTTGCATCGGTTACAGATGATAATATTCCTATTCAGCCGGATGGCAATACTCAACAACTTCAAGATTTCGACCAGGTATTCATTCAACTTTATGATGACAAAACAAAACTCATTGCAGGCGATTTTCAATTGCGACGCCCGGCCGGGTATTTTCTCAATTATTTCAAACGGGCACAAGGTGCTTATTTCCTGAATACATCTGTTTTGAATAAAACAGGACTTGTAAAATCAAAATTGACGACAGAAGTATCTGCTTCAATTTCGAAAGGAAGATTTTCTCGAAATGTAGTGCAAGGCTTAGAGGGTAATCAGGGACCATATCGATTACGCGGCGCTGACAATGAGCTTTTCATCATTGTGTTGTCTGGCACAGAGCAAGTTTACATCGATGGCAAACTTTTGCAACGAGGTCAGGACAAAGATTATGTAATCGACTACAATGCTTCTGAAATCACATTTACTCCTCGCCAGTTTATCACCAAGGACCGAAGAATTGTAGTTGAATTTCAGTATTCAGAAAAACGCTACGCACGACCTTTACTTCAGTCTTCGGTTGTGTATGAAAGAAATCAAAACAAATTTTATCTCAATATTTATTCGGAAAATGACGCCAAAAATCAGCCATTGCAACAAGATTTGACAGAAGGCGAGAAGGCGATTTTAGCAGCAAGTGGTGATGATTTTCTAAGTGCTTACATTTCCGGTATCGATAGCGTTGGATATTCAAATGCGTCTGTCCTCTATGCGTTGACAGACTCACTTGAATTTGATTCGGTGTTTGTATATTCCACGGATTCGTCATTGGCGCATTACCGGGTTTCTTTCACTTTCGTTGGTTCCGGCAATGGTGATTATGTGGAAGATGGATTTACATCAAGTGGAAAAAAATATGCGTGGATAGCGCCTGTATGGGTGAATGGAATTTTTAAATCACAAGGCAATTATGCTCCCATCATTCTGCTCGCTTCACCAAAAAAAAATCAGATGCTTACGACAGGTGCGGAAGTGAGCCTTGGGAGGTATCAACGAGCGCGATTGTTGGTTGAAGGCGCTGTCTCAAACAAGGATCTTAATACGTTTTCATCACTTGATGCCGCAGATGACGTGGGGTATGCGTTTAGAACCATTTACAAATGGAAAAGAGAAGCAAGTCTTCTGAAGGATTCATCGGATATACTAATTCAGGGTAATCATTTTCATAAAAACGAATTGAATTCAGAATTGTCTTATGAATACACCGGCCAGCATTTTGTGCAGATAGAACGTTTTCGGGAGGTGGAATTTGCACGTAATTGGAATGTGCAATTGCTCAACCTGTCTTCTGATCAGCACATTTCGGGAGCGAATTTCGGAATTAAAACTTCGCGATGGGGATCTGTCAATGCAGGAGCCGATATGTTTTTACTTGGTGAAAATTATCAAGGCTACAAAGGGAAACTTCAAACGAATATTTCTACTAAGAATAAATTTAGCGCCGTGGTGAATGCTTCATATCTCTCTACCGAAGGTCAGGTCAACTCTCAGTTTTTGCGTCATAAAGCCAACATCTCGAAGGAGCTCGGAAAATTCAGAGTATACTTCAGAGATGAGCATGAACACAATCTTTTTTATCGCGGCAAATCGGATACACTTTCCACTACAACTTATCAATTCTATGATTGGGAGGCCGGGGCAGGAACTTCCGATACGTTGAAAAGATCCGTTACGGTTTATTATCGGGACCGCACCGACTGGAAGCCTGTGGATGTCTCGCTATCTTCAGCAGCGCGTGCTGATCAATACGGAGCTTTGATCGGTTTGAGGGGAGCGAAAGACAGCAGATTAAGTATTAACGTCAGCAATCGCCGGTTGCGTGTCATCAATCCGGAACTCTTTACACAATCTCCGGAGAATACATTGCTCACACGTGTCGAATATTCCTTCAAACTGAAAAACGGATTTTTGACCAATACTACGTTTTACGAAATCGGTTCTGGTCTGGAACAAAAGAAAGAGTTCATTTACCTGGAAGTCCCGGCAGGTCAGGGTGCTTATGTCTGGAACGATTACGATGGCGACAACATCAAAGACTTGAATGAATTTGAAATTGCACAATTCAGTTATGAAGCAAATTACATTAGGTCATTTGTTCAAACCAATGATTATGTCAAGACCTATTCCAACCAATTCACACAATCTATTTTATTGACACCATCAAAAATTTTGAAAGGTGATGAGGGTTTTCAAAAGTTCGTTGCGAGGTTTTCAGACAATACCACATTGCGTATCGATCGCAAAACGACACGAGAAAATCGCGATGAACGCTTCAATCCTTTCGTTCTTACGATCGCTGACAGCTCATTGCTTTCACTCAATGGATTGTTCCGCAACATTCTGTTCTTCAATAAATCGAATCCGATTTTGGGATTTGATTACACCTATCAATATGGCAGAAATAAGAACTTGCTGAGCAATGGATTTGAAAGTCGGGGAGATGATTATAACCAGCTTGGAGTTCGTTGGAGTTTCATTCGCGACTTTACTTTTTTCATGGAAAATCGCTTTGGAAAAAAGGTGGCGAGTTCAGATTTTTTATCCGGAAGAAATTATGAGTTGATATATTATTCCATTCAACCGAAATTTACCTGGCAGCCTAATACGCATGCTCGTCTGAATATGACGGCACAATTTTCCGAAAAACAAAACCGCCAAGGACCGGAGTTGGTGATCATTCAAAAGTTGGGAAGCGATCTCACTTACAACACCACAGAAAAGGGTAGCTTTCAACTCGAAGTCAATTATTTCAATATTCGCTACAATGGAGCAAACAATAATTCACTTTCATTTGAAATGCTGGAAGGATTATCTACCGGAAATAATTTTACATGGAGCGTAGGAGTGCAAAGAACTGTTGCAAAAAATCTTCAGGTTAATTTGATTTACAATGGCCGTAAACCTGAAACGGTAAGGGCGATTCATTCGGGTGGATTGCAAGTGAGGGCGTTGTTTTGATGGACCGCAGGCCGCTTTACCTTTAAATTGAGTTGCTCAATTTTTAGCCAATAAGAATTAGTAAAAATGAAGAATTGCCTATAGAAAAATTTAATGCACTACAACTACTTTTTCGGAAATAACAACCCCTTCACTTTCGATATTTAATAAATAGGTACCGTTTTCAAACTCTGAACAATCGATGGAAAAGGTAGGCTTATTGGGTTGCAATATAAATTGGTTGATCAATTGTCCCTGGAGGTTATAGATTTTAATTGCGTCCTTATTTGATGTTGTTAGTTTACTAAATTTTACATGGATGAATTTGTCTGCTGGGTTGGGAGATACGAATGCAATATGTTTCGATTGTTCATTTATTTCTAAATATTCTGAACTTAAACATAGGATAAAGACATCCTCCCCGTATCCTTCATTTTCTGTTTCTGCCGTGCAAGCGTCCAAACTAGCAATTAAAGTAAAATAGCCAGTGGTCAGAATTGAGTTCCCGCTTATAGCGACTCCTTTCGAAATGTCAAAATACCATCCGCCAAAATTCTTAGCCTCTTTGAATTGACCATCCGCCGAGAACAATATGACCACTGCATCATAGTAATCTCCCTCCTCCGTCGCAGGAACGCTTAAAATGTACTCTTCAGTACCGGTATCGAAATCAATTGATCTCGCGAATGATCCAGCAACAGCAATGTTTCCAAAAGGATCTGTCGCAAGATCACTTATATAATCGTGTTCAGTTCCACCAACATTATATGACCAAAGCGTGTTAAATTCATTATCGATCTGCATCAGAAACATGTCACTTTCACCGAATGTCTCGAAATCTAGCAATGCTGAACCTGGATCGAAATCTCCGTAACCTGCATATGAGCCTCCAATTAAGAAACCAGATGAATTAGATAACATAGAAGTAATGTAATCCTCTCCGAGACCCCCGAAAATGACTCCTTGAACAAATGTTCCGTCAAGCGTGTATTTGGCAATGAAACAATTCGCCACATTCAATTCGGCAACTTGGAGCATGGCATACTGAGCGCCAACATCTAAATCGAAATCTGGACTTCCTTCTATTAGCCCGGAAATTAAGATTGAATCATCGGACCCAATACATATTGAACTCGCAATTTCAAAACCTGGACCACTTACTGTGCCACCCCAGATAAAATCAAATGTCTGAGATAGCTTAATCACAAACATATCAATGGAGGAACCGGTGTATTCGTACGCGAGAAGTTCAGAATTCGTAGGGTCAATATCGGCGACTGCGCGAAAGTAGCCGGTGAAATAAAAGTTACCTTGTGTGTCTTCAACCGCAGCGAATGAAGTATCGTCGCCTTGTGCACCACCAATGCTGACTGCATATATAAGGGAGCCATAGCCATCATACACCGCCATGAATGCATCCTGAAAACCATTGGACAATAGTATAAATTCATTATCACTAAAATCGAAGTCACAGCTTTGGCTGAAATTTCCACAGATTATTATTTGATTGTTTTCAGCAACCGTAATTCTATTAATGGTTCTATTGGAGGCCCCTGCGAAATTATATGCCCAAATAAGGTCGTTATTAGGCGAGTATTTTGCAAAAAAGGCATCCTTATGGTCGGTGTGAAGTATGAACTCTGAATCTGAGGGGTCAACATCTACTGTACCATAGAAATCACCAACAACAAGAAAATTACCATCATTGTCGGTTATGGCGTCATTTCCTTGATTGTCACCATCGAAACCAAAAGTATGAAGCCATGAACAGGTCAATGATTGTGCATCACAGCAAATACCGGTGATTAGTAGTTGAAGAATAATTGAGCATTTTGCTATCCAATAACTCATATTAAGAATTTAAAGACTCACCAATCTTGAGAAGTAAAAACGGATGGGAAGTATTGTTAGTCAACAATTAGGAATTTTTCGGTTGCTACTTTATGTCCATTCAATTCCAATTCAAAAAAGTAGCTGCCGCGTTCAAAATCTGCGGCATTCAGCATAAAAATACCATACCCATTGGTTATGTTTTCACTTCTTATCAGTTTGCCTGACACGTCATAAATTTGAACGAAAGCTTTTGAGCGTTCGGTTGGCAATACGTAGGTAATGTAAAATTCCCCATTTGCTGGATTCGGATAAACACCCATTAGAGAAGGTTTCCTAATCTCATTTATTACTTTGAGAGATTTAAGACCTTCTTGAGGTAGATTCAATTCTTCAGTTGGTTGTATACCAGTCAAAATTTCGAGTATTGCTTCAGCATGACCATAGCCTCTTTTTTTGGATTGGGCTATTGTTTCCAAAGTAGCAATGTGATCCTGAGTTGCGTTGAGAAACCCGCCTGTATTATCAATATCAAGAATCACCGTCATGAATTGTTTCCAAACGTCAGTATCTTGGTCTTCATCATATTGCTCGAGCAATAAATTTGCAGCTATGAGATTGCCTTCCTGTCTTAGAATTGCCACTTTCTTCTTGATCTCATTGTTTGTTTCTTCGCCGGACATAATGTCTTTCACATCTTCTAAAAAATAGTTTTCATCATCTTCGGAAATTCTGGTACGTATGTATGAACTCAGGGCATTGGTTTTCTCAAGTTCGAGTTGTTTCAAAGAGCTAACTTTTGACACATAGTTATTACTGCAATTTTGATATTCGGTGAGCAGGCCAACTAAAAATTCAGAAAGTTGATTACTGTTTTTTGTTTTTGTGAATATTATAGGATTTAATGGCGAACAAGCAATTAATAGCTCACACAAATGCCATGGGTTAAGGGCGGGCTGACGTGTTATCAGGCCATCTATTGCGGCGTCACTCAGGTATGGTGTTAAGGAGATTAGATTGGTACGAATGCTTGCGCTAGAATTATTCGGATTGTTTATAGTCGAAAGTACCGAAGGAGTATTGCCGCCGTCTACCAATTCTTCCAATTCAATCTTTAACGCATCTATTTCGAATCGCTTGGAGATCACACTTGAATGCAAATGCTGTGGAGTATGAGTGACTCCATGTCTAATAGGACAAGCCTCTTGTCGCGTAGAGAATATGGCTGTATTTGGCGACTCAATGATTACTAAAGGGTCAATTTGCATAGGCAATACAGGCCAGGAACTTAATTCATCATGATGCTCATAGATTAGAGGCCCACATTCACCATCCGGACAAATAAAGTAGTCAGTGTATGGTGCCGGGTTGCCCCAATTGGTTTGTGTGAAAAGATTTCCTGCAGGCGCAGTTACATCAGAATTACTGATCGCGTGGTCGCCTTGGCGTAAAGCAATTTGTCCTAGAAAGGTGCCATATTTATTAATGGCTAAATTGTATTTGCTATTTTCATACAGACCACAAAGCATTTCCAAACCTTGAAAATTGAAATCGCCACCAGCTTGAAACCCTTGAGCAATACTGCCTGCATAGAGGCCCACGAAATCATTCAAATATATTTCATTTGAATTTGGAGGACTGTTTGAGACCCAAAGTCCAGTATTGAATTCAGTCATGTCTCCGGTACCCTCAAAAATATTTCTTGATATTTCATAACCGTTACATTCCAGAAGTGAAATGCCATACGAAATTGGTATATCAAAATTTTGCTCGTCGATGAAGAAACGATTGCGATAAACGGAAGCATCGTCCAGTGCTTTAAGAAATATACCGAATTGATTATTCGTAAATATTGATCCACTTACAGAAGTGTTGCCAAAACCGTCGCCCCCTATAGTACGTATTGCAAGAAGATAATTGCTAAATCTACTGGGAAGCACATCACTGTTTGGCTCGCCTAACGTTTCAGCGGTGAGGTATCCTGGGTCGCATTCACCTCCCTCCGGTAACAGCACCGAACAACTACTTTTAACAGTGAAACTTGAAGCCATAGAGTATATTGCGGATCCTCTATTTTGAATTTCATAATGTGTTAAAGCATCACTGTCGATATGAAAATTGCATGCACGAAAGACAATTCCATCGACGTCAAATAGACTCACCCTTTGACTTAGGTTCGAAACGTGTGAAAGCGCCTTGTCAATTACAAACTCTGTTTCGTAGAAGTAGGATGCATTTTTTTTTGGGATGTGATTATTGCCTGAAATATAATAGTTTTGATAGGACAAAAACTCGACATCTTTTTTGTTATTTTTGAACACAGAATAATTCATTGACTTAATAATTCCACCTGTCATTGCCCAATCATATTCCCATTGAGGTTCGGTGGAAATCAAGTGCCCTAACCGCACTCCGCATTCGGCATTTTCTATGATTGCACCATTCTTAACTTCAAGAGTTCCTTGTTCGTGTGAAATCTGTCTTTCCGCAGACTGACCCCATACCTCAAAACCCTTCCAATAGTATCCGCAACTATTTGTGCAAACACCACCATCGAGTATCACTTTTGCGCCAGGATGAATAATTATGGAGCCTTCTTTAGGCATATTCACTTTGCATTTGATTGTTAATGTGGCTCCGTTCTGCACCTCAACATTGCCGCCAAACACTTTGCCAAATATCCAAGTCTGACTTGAGTTTACAATCACATCTCGTTCAGGATCTCTTTCACACTCATTAAGCATAGCTGTTCTCCATCCTCCTGACATTAATTGATGTAAATGGGCTAATTGCAGATAAGTAAAATTGTTTTTTGTATTTGAATATGACATAACATTATTAGAACAATTAACTGTTCCAATTGGTTCGCACATATCAATCTGTTCAGTATTGCAAAGTCCAAATAGTGCTTCCTGATCTGTGTACCAACTGTGATGCAACCCGAAGCAATGTCCAATTTCATGTAGAAGCATTCCGAATTCGACCCAAGGTTGACCAACATAGGAGAAGTCACCAAAAGTGCCTGCAGGATAACGTAGGAAGTTATCATATAGGCCTGAAAGTGTGAGATAGTTTGAATTTGGACCCCAATAACCAGGGCCACAGCCATGCATTCCTTCGTCTGGTAAAGGATTCAGATCAAATGCTTCAATTGTTCTTGTCGATCCCAGAAGATAAACATTCAGCACGTGCTCTTGGTCAACGGCGTAGTGATCGTAACAATAGGATCCACATAAGGCAAGATCATTTTCAGACGATGTAGTTGAAGTGTTGTTCCAACCTAAATCATCTTGATGCCATTGAATTTCAGTAGTCACAAATCGTATCCTACTATCCTCAATATGCAGACTGTTCGTTTCGACACCATCGCACCATTCTTCAGGAATTGTGCTCATCAGCCAATTCAGGTAACTAGCACAGCCCTCAAGCCACTGTAAATGCAATGGTTCATTTTGTTGTAAGTTTCGAGTGCCGTCACTTCTTTGCATAACATGTAAAACTAACCTAATAGTTTTAATTTCCGTAAGGGGACCTGGAACATAGAGCCCGTTATTCATGTTGGATGAAACAGATTCATTAACACATGATATATTGGAAGAATAATCGCGATTCTCTGATTCAGCAATAGTTGTCTCCGTTCCACAGAATTGAGCAAGACTATCTGAAGCATAAATTGTCAGTAGAATTACAAATGCGAGTTGGATTAATCTTGTAAGGCTGTTTTCCAAGTGAGTTTTCATGGTTTTTTGGATTAGATTAGTGTGGTAAATATACCGAAATGTTTAAAGATATATTTAGTAGATTGATAAAAATGTCCTGTGTAACCCAAGTTTGCAATTTGAGAGTTGGCTTCTCAGTTTACAGCTGCATGGAAATGAATTTCTGGGCAGGGAGTGACCAAAAAAACGTCAATCACTAAAATACTTGCCATTATCTTCACCACCACCAATATTCAGTTGAATGAGCGGAAAACTAAAGGCGATTATTGTAGACGACGAAGAATTCGCGCGTGAGAATTTGCGCATGATGGTTGAAGATTTTTGCGAAGACGTGCAGATTGTGGGCGTTGCATCTTCGGCTGTTCAGGCACGTCAGCTCATTGAAGAAAATAATCCGGATCTTGTTTTTTTGGATATTATGATGCCCGGTGAGGACGGCTTTATGTTTTTACAAAGTCTGGAAGACCGGAAATTTCAAGTTGTTTTTACAACCGCATTTCGCGATTATGCGCTTCGTGCTATCAAAGAAAGTGCTGTCGATTATCTTGAGAAACCTATTGATATCGACGATTTACAAAAGGCCATTTTGAAAGCAAGAGAAATTCACGATCAAAAAAAAACGAATAAAATTCCTGAGTCAAGGCTCACCAAAATACTGGAGAACATCGCACTGACAAATACCGTAGAGAAGACCGTTATTCCCACAAAAGATGGTTTGGCGGTCGTGAAAAACACCGACATCATCCATCTGGAGGCTTTTGAAAATTACACCACACTTTATCTGGTGGGCGGAAAAAAATATGTCAGCAGCAAGAGCATCAAGGCATTCGAGGACAGACTGGATCCAAACATGTTTTTCCGAATCCACAAATCCCATATCATCAATATCGCGCATCACCTCAAAGAATTGAATCGATCGGAAGGTAATATCGCCGTGCTTTCTGATGGAACACAGGTGCCGGTTGCACGCAGAAAATTGCAGGAGTTTTTGGATAAACTTTCAAGTATTGGTTGATGAAGGTTTCGAATTGTATGAAGCTGTTCCTGCCTTTTATTTGTGATGCTTCCATTTTATGATAAAAAAACCGACACAAACAGGCCATTTCCTTTTCTTTCAGAGGGTATGTTGTGTCATTTTGTTTTTACTTTTTTCATCAATAAATGATTTCGCCCAGCAATACACTTTTATTGAATATAGTCTGAAGGAAGGTCTCCCGCAATCGCAGGTCAGATGTATGATGCAGGATAGCCGTGGATTCTTTTGGATCGGAACACTGGGGGGACTTTCACGGTTTGATGGAAGGACGTTTAAGAACTACGACAGACAAGAAGGCCTCTTAAACAATCAAGCGAATTGTGTAATAGAGCTGCAGGATGGTACGATTGCCGTGGGTTCCAATGGCAGTTTTTCACTCATCAACGGAATGGGAGTGCGAAGTATACCATTAGGAATTGAACATGAGGAATCCACCATCAATGCATTGTTTGAAGATGACGAATTAATCTGGATAGGTACCGAAAATGGAATGCTTCTTTATTCATTGAAAGAAGAAAAAATGATCGCGGATGAATCGTTTGGTACTTTACTAAATGTGCACATCAAATCATTTTTAAAAAGAAGGAATGGTGAAGTCTGTATACTTACCAAGGAAGAATGTTTTACCAAATCGAGTGGAGGTTTAAAAGCTTTTTACAAACCAGATTCAACGGAAATTGGGTTGTTTGACATTGCTGAATCCGAAGACGCTACTATCTGGATTGCATCAAAAGGAATGGGGCTTGTTCATCTGACTGCGGAGGGAGCGCTTATCACTTCCTATGCTGATTTGTCTGGTTTTCCAACAAACACCATTACCGGGTTGATCATCGATAAAAATGACCACATCTGGATGACTTCACGTTTTGGTTTTTTTGAATTTGATGGAAATCACTTTGAAGCATTTACTGAAAGAAGTGGATTAAAGACACCCGACGTGCGAGACATTCTCGAAGATCGCGAAGGCAATATCTGGCTGGGGACTTATGGCAATGGAATTTTGAAGTTCACCGGAAAGGCATTCAGCAGTTACACTGTAAAAGATGGACTCAGCAGTGATGCTGTGATGTCGATAGCCCAAGATAAAAACAACGATTTTTGGTTTTCTACTTTCGACAAAGGCATATGTCGGATGTCGGGTGATTCCGTGCAACAATTTCGTCTGGATGAATGGACGAATAACAATCGTATTTGGAGCAGTCTTACTGACCACACAGGTGCACTTTGGTTTGGCTCGTCTGATGGATTGTTTAAGTATGAGTATGGGAAATTTTCATTATACACTGAGTCAGATTCATTGAGCAATACAATGGTGCTTGCGCTATATGAAGACAAACAACAGCGCATTTGGATTGGTACCAACAAAGGACTCACGGTTTATGAAAACAATCGTTTCAGAAAAATTTCACAAGTCGATGCTCCACAAAGGAAGGTGCGTTGTATCAAGCAAGACAAAGGTGGTCATCTTTGGTTTGCAGCGATTGATGGCGTGTTTAGGTTTGATGGAGAAAAGTTCGCTTCGTTTTCTCAAAAGGATGGATTGGCTGAAAACTCATCGAACTGTCTCGAGATGGATGAATTCAATCGCATTTGGGTTGGTAGTCAGAATGGGATATCCATTTTAGAATCTTCACAGTTTGTTGCATCTCAGATTGATGAAAATTCCGGGTCGAATGTGATCAATTTCTTGAAATACGTCGATGGCAAGATGTGGATTGGTACAAACAATGGTTTGTATAGTGTGAATGTTACCAAAGAATTGAATGAGCGCGCATTAATCTTTCGTCATTATGGTCTGGAGGATGGTTTAAGAAGTCTGGAAACAAATCTCAATGCGGTGTTCCTAGATCACCAAAACCGCATGTGGTTTGGAACGACGGATGGCGCAACGAATCTGAACACCACGGTACTTCAAAATCAAAAAGGACTTTTCGCACCTCAATTGAACCTAACGAATATTCAAATCAATTTACTTGACCTTGATTGGGGCGCGACTTTTAAAAACAGGACTGTATTAAACGGACTTCCCATCAATCCGGAATTCAACTACAAACAGAATCATATCACCTTTTATTTCTCTGGTATTTCCTCCACCTATCCGGAAGGCGTCACTTACCAATACATGCTCGAAGGTCTGGATGAAGACTGGAAAGCGCTGACAACTGCCGATTTCGCGACTTACAGCAATTTACCATATAGCAGTTTTGTGTTCAAAGTGCGATCAGCTGGATCAGAAGGCGTCTGGAGTGAGCCGGTGTCATATACATTTTCCATCAAACCACCCTTCTGGTTGAGATGGTGGTTTGTGCTGATTGAGATTGCCATCATAGCTACTATCATCGGCTACATTATCTACAACAAACGAAAAGCTGCCAAAGCAAAACGCGATAAAGAATGGTTTGAGATCCGTTCAAAGATGCTGACACTTGAGCAGCAATCGCTCAATAGCAGTATGAACAGGCACTTCATCTTTAATGCACTGAATTCTATCCAGTACTATATCAACCGGCAAGATCGGTTGGCGGCCAACCGATACCTGAGTGATTTTGCAAGGTTGATCCGGAAAAATCTGGACAGCAGTCAGGACAATCTCACGACGCTTCGGGATGAAATAGAGCGCCTGGAATTGTACTTGAAACTGGAGCATATGCGGTTCAAGGACAAATTTGAATATAAAATCAACATTGATCCTTCGCTGAACCTGGATCAGACGAAGGTTCCGGCCATGCTGGTACAGCCTTTTCTGGAGAATTCCATTTGGCACGGACTTTTGCCCAAAGATTCGCCCGGTTTTGTTATTGTGGACATTCGAAAACACGGAGAAACACTGGAGTTGACGATCACAGATAATGGGATCGGCATAGAGAATTCATTAAAAAACAAAACCACCACCGACACGCATATTTCCAAGGGAATGGAAATCACCCAAAATCGTATAGAACTGATAAAAAAGATGTCTGGACAGGTGATTGAACTTCACGGCCCCACTCAGATGCAGGAGAACGGAGTGTTGTCTGAGGGCACAAGGGTCGTGATAAAATTGCCATTAAATTTCCACGAACTTTTTAAGGAATAAACTTGTATAAGCCAATATTCCAATTATATTTGTGTTGTATTACTGTCATAGAATGCGTTTCAGAATAAAAAACATATTAGGATTGATTGCACTCGTGGTGATGTTCACTGCTTGTTCAAAGGATTCCGAATTGTTTACACCTTGCGAAATGACTACACAGACCGAGGATAGCGAGAAGAAAGATTCTGCCAAGGATGAAAATCTTTGTGGAAAGCCTACGGGTGATGACAACACAGGTAGTGGTCTTCCAACGGATACAACCGATCCCTCGAATGACGATCCGATAAATGGCACCGATGGCATCTCTGATGATGATGATGACGAAAGTGATGACGACACTGCTTCCAGAAGCAATCCCAAATAATTTAGATTGACTTATCACAACTGACCAGGGGTCAGTTTTTTTTTGTCGAATTTGTCCGGGCAACATAATTCATATTCGTGTTGTCTAAGATATCAGAACCCGCTAACCGGCCTCAACTATCAACACAGTTAACCAACTATGAAATTTCTCGCAACGGTCATATCCTTTCTTCTGCTAAGTAATTTGAGTGCCCATGCACAGGATACTACGTTCAAAGAAATTGGTCTGAACGCGACTCCGTTCATCAATCAGTATCTCGATTTTGGATCCGGAAACGGAGAATTTTCAAGTCCTTATATGATTACGTATGAGCAGCGATTTGGAAAGTTAGGATCTCGAATTGGTTTTGGTCTGGTTTCAGATCAATCTGCTCAAAAGCCTGTCAATGGAAAAGAAACTGAACCCGAGTTTCGGGAGTCATCATTTCAACTCGACGCAAGGCTTGGCGCTGTGTTATACAAAAAGCTATCCCGCAGATGGGATTTGAAGTATGGAATCGATGTTGTTGTAAATATCGACAACACAAAGAACTGGACGGAGGTTGTCAATTTTTTTGGTGATGTTGTTACAAATACCAATTCAACGGAAGAATGGAACGCTGGTTTTTCGCCTTTTGTTTTCGCACAATTTCATATTTCAGATCACTTCAGTCTTGGAACGGAATTGATCGGAATGGCTACTTATGGGGAGACCATTACAAGAGTACAAAGTTCAGAATTTCCAAAGTTTGATACACGGCAGGAAAACACAGCAAATCATTTCAGTATTCATCCACCTACAGCACTCTTTTTTATATTCAGATTTTAATTCCCTTAATTTTATCACACCATGAAAAAGATCATTTGTCTCCTTTGTATTGCGATCATAGGTATTTTAATGATTCAATCTTGCAAGAAAGATACTGCAGGTATGCAGGCACGTACGCCACATCTTCCAGATGAGGTATTTAAATACGACGTTATCGGCACCAATGCAAATGGATTCGTTCCAAGCGGAACAATTGTCATTGATAACGAATTGGCTACACTTGGCCGGGTACTTTTTTATGAGACACAATTATCGATCAACAACCGTGTGAGTTGTGGAAGTTGTCACAATCAATCGAAAGCCTTTGCTGACAATGCGGCTTTTAGTAGCGGCTTTGAAAATGCTCAGACCAAAAGAAATACTCCGGCCATTGTGAATCCAGGAACGCAATCATCATACTTCTGGGATATGCGTGAAAGCAATCTTGCTGCGATGGTCACTCAACCAATTTCAAATCACATTGAAATGGGATTGGATCAACCTGATTATCTGGTAGAAAAAGTGAAAAAACTTCCTTATTACGAGCCATTGTTTGTGGCCGCATTTGGTGATGCGGAAATAAATATTTCCAGAATAGGAACAGCACTCTCAAATTTCGTAGGTTCCATGGTGAGTGTTACTTCAAAATACGATCAGGGGCTTGCTACTAATTTTTCGAATTTCACAGAAAAGGAAGCACTTGGAAAGTTTTTGTTCACCAATACATTGCCTTGTGCACAATGTCATGGAGGAGAAAATTTTTCGGGTTGGGGATCTTTTACACAGAACATCGGACTTGAAACGGATTATACTGATAATGGACAACCTGGTACAGATTGGAATACCGGCCGTGAATTGGATGGTTGGTTCAAAGTTCCTTCGTTAAGAAATGTAGCACTAACAGGTCCTTATATGCACGACGGACGATTCAAAACACTGGAAGAAGTGGTGGAGTTTTATGATCACGGAATTCAGGCGCATGAGCAACTTTCATTCATGCTACGCGAAGGATGGGGTGGAGGTGTTTTTGACGTATTCACTGGTGAAAACGGCACCCTCGATGCCATTGATCCTTTGCCTGGTGGAAATAGTCTGGTACCGCTTCGCTTGAATATGTCGCAAGAAAATAAGGATGCATTGGTTGCTTTTCTGAAAACATTGTCAGACGAACAACTGACCGCAGACGTGAAATTTTCTGATCCATTTGATGCGAATTAAGCATTGCATTCTAAAAGGCTTATAAATTGAATGTCATGAAAATTCTATCGATCAGATCTCTGTTGATTATTCCCTTCATTTCCTTACTGAGCTGTAAGGAGAAAGAAGAAATAAAAAGTACGGAAGTATTTCCGGAATACATCGTATTCGGAAGATTTCAATCAAGTGGATGTGGTGATTCGGATCAATGCGTTGAAATATTCAAGATGGAATCAGGTTCTTTAAAAGAGGATTTGAAGGATGACATTCCCCAAACGGCTGGTGCTTATGACGGCGACTATAGTCTGGATCTTACCCAAAGTGATTATGATCAAATAGGCGCTATTTTTAAAAACAAGATACCGGACGAGTTACTTCAACATCCTTCGGGTTTGGTTGGTAATCCTCAGGAGTGGTACGTAAATTTTTATTATTTCGAGTATAAAACGGCAACAAGTCACGGCTATTGGGTAATAGATGGTTCATTCGATGGTAACCTCGGCGCGGTTCTCCAGCTTTTTATTTCAGACATTCAAAATGCAGTGAATATTGCTTCCATCTAAAGGATCGGGGACAATCAAGTTCTGCTTTTATGTTATTGCGGTGCCAACATGAATTGAAAAGCTGAATTTTATGTTTCACGAATTTGAGTGTTTCCATCAACGGATTTTTGCTATGCCTACATTCGCCGGCTCTAAAGCTTCCGGCGTTGAAGAGGATCAAACACATTCTGATATTTACTTGTTTGCTGTGCACTTCTGCCGCGCAGGCAACGGATTTTTATGATCGCATCAGGGTTCTGTATAATGGGGAAAGCGATATTGCAATCATCGATAGCATCACCTCCATTCCTTATGATGTAATGGTCTCTGATTTTGATCAGTCAGCAATGTGGATGAGCAGGGCAAAAAACATGGCCATGCAGATCAACTATCAACGCGGCATCGCAAATGCTTCTGCAAAATTATCTTCTATCAAATACCTTCAAGGCGAATACGATTCATCGGTTTATTACAATCTCCAAGCGATTTCACTTTACGATCAACTCCATGATGAAGTGGAAATGGGGGCGATGTATTGTGAATTGGGATACCAGATGAAAAGACGCAATCTGATGAGTGCGTTTGATTATTTCAGGAGGGGGTTGGTGTTATTGAAAAAGAATAACGCCGTTGGAAAATTGGGTGCTGCATACGACAACTATGGAGTCCTGTTTGAAATGAACAATCAACTCGATAGTGCAGATTATTTCTATAGCAAGGCTTTGCAGATCAAAATAGACCAACACGATAGCATCGGTATGCCATTCAGCCTGAACAATCTTGGACTATTGAAGATGATGGAAGGAAATTTTCTAGCGGCTAAAGATTTTTTCGATCAAGCCTATCAAATACGAAAGTTAAGAAGAGACTTTTTCGGAATTGCAGAGAGTAAGGCGTTTTATGGGGATCTTTTTAAGGCCTGGCAGAAATTGGATGAGTCTATAAACTGGTATAAATCGAGTAACGATGATTGTTTATTCTTGAAGTACCCGCGGCAGATGCAATACAATTTTGAGCAATTGGCAGTGTGTCTGGAGAAGGGTGGACGTTATCCGGAAGCAATTGCAGCCTTGCAGCGAAGTGTCCAGATCAAAGATGAATTAATCAATGAAGAAAATTCCAGAACCATGTTGGAGCTTGAGCAAAAATTCTTGTCCTCGGAAAAGGATAAGAATATCGCCGTGCTGGAAGTGAGATCAGCTCGACGTACACTTTGGGTGTATGGCATCGGCAGTGTTCTGTTGTTTTTTGTTGTTGGAGCATTGTGGTATAATTCGAGTCTTCGTCGGAAGGCACGGACCGCAAAGGATGCCGCGATTATTGCAGAACGTGAGGCCGGTCTGATTGCGCTTTTTGATGCCACCGAAGCCGAACGAAAGCGCATCGCCAGAGATTTGCACGACGGAATTGGCCAGCAGCTAAGTGGCTTACGAATGAGCTGGGAAAGCCTTGGAAGCAAGATTGCTTTGCAATCAAACGATGATCATGGTAAACTGGCAAAGCTAAATGCGGTATTGGACGAGGCTTGTCATGATCTCCGGGTGATATCACATGAGATGATGCCAAGAGCTTTGCAGGAGGGTGGACTTATGATTGCAATGGAAGAATTATTGCAAAAATCCATAGGAATTACTCACATCAATTACCGGTTTGAGCACTTCGGCGTGGAAAGTATTCGATTTGATGAACGCACGGAGTTAAGCCTTTATCGTGTTTGTCAGGAATTGTTGGGGAATGTTTTGAAACATAGCAAGGCAACAGATTTGACGATTCAACTTTTCAGAAATAAAAATTTGTTGATTCTGATGGTCGAAGACAATGGCATCGGAATGCAAGGGCAATCGGATCGCACCGGCATTGGAATGATGAATATGATGAGCAGGCTCAGCACAATTCATGGCGAGGCACAATGGGAACCAGGCCCCGAATGCGGCACTGTTGCAACAGTTCGTGTACAATTGAATTGAGTTTCAAAGCCAACAGCAGCTTATTTTTACGCAGTATCCCGTATTCCTCAAAGCAATATGTCTGTCAATATTTTATTGGTTGATGATCACACCATTGTGACCGATGGCCTCAAAGCTATGCTCGCAGGTGAGTCGGACTACGTGATAAAAGGGGAAGCCGCCAATGGTCAGGAAGCTTTGGAAATGTTGCGAATACTCAAAGTAGATGTGATCCTGATGGACATAGATATGCCTGTGATGAATGGAATTGACGCGTCCAGAGTGATCAAAAAGGAGATGCCAGAAAAAAAAATCATCATCCTGACGATGCACGATGAAAAGGCTATGATCAGGATGTTATTGGACATCGGAGTAGACGGTTATCTGCTTAAAAATTCACCCAAAAAGGAATTGCTCACCGCCATTGATAACGTTATTTCCGGAAGTGTTTTTTTGTCAGAGGAAGCCAATGGCCTTATGTTATCCGCAGAATCTCCACAAACAAAAAACGAAAATCTATCCGCATTAACTGATCGTGAGATTGAAATTATAACATGCATAGCAGAAGGTTTATCCAATAAAGAAATCGGCGACAAGCTTTTCATTTCTCATAGAACGGTCGATACGCATCGCACAAATCTTATGAGTAAATTGAATCTTCATAATGTCGCAGGTATTGTAAAATTTGCGATTGTAAATGGCCTGACAATCTGAGTCGATTGATATTGCTATCTGGCCACTTACAAAGGCACAGAGTGAGTGTGAGTGTGAGAACTGAGAAACGAAACTCACACTCACACACAATTTACGGTATTCACCGTATGCATCTCCTCACAAAACAAGCTTGATTTGCGTCCTGAAGCGCACAAATCTCTAACTCTGATATACCAAGAGAAAGTCCTGCCCGGTGAACCGAATTGCTTTGAGGTTTTTCATTCACCGGCAGGGCTTTTTTCCTCTATTCCCCCTGACTTAAAGCCTCCTGATACTACTTCGGGTTTACCGTAAAATATTGATAAATAGTCGAAACGCGCTTCATTACGGGTTTTTTTCATGTCAAGTGTAACCTTCAGCCTTAGTGTTGTCGTTAAAGGACACGTAAGTTCTCATGTAGAGATATTAGATAGTTTAATTGTTTTCATTTATTACAGAAAGGTTACTCAACGGAGTGACCTTTTTGTTTTGGTGGCAATTCCTTTCATGATATATGCACCTGTCTGACAGATGTAAATGAGTGCTGTAATGAAGGTATTGAGTTCTGGATTGAATGTGCTTCCCCTCATTTTTGTCCACTTTCTCATTCTGATTCTTAACATCCGTTATGCATCTCATCGTATTTACTTGAGCATCTTTGACGCTATAAAATAAAATCACACGAAATGAAAAAAATTCTTTTTATAGCGGTAGCATTCGTAGCCACTATCGGCTTCTACGCTTTTCAAACTACGCCCACTGAGACACTCGCCATCGGCAGCGATGCACCTAAAGCTTCATTGAAAATGGAAGGCATCAATGGCAAAAAGTCATCACTGAGTGATCTGAAAAAGGAAAATGGACTTCTTGTAGTTTTTTCATGCAATACTTGTCCATTTGTAGTAGGTGGCGAAGGCTCAGAAGGCTGGGAAGGTAGATATAGCGCTTTGAATAAAACAGCTAACACGAATGGAGTGGGCATGGTACTGGTGAATAGCAACGAAGCTAAGCGGAGCAAAGGCGACAATCTCGATGATATGAAGCAACGTGCGAAAGACCACGGATTTGCGGATTGCAACTATGTGCTGGATGTAAATTCAGAATTGGCTAATGCATTCTATGCGCGCACGACTCCTCATGTATATCTCTTTGATAAGAATATGAAGTTGGTTTATAAGGGTGCCATTGACGACAACGTTGATAACAGTCAAAAAGTTACGCAGCCTTGGTTGAACAATGCGATCGCAAATTTGAAGAAAGGTGCAGCAATAGATCCGGCAGAAACGAAACCTGTTGGATGCAGCATCAAGCGGGCGAGTTAATTTGAAACTCAATTATTGAAAGACTATAACGGATTGAATTTTCAATCCGTTTTTATTATTTCTAAAGATGTTTTGAAAATCCGTTTGACGTCAGTTTTCATTAACATAATGCATCCTGGTAAATAGAATCATCCAAAAGGATGATGCACTCCAGAAATGGGCGTTCGCAATCTATTCCGATATTCGCATCGGCCTGATTTGCACTGCGCTATAAAATATCGGATATGTCTTCTGCATAAGATATTTCTTTGCCTGTTTGTTGCGTTTACAACTCTGATCGCCCATTCACAAAATTCGGCTTTAAGGCAATTCACCATCGAGGATGGCCTTCCCTCCAATACAGTCTATCACATCATTCAGGATCGGCAAGGGTATATTTGGTTCGCGACCGGAATCGGGGTGAGCCGGTTTGATGGCAATGAATTTGTCAATTTCGAATTAAAGGATGGGTTGACTGATCTCGATGTCCTAAAACTATTCGAAGATTCACATGGTCGGATTTGGTTTTTATTTTTGAATGGCACGGTGTGTTATTATGAAAATGGAAAAATTATCAATGAGAAGATAAATCCTAAGCTTCGTGAATTGAGAATTGAATCTGGAATTGCTACCGTAACTGAAGATTCAGAGGGAACGATCTTTTTCGGTGGAATCACGGGCAATATTATCTCCTATAGCGGGGAGCAGACAACTCTCAATTACGTCTTCAGCCCATCTTTGAATTTTTGCCTGCGTGCTGCTGGCAATGACGTCTACATATTATCTCAAAAGGGAAATTATTTATTGAAGAATAATGGAATCACGCCTATCGATTCGGAATTTCGACCACAAGGCTCCAACGATGTATATTTTGATGAGACTAACCGTACAAGTTATTTTCTTACCCCGCGAGGAATGGCCTCGTTTTGTGATGGCAAATTCAGACTGGAGGACCCAATGTCCCCGAATGATGTGCAATTCGAGATGGTCCAGTCTATCTTAGTGGATAAAAACCAACATTATTGGATCAATACGCAAACGAGGGGTGTATGGAAATTTACACGTTCATCTGCAGGGTTTGAAAAGGAAGTATTTTTTGAGAAGTCTTTCGTCAACTTTAGTTTTTGTGATAAAGAAGGTTCGATTTGGTTTAGCACAGCCGGTGATGGAATTTACCAGATGCGCAGCCAACCGACTTACGTCAATGGTATTGAATTGAATACCGGCTCAACTAAGCAACCTATTATTTCAGCGCTTGCTTTGAGTGAAGAAGGTGAATTATGGACAGGCACCGTCAGTGGGGAGCTATTCAAAATTAAAGACGGTCACATCGAAAATCATAATTGGGAGAATCCGAACTATAAAAATCTGATCACTTCAATATGGTGCACCTCATCGGGAACTTATGTAGGTGATGTCCTTCGGACACGCTTTATCACAAAAGGCACAGGTGCTTCAAAATTATTAAAACAACACTTGGATAGCGGAATTGACGCGGATGCAATGCAATTAAAAGGTATATCGTCCTTTGGTGACGAAATTTATGGTGTTTCATATGGCGCCTTCAAACTAGAAGCCGATGGCGTTTTTCATCGTTTTGAATTTCCCGCCATAAAGGGAGAACGCATTAATACTCTACACATTGACAAAGATGGAACAATGTGGTATAATCATGCGAATCTACTGAACGCACATAAGCATGGGAGAACGGTGGCATTCGAACATTTGCGTCCTGAATTCAATGGAAAAATTACTGGTATTGGCAGATTGGCAAATGGAGAGATGGTGATTGCAACCTATGGATCAGGAATTAAATTCATGCAAAACAACAGGATTGTTGGAAAGGTGGATGCTTCGGATGGATTGGCAAGTAATATCTGTCGTAGTCTATTCATTGACGGTGACACAATGTATGTCGCAACCAACAAAGGCTTCAGTATTGTCAAGTATTTGAATGGAAGATATGACGTAGAGTCATTTTCAGTTAAAGATAGGTTACCTGCCATGGACATCAAGTGTATTGTCGCAGATGACTCAAGCATATATGTAGGCACTGCAATTGGGCTTTATAAAGTGAATAAACAAATTCACACTGTTGCAACATCTGCTCCGTTGGTAGTTGTGCAACACGTTATAGTAGATAAGCAACAAGTGGATTTGCAGGATGTTGATATTTCCAGCAATTTTCTGAGCCTTGTAATCCAATATTCTGTAATCACTTTTATTTCCCCACATGAAGTGCAGTATGCCTATAGGTTTTCACCACAAGATCCGTGGATAGAGACACAACAAATATCCCTGGAGTTTAGTCGGCTCTCACCGGGTCGCTATCACTTGCAACTTCGAGCCAGAAAATTTGATTCTGACTGGGGAGCAACAACCATTATTGATTTTAACGTTGTGCCTCAGTGGTGGCAGACATCCTGGTTCAAGTTCATCGTTATTGCCTTTATTTTCTTTGTCTCCATCTTTTTGGCACGCCGACAGCAACAATTTAGGCACAATCGAGATTTGCAGGAATGGCGAAAACAGGAAGCTGTTGATGAAGAGCGGATGCGAATTGCAGAAGACATGCATGATGATATAGGAGCGGATTTGAGTAATCTACTTCTTGTTGCCCGAATGGGGAAACGTGATGCGGCAGAAGGCGAAGATGTGATTTTGAACTATTCGCAAATTGAATCAATCACTTCTGAATCGCTTCAAAAAATTGATGAGATCATATGGTCTTTGAATGCACAAAATGATTCTCTGGAAGAGCTGCTTGTATTCACGGAAAAGTATTTTTATGAATTCATAGGCAATGCAGGCCTCGACGGCGCCATAAAAATTAGAAATGAATATTCAGATCGCTTTTTACCTGCAAGCACGAGAAGAAGTGTATTTCTAATCGTCAAAGAAGCAATCAACAATGTAGTCAAGCATGCAAAAGCGACGACAGTGGCATTGCTTATTGAAATTGAACCGGATAGAATGTTGATCAAATTAAGTGATGATGGAATTGGTATGCAGTTGAATGCGAAGGAACGGAATGGAAATGGAATGAAAAACATGTCATCACGCGTCGAAAAGCTCGGTGGCAGAATGACAATTGCACCCAATTCGGGATGGGGAACCACTATAGACATCATCTTGCCGCTCACCTGAAAATCATCTCATTTGATGATACGGTATCATGCAACAATTTGGATTAAGTTGCAATTGAAATATGGATGCAGAAAAAGATAGGATTAAATTAATACTTGTGGAGGATCATGATGAGTTCCGCAACAGTATGTCGTTTCTACTCAACTCAAATCCTGATCTGTTTTGCACTGCCTTCTCGAAAGCAGAGGAGGCGTTGCCATATATAAAATCATCATGTCCTGATGTAGTTATAATGGACATCAATCTTCCCGGTATGTCGGGAATTGAATGCACTCAGCAGATAAGGAATGCTTGCGTTAAGACGCAGGTTATGATGTGCACAGTGCATGAAGATGATGAGAAAATATTTGACGCATTGAAGGCTGGTGCAAGCGGATATATGCTGAAGCGTGCATCGATCAATGAAATTTTTGATGCGATTCTGCAAGTCTATCACGGAGGATCACCGATGAGTCCATCTATTGCTCGAAGGGTGGTAGCCTCTTTTCAACCTGACACAAAAAAAACGGAACTTGTCGCTTCACTATCTGCAAGGGAAAATGAAATTCTTGATCACCTCGCACAAGGTTTTCGGATCAAAGAAATAGCGGATCAATTATTTGTCAGCATTAATACCGTGCGCACTCACATACGACATATCTATGAAAAATTGCAAGTCCAGTCGCGTGTAGAAGCGTTGAATAAGACTGGGAAGTCGAGGTATTGAATTTTTGAGGGTCATCTATTTTGACGATATCAGATTCATCCATTCTGAGGATTTTAATTTATTATGATGAGCCACACATTTGACTCGCTTCAACACGAAGTTGAAGTAGGTGGTTGCCGAAAAACCTTTATTCGAGTAAGCAAAAAAATCTTTTATTATGCTTTTAAAAAAAATCTTTAGAGGAATGTACTTGCTGTTGGCGGTTGCATTCACATTGTCCAGTTGTACCAAAGAATCAACGGAAGAAATTAAAGAAGAAACACAATTGATTCATCAGGAAAAGGTCCTGAGTAATGTCAATTTTATATCTACCTCTCCTGTCATTGCAAGCACTCCATTCATCTTTCAGCGGGTAAGCGTTTGCAACACGCAATATTCAATGATTACAACTACTGGTGGAAAGATCAGCTACAACACACATTCACCACAAGCTGGTTTAAGCGTATACGATGCAAATTTACAGTTCTTTGGATTCACTATAGGCGAATGGGTGTTCATCACACCCCCTACTACCGCTGGTTCACCGCAACCTGCGGTTAACAAGGTACTCAAGTTTAGAGTGCTCAACTCTTCGTTTAGTAGTAATGCCTTTTTGTCTTTCAATCGTAACACAGGCCTATGGACCATTCCAACATCGAATGGTACATGGGAGGCAGTTCAAGTCAACCCATCAACAAATCCGTGTTAGAATTTATAAACAAAACCTGGTTTTCACTTAAACTGGTCTGTGTTTTATTCTTTAAGTGCCACACTGCCATTGAATTTGATTTGGAAAAATTAGCGCAAGGCTTTAATACCGGCACGACAACAAATGCCAATCACTCTAAAGAAAGTGCGCAGTGAGTAATTGAAAAATAGAATGGTCTTTAAATAAAGTCGCCTCCGCTAATCTTTGGAGGCGATTTTTATGTTGATCAGATATCCTCCATCCCCCTCATCACATCTTCCATCGTCTCTCTTCTTCGAATCAACAAATCTTTTCCGTCCAGAATAAAAACTTCTGAAGGGCGAAACCGCGAATTGTAGTTGGAAGACATGGTATAACCATAAGCGCCGGCATTACTAAATGCAAGAATATCACCTTCACGCACTTCACTTAATTTTCTGTCCCAACCGAAAGTGTCTGTCTCACAGATATATCCGACAACAGTATAAATTCTTTGTTTGCCACCGGGATTGGAAACATTGGTGATGTGATGATATGCGTTGTAAAGAGTTGGCCGAATCAAATGATTAAAGCCAGAATCCACACCAACAAACATGGCTGAAGTAGTTTGTTTCAAGACATTCACCTTCACCAAAAAAGTTCCTGCCTCACTCACCAGAAATTTTCCCGGTTCAAACCAGAGGTCGAGTTTTTTCCCATAAGCAGAACAGAATGAATCGAAACGTTCGTTCAGTTTTTCTCCCAATTCCTGTAAGTCGGTTTCGTAGTCATCAGGTTTGTATGCAACTTTAAATCCGGAACCAAAATCCAGGAATTCCAGTTCAGTGAACGTTTGTGCTGTTTCAAAAAGAATATCTGCGGCGCGCAGGAAAACATCGACGTCGAGAATATCACTTCCTGTATGCATGTGTAAGCCCGAGACATGCATATTGTAGTGTTTAACGATACGCTCAACATGTCGCATTTGATAGACAGAAATTCCAAATTTCGAATCACTGTGACCGGTGGAAATATTGAGATTGCCACCACCCATCACGTGCGGATTGATGCGAATGCAAATAGGAATGTTGCGTCCATATTTTTCTCCGAATTGTTCTAGAATGGAAATATTGTCGATGTTGATTTGCACTCCTTCTTTCACCGCCATATCAATTTCTTCCATGCTTACACAGTTTGGAGTGTACATGATTTGTGAGGATTCGAAACCGGCTTTCAATCCAAGCCAAACTTCCTGAATGGAAACTGCATCCAGACCACAACCAAGAGAATGCAGATAACGAAGAACATGGATGTTATTCAACGCCTTGCAGGCATATTTGATCTTGACATGTTCACCACTGAAAGCCGTTCTGAGCTTTTGATATTGGCGTTTGATGATGGCGGCATCATACACGTAAAGTGGGGTCCCGTATCGTTGGGCTAATTCTGTGACTGCTATTCCGGCGATGAGGACATTTTCGTTGTCGTGAACTTTCATGGAGCAAATCTACACATGCGTTCAATATCCTTTTCATCAATCATGATCGCATGGTTTCGAGTGAGTCTATACGGGAACAATCGGAGAAAAGTAGGAGCAACATTCCATGGCCTATAAGTTGAAGGGTCTGTTCACGAGGCTGTGATAAAATCACATATTGTTCTTGCCTTGCCGTGGGATGCAATAGCACTGAGTTCAGATGAAATGGTTATAAAAAGTTTCGGTCGAATCAACGCAGATTTACCTTCCGAGTTTCATGAAGTACTTCTCAAACCGCTGATAAACGTAATAGCTGACCACCAATGTGACGATAACCGAAAGGCAAAGTTTGAGTATGTCAGGAATGTTGAAGACATATTGACTGAAGAGTTTGGTAGCAATCGTTGCTATTGACCAGACAATGGGGTGCAGCAGATATACGGAATAACTCGCTTCTCCCAACATAGATAAAGGGGTGTGTATAAATGCAGGAAGTTGATATGTCAGCTTAAAAAAGCAGAGACATATGATGCAGCAGGCTGCTGTAAAAATCAATCGGTTGAATCCTGTGACGAGATGAATATTATCACCTTCCACCGGATAACTGATGAATAATCCGAATGCAAAAAGTAAGACCGGTAAAATGTATTGAGTCTTCATTTTTTTTTCTTGAAGCAACAGACTGATTAGGAAACCACATAAAAAAAGAAAAACCTGATTCAAAGGATTTACATAGTTTTTCCATTGCTCGCTTAGACCCACATCCGGACGAAGTATGGAAAATGCGAAATACAAGTACAAGCCAAAAATGACAAAAGAGAGCAGGATGAAAAGAGGTTTGAATTTTTTTATGAATAGAATGAAAATTGGAAAAAAGACATAGAACACCAATTCGTTTCCGATGGACCATGCGCCGGTGGAAAAGTACTTGTCCCATCGCACAAACCCGAACAACCCTGAGAGATTTAGCGACAAGTCTTTAAAATTCGGGATTTTCCTGGAAAGGAGAATTGCTAAAATGGTCACAAGCCAAAGCAGCGGAAATATTCGGAAGATTCTTTTTTTGAAAAACGAAATGACGTCTTCCATCGAAGGTTTCATTTTATAACTATAGACGTGGTATAACGTCAGACCACTCAGGATATAGAAAATAGAAACACCATAAACACCGACGCGCCCCATGAAAGTCTCAGCAGTGAAGTTGCCATACGTCCAACTCATATAATGATATATCATGATTCCGAAGGCCGCCAGACCGCGCAGATAATCTAGATTATAAAGCCTGTTCATTTGTTACGGGAAGAATGGATGCAATAGATCTTGTGATGCTTTTTCAAAGTTTAATCATCTGTTCAGAGCGCTCTCCTTGGGAAAGCATCGACAAAGGAACCTTCCGTCATATTTGTGATCTGCGCATTGCGATAAAATGCATATCGGCCAATGCGCTGATAACCTGAAAAAACTTTGCTGAACGTAGCAAATGTTTCAGGCATATTGAATGTTTCTTTCACATGAGCCATTTTATAAAATGGCTGGTATGAAATTTTTTCTTCGTCATCGTAGAAATGTTTTTGCGCAAGGCAAACGATATTTTCGTTATTCACAAATAGTTCCTGATGCCAGTTGTGA
>JANOVT010000358.1:0-4688 GCA_031417525.1 Flavobacteriales bacterium | reverse complement strand
CACACTCACTCTCACACTAAAAAAGAGTGAGTGTGAGTGTTAGAAAAGAGAATGCGAATTCACTCAGCAGAAAGGTCTCTCATATCTCACACTCACTCTCACACTAAAAAAGAGTGAGTGTGAGTGTTAGAAAAGAGAATGCGAATTCACTCAGCAGAAAGGTCTCTCATATCTCACACTCACTCTCACACTCCACTCAATAAGGCAATAGTGTCAGTGAATACACTTGCTCCTGAACTTTCTCCGCCTTCTCATCCGGCAGTACAGCGAAGTCAAGATATGCGCGTTTGATGATGTATAACCCCGGATTATCGGGATGCTCAAGTGTCAAATAAAACTCGACGTAGATATCTGGATTTTCAAATCCTGATTTGATATTGAAAGTAAATTCTTCTTTCGTAATTGTTTCTGTAGCAATGGAGACTTTATTCGTGATGTCGTTGATGATCGCTTCATTCCGGCCATTAGCAACAATCGTGTATCCATGCAAATCCAGTAAAACATGCACTTTCACAGGCTCAGTGGAAATATAAATGCTGTCCATTTGTACCACTTCACCGGATGCGTATGCAGGATCAAATCCGATGAGATCAGGAGATAATTTGATCCAGAAATTTTTCATGAGTTTATCCGTCGGCGCATCCACAATGCGGATGAAATGATTGTCCGTATCTGCAATGTAAAGCTCATCATTTCGGAGAATTACATCAGTCGGATAACCCAGGGTCATGGCGTTCTTCGTTTTCTTCTTTTCATCCGGCTCTCCAACCACTGTCCATTTACCTTTTTCATAATACATGATCTTGCCATTTTTGGTGATACCGGCAATGCCGTTCAACCATTCACACGCAGCATTGAATCGAAAATTTTCTTTCTTCACTAAAGACTCCACCTTCCCTTTTTTATCTACCTGATACAACAAACCATCCGACATCGTGATTAAAAAATCATCCTGATAAATGCTAAGGTTAACAGGAGAACTTCGCAGAATCGCATCCGGACTTTGTGGAAGATCGCAAATGCTTTTCGCCATTCCATCATTCAGATCCACTTCAAAAAGTTGATTCGTGGCGGCACTGATGACGTATAATTTTCCATTGGTCACCACCACATCCATTGGCAAACCAAGAGGCTGGAATTTTCCATCAATATTGCTCGCTTTCGAAAAAGTGATGTAACCATTGCCAAGTAAAGTCGAAACTTTTTCTGCACGCATGTCAACCACTCTTACACGGTTGTTATAAGTATCAGCAACATATAATTTATCGTTGTGGTGAAACAAACCACCTGGACATCTGAATTGAGAATTATAAATATTGTCGTCGAGAAAACCCGGCACAGGCGAACAAACCGGCAAGACCATATTTCCATTCTCATCAAAACCGAGTATGCGATGATGTGCTGCATCATTCACAAAAATTCCGGTGCCGTTGTCCTGCGCGGCGATATACGTTGGAGTTTCAATCACCGGATCAGCCCACCAGATGGGCTCCATCGTTGGTTTCATTTGATAAGAAATACAGGAAGCGAGAAATGTTTTTTCGTCCGCTAATTCTTTGAGCCGGTTTTTAATTTGCGTAAAACCTTGGTATCCCTGTCCCATTGTGAAAGGCGTTGAGCTCTTTTCATACAAAAGGAAGTAAGGCGTTTGTTTAATGTCGGCCGTTTTAAATCCGGTGAAATCAGGAACGACTCCGATCGGATGCGTATAGCCGTAGCGTTGGATGTATTGCATCAGGTGATTCCTCGACACCGGATTTTCAGGATTCCCTTTCATGACTTGCACGAGCTGCACAGCCGCATTGAAAAACAGTTCATTTTGCAATTCAGAAATAAAATAGTTGCATTCCACGCAGCTCTCATCGGTGACAACCACAAGCAACACCTTTTGCGTAAATGTTTCGATCGCCACGGGGAATTCAGTATTCACCCAAACCGATTTTTTAGAAATCACATCAGCCGTTGTGCTCAGCGAATCCTGAGCACAGAGGCTTGAAGTTAAAAAAAGCAGAGTCAAACTAGAGAAACAAAATCGAAGCATACCGTTAGGAATAATAAAATTTAGCAGGAAAAAATTTCCGTTTGCCAAAAATGGCACCAAAGAAGAGTTTTTCGGCCATTATGTGTAAAAATGGTCAGAAGGATGAAGTGATCCTATGCAAATAAACCGCAGAGTCGCGCGGAGTCGCACAGAGTATATTTCCGCGCATTCTGATATTTCTTCTGCGTATTCCGCGTGAAACAAAACTGAGCGAAGCGAATTTCAACCAGCCTTATGTTCGAATCCAATTTATATTCGTCAGGAGTATTTAAAAATTGAGAATTGAAAAAATTGTATGCCCGTCATAGAACTTGAAACCCACATTCATGCAGAAAGAAATATCTGTTTTGATCTGGCGCGGAGCATTGATTTTCACATGCTATCCACCGCAGATACCAATGAAAAAGCGATTGCTGGATGCACAACAGGATTGATCGGACTGAATGAATTTGTCACCTGGGAAGCAAAACATTTGGGAATTACACAGCATCTCACTTCACGGATCACACAATTCGAAACCAACAAACATTTTCGGGATGAACAAATCAAAGGACCATTTAAGAAGATTGTTCATGATCACAGGTTTATCCGTGACAACGAATTTGTAATAATGCGCGATAACTTTGAATTTGAAGCGCCACTTGGCTGGTTGGGGAAATTTTTCTGCAAAATCTATCTTACCGGATACTTGCGCAGATTACTTACGGTCAGAAATCAAATGATGAAAGAATACCTGGAAACAGGCAAGTGGAAAATGGTCCTTGACCACCATTCGTACAGCAGCAATTAATTAATTTACCGGCAAATGCCAGCTTCAGATTAGGTATGGTTTACGCTCCGGTAACCCCGCCATAAGGAAATAATATTGACGGTTATGATTGAAGTAACGTCCTAGATTATCACTACATCGAGTTACTCAATGCACCACCGATATTTTCTGATTGGGCAAACCGTCAACAATCAGGTAATAAAGTCCTGGCGGCCAACTGCTCACATCTACGTTGAGTGTTGTTGCAACAACGCCATCTGCAAAAACAGTTTCACCAATGCTGTTGGTTATTTTCAAAAGATCAGGAGTGGAGGAAAATTGAATAGTTATCCTGTTAATCGCAGGATTGGGATATGTTTTTACGGATCGTTTTTGTGTTTCATTTACGGTGGTTGCCCCATAAAGTCGTGCAAAATTGTAGGGATCACCCAGCAAGCTTCCGCCATAGAGATAATCACCGTAGCCAAGAAGACACGAAATAAAATCCATGGGCTCAGTTGTAATTGCTGCCCACGTATTGGTGGACGGATAATAGATTGCATTGTGATCAAATGGCGCAGTGAAACCTCCTGCAACCGCAAGGCCACCATTCCATGACGTCACAGATCTGACATCATCATCCAACCCTTCAATTGCACTGATCGCCCCCGAGGCCGGATCATAAACAGCAAGTCCACGTGAGTCATTCACGGTAAAATCTCCTGCTATATAAATTTTACCATTAAACGGGTAAATCTCTTTGATATCTGAGAGTTCGAGACCTTCATCCAAAGCGATCCAGATGTCAGTTTCAAAATCGAATTTCATGAAAGCCGAAGCGGGATCGCCCGTAACATCTGTTTTAGCGGCATACAGAATGTTGTCATATACAAGAATGTCAGAGATACCACCGATGAAGTTAATTCCTACCTGGCTCCATATTGAGGTAGATGGGTCGTATTGTACAAGTATGTTATTTAAACCGCCAATATATATAATATCGTCCAATACATCAAGGGCTGACACAAGATCTGCCTCGGGCTCCGTCTCTGTCGTGGTCCAGTTATCGGTGCCCGGATCATAAATCTGTACTTTGTTTGTGAAGCTTCCGCCAATGTAGATCTTACCGTTACTGGCAATCATTTCCCAGACGCCATAAGTCATTTCTGGTGCCGCAATCGGCAGCCACGTGTTATTTGCAGGATCGTAACATGCGATAACTGCCGGGTCAATATCGGCCAATGAAATATAAATCTTATCGTTTACCTCCACGATGGACGACACATTGTCATAAGCATCATCCAATACCTGCTGCCATTGGGCGGTTGCAGAGAATTCTATAAAAGTGGCAATGGCAAGAGATAATAATGCTCTCATATTATTTAGCTATAGTTAATAAAACGAATTCAAATACACCTAACGAATGCTGGGACAAATTCTGAATGGCGCGGCCCTCAACCTAACACTAGCATTTTACGATGCGATGATCTCTGTAGTAACATGTGTCAAACCAAGTCATAATGCCGATTCCAATTGTTATAGTTTCATAGAATATGTTACAAAAACTCCGTCTTTCTAGATTCAACAGGTAATTGTGAGTTGTCAAAAACGAATAAGAAAGTTTCTGCGAATCTGATAGCTAACGGATCTGAAATTCCTTCGCATTCTGCGAGAAACCATTGTCTGAACAGTGATTCCTTTGATTTTTGTGATTATATGATTTCTTTTCGATTGCCCATGCAATAAAATCAAGTCAATCTTAAACCGTAAATAGACAGTTGATTTAAGTTTTTAAAGAAATAGGGAAGTCAGTTTCATCCACACGAGCAAATATTCCGTCCATCCATTTTCTTTTTTTAATAGGTACAGCCATTTTTAGCACCTTGCTATTTCCATTTT
>JANOVT010000357.1:0-20661 GCA_031417525.1 Flavobacteriales bacterium | reverse complement strand
ATTCGCCGAGGAGCCGAGATTCGGAGAGTATAGATCCTTAAATTTTTCACTTCATTATTTGCCTGAAATGGATTGGGAAAATATAGTCTAGCCTTTTTCTGGCAGCAAGGTTTGGGAAGATGAGACAACGGAAACTCTGCCCCGGAAGTTGAAATTTTAAAAGCCGGACATGATCATTGTCAAGTGTATCAGAAGATAGAGAAGTTAAATGAATGCACGATTTGTCTTCTGAAATCAATAAACCACTATGTTAGCTTCCTGCTTTCAATAAACCTATGCCGCATAGTTCAGACAAACCGTTTCGTTTTAAACAATTTGAAATACATCAATCCCGCAGTGCCATGCGGGTTGGAACGGATGCTGTGCTGCTGGCATCATGGGCAGAAACGTCCCATGCAAAACATATTCTGGATGTTGGCACCGGTACCGGAGTGATTGCATTGATGTGTGCACAAAAAAATTCAGAAGCATTTGTTGAAGCGATCGAGATCCATGAAGGCAGCGCCGAAGATGCACGTTCAAACTTTGAATTATCCCTCTGGAAGAACCGGTTAAAAGCGCATCAGGGAGATTTTTTGAAAATAGTTTCCGGTGAAAAGTTTGATCTGATCATATCCAATCCGCCCTACTTCTCTGATTCACTTCGAGCTTCTAATCCGGGCAGAAATACGGCACGCCATGATGACTCATTGCCGGCAGATGCATTTTTGAAGCAGTCAAAATCATTGCTTACTCCCAACGGAATCATTGCGTTGATTCTTCCCAAAAGTCAATTGGCAAGGTGGGTTGAAGAAGCAGCAAAGTACAATTTACGTCCTTCGAGAATTTGCCATGTGTTTACGCTTGCCTATAAAGATGCAACGCGTGTCATGGTCGAATTTGAGCTGAATACCATCGAAGAACCCCGAATGGAATCTATTCTGATAGAAAAAAATCCGGGTGAATTTTCGGAAGCTTACAAGCAGCTAACGAGGGAGTTTTATATGAAGTGGTGAAGAGCTCACCGTAAAATCTATGTCTTGATTTTGACCTGAAACCATTCGAGATAGTTCTCCAATTGACTCACTAAATAATATGGCAAGTTGAGAAGGTGATATTTTTTCCCGGAAGTTGTCGATGCTTCTGTGATGTTTATTTCACCTGCATAAAATCTGACAGCCATCGTATGTGGTGTGAGTTCCATGAATTGATGAAGCGATTTTAATTTACCTGTGGCGCCAGATTTTACCTCGATGGGAATGAGCTTGCTTTGGAAAGTGTAAAGAAAATCTACTTCTGCGGCGGAGTTGTTTTTTTCACGAACCCAGAATTGTAATCTGTTCAACACCGTTGACTCTAAGGCTAAAAGTTCCTGTCCAACCAGATGTTCAATCATAGTTCCGCGGTAGACGTCATTCAGATCAGTTGTTCCCACTATTTCTTTTTGAATACCGATGAAGTAGTTCAAAAGACCAGTGTCTAACAATTGAAGTCTCGGTGATTTTTTCACATCCGGCATGGCAGGAAGCAAAGCACTGGTGGTAGGGTAAATCAGTTGAAGCAACATTGCTTTTTCCAAAGTCCTTAACGACTCACCTATCTCCCTCGACCGATAACTTGAATTGCCAAAACCTTCGAATTTTATTCTTTTTCCTGCTTCTGAAAATGACGAACGAATTGCATGGCGGATGTGTGTGATTTGAGCTGAACTGGCAGCATACTTTTCTACATCATCCAGATATGAAGTAATCAGTGAGTCATAAATAGGAGCAATGGCCGTGATGTCTTTTTGTGTGGCGTAGTGATTTACAATTTCAGGCATGCCACCTATTAATGCATAAGTATGAAAAAGTTGAAGGAGTTTATTATGTGTGAAAGATTCTGCCGGAATGTTTTTGATATGATCGAGAGAGGATTTTTCGTCAAGCGCGCCAAGAAACTCTGGAAATGAAGCAGGTCTCACAACGATGAATTCAACACGGCCAACCGGAAAGTGGGTATTTTTATCGAAAAGGGTTTCAAGTAAACTTCCAGCGGCAATAACTGCAATCTCCGGAGCTGACTCGAAGAAGTAGCGAAGTTGGTTCAACGCTTCGGGCACTTCTTGTATCTCATCAATAAAAATGAGCGTAGATTTTCGGGATGCCAGCGATTTGTTTTTGATGAAAAACAAAGTTTGAATGAGCGTCTCAATTGTAGTGAACTGCTCAAAAGGTTGGCGATCTTCAGCAAGTTCCAGATTTAGGTAAATGTACTGGTCAAATTGTTCCGCGAATTGCCTAACGAGAGTTGTCTTGCCAACCTGTCTGGCACCTCGGATAACCAAAGGTTTGCGTTGAGGATTTGCCCTCCATATTTCTAGTTCTGAGATGATCTTTCGCTGGAACATGTCGCAAAAGTAGGGTAAATGATTGAATTTGTTGTAACAGAATACGGGTAAAAAAGCGAATTTGTTGTTATGAAAGGAGGGGTGATGGCGGAATAGAGTATGATCTGATTGCGAAAATTCTTTTTGGTAAGAGGGGGGTATCTCCCTAATGGCTAACGGTACTCTTGGACAGATTGGAGATGTAGATTAGCTCAGTAGTAAAAGACTTGAGGCAACTCAGTCCTTTTTTTTATTTCTACATTAGATAAGCAACAATTAAAGCAAGTACAGCTGCAATTACTCCAATGAGGTTAATTAAGTCTCTGTGCCTCTGATACCAGGTTCTATTTGCATTTGAACCTTTGTTTTTCCCAGAGTGAATTTTTTGAATTTTATCAGAACTATTAATGGCGAACTGACTATTCGACATATCTCCTTTAATGTGGACATTTACATCACCAATTTGCTTTTCCATTTTCTTCATATCAATGAATTGTGTGGTGTAAGATGTGTTGGTTTTTCTCTTACTTCGAAGTTGATTATATTCATCAAAAAGCTTTACCGTTTGACCGAATCCTGTCAGAGTTACTCGTGGTCCTCTTCGTCTATCAATTTCTATCCAAATGACTCCAAAAGATTGCAATGCTGCGAATTCGAAATTTGATCTAATATATTCAGGAGTCAAGAAATTCATTTCACCTTGATGCCTTAGTTCTTCTATTAGTTTATTCATTCGAGTTACTTCGATTGGGGAAAAGTTTTCTAACCCATTGAAAATGGAAAAATCAGCGTCATAGATTAGGCCGGTATCTGACATATGATACAAACATACGGATGAAATGAAAAAGGGTGACGCTAACCATTTACACCTAGGCTAGAACTTTACGCGCCGAAGTATCCCGAAATTTTATTTTTTTAATGGACTTCTTTTTGAGCTCTTCTTGTTGGCGTCTTTCGTGGATGCTGCGACAATAACTAGGAATGATCCATTGACTTTAAGCGGCTATTCATATTCTCCCCTTTTTTTGTGGCAGCTTTTTTCTTTGCCATGGGATGAATTTAGAAAGGAATTGCCATATTTGACACTTCTCAAAGGAGACCCAAATTCAAAACATCAGCGTTTCTATCTGCCACTAAAAATCGACCAAGTTCCAAAGTAGATAAAGCGGAATAAGAAATCCACGCATTCAGGCCTTGGATTTTCTGTTTTCCGTTTTTTAGGTTCGTGGTCGAACTTGAGTGGTGAGACGGAGTTGTCCAGCGCCTGATCTTTTATAAACCACCGAATGCGGGCAGTCGGAAAACTCAGTTCAAAAATGAGACTATTGCTCATCGTGTTATTTTTCACAGGCACCTCCTTATTCGCTCAAACAGCTAAACAGAAAGAATATACAAAGACGCCATTAAAAAGCGGAACGAAAGCTACTGAATGGGATAGCCTCATGCGCGTTAAGCATACTATTAACTGGAGACTCGACACGGCCCTGAAACTGGTGGCTCTTGGTGAGCACTTAATGAACGATTGGGGATACTATGAAACAACTGATATAAAGGGAGCTATTCAAAATTTTAAGGAGGCAATAGCTTTCGATTACACATGCTCATGGGTTTATTACAAGTTGGGGCTGTGTTATTTCAGACTGCAAGAATACCAAGATGCGATTCAAACGTTCTCTAAATGCGAAATGATGTTTCGGGAGGAAAAAGTTGTGCCGGAACTTGACACAGACTTTTACCGTCCAATTAGTTATGTATATTCTGCCGATACGTTTGCCGTTGTTTACGAAACGTCGATTTGGCAAAGTTTTTACGCGGTATTTGGATATCGCGCGGAGTCTAAGATTTTTCTTGGTGATTATTATGGCGGCATAAAGGATTTGTCAACATACCTGAAGGATGGCGAAGACGCAAGAGCCTATTACTACCTGGGGTTTTGTCAATATCAACTTGACAAAATAGATGAAGCTATCATATCGCTTAAAAACTCAATTCGACTTGAAGAAAGAGAACCCGCACCGCATGTGACTCTTGGATTCTGCTATCGTGACAAGAAGCAATTAAAAGAGGCTTGCCTTCAATGGAGTTTGGCAGGAGAATATGGCGATACGGATATTTATGAAACAATCAACGAACACTGTAATAAATGAAAACACTATTCCTTCCCCCGTTAGCGCGGGCTTCACAAGTATTACTTTGAATGCTACAACTTACGTCGGCATGGCCCGTGTCCTTCTATGTCATTGGCATCCGCCAATTGAGATGACATCTAATTCAGAAATTAAACAGACATAAACCCCTCAACCACCAATATGCCTCTTCAGCTCTTCCACCGCTTCATCCCAGGTCATACGTTGATTGTCTTCTTCGCCATCTTCGGCAAAATCGGTGATGAGAAGGGCGAGTTCGCCGGTCATCTCATCAATTTTGATACGCATTTCGAAGTAGTTGGAATCATTGTCGGAATCATCCACCCATTGAAATTTGACGTATTGTTCTTTTTTCTTAGAGACTAATTCGGCTTTACGCTCTTCACCCTCCCAAAGGAAGGTATAGACTTCACCGCGGATATGCACTTCAGGAGCGAACCATTCTTCGAGACCACTTGGAGTTGACATGCAATTATATAGAATCGTATCAGAAGTGCGAATGAGGTATTCAATTTCAACTTTAGTCTTGGTCATAAGAATTGTATAGGTTACTTATTTGCAAGGATAACCCTTTTTTTCCGCGAATGGAAGATTTTTTCAATGACTTCACGAGAGCTTAAAATCCGAGTATATTTGCGCCCGCAATTTTTTGGCGGGGTAGCTCAGCTGGTTAGAGCGTGCGATTCATAATCGCAAGGTCGGGAGATCGTGCCTCCCTCCCGCTACGAATGAAAGGCTTTCAATGTTGAAAGCCTTTTTTCATATCCGGAAATGGAAAGTATCGCACCCAAAATCACGCTTCTGAAAAATTTGAATTCCAGAATTTCGAGCTTTCAACGATCCATCTTCAGAGATGCATATCAGAATTTTTTTTTTTGGTCAATTTCCAGAACAAAACTTTGAACCGCCATTGAAAATTCTCTTTTGAGAAAGAGCTAATGGGCCAACAAAATCTGTGGTGATGGGTCGCTAAACAAAAAAAATGTACAGCCAATTTTATATAGCTGACATCAACCTTCAATCTGCCATGCAAAAACTACCATACAAATAGTTGTATGGTAGTTTTTGTATGGCGCCTTTGTTAATGAGTATTCCAACCTTATCAGCCACAACAATACCTTTCACAATTCTCACCTGTCACCTCTGACCTCTGACCTCTCACCTCTGACCTCTGTCCTCTGACTTCTGTCCTCTGACTTCTTTAAAAAAAAAGGGCTGACCGAAGCCAACCCTTTTAAACTATCTGTAGAAAATAATTTCTTAGTAACGATTTCCTCTGTCGTAGCCACCGCCACCGCCGCCGTCACCGTCACGGTTGAAACGTGGTTTGAAACCACCTTCTCTGCGGCCGCCGCCACCACCACCACCAAAATTGCCACGTGGACGATCAGAACCACCGCCAGTGCGAGCTGGACGATCTTCGGCTTCTTTCACGTTAATTTTTCTGCCGTTAACGTCTGTCTGGTCAAGCTGTGCAATTGCTGCGCGACCTTCTTCGTCAACTGACATTTCTACAAAACCAAAACCACGTGAGCGACCTGTTGCGCGGTCAGTCACCACCTTAGCAGATGCTACGGTGCCGAATTGTGAGAAAACTTCGGTGAGCTCTTCGCTCGACATGCTGTAATTCAGCCCTGAAACAAAAATGTTCATTTGATAAAAACTGTTTGTTGATATTAATTAAGACAACTACGAACTCCAACAAACATTGACTACGAAAACACAGAAAACGAAATGTTGAAAGAAGTGAAGTCGGGTCAAATGTATTCATATTCTGACAAATACCTACCTGAAAGCGAAAATAATCGTCACCCCGCAAACTCAAACTTCACTTTGTACCCGGCATGTGACCGAACATTAAAAACCGTTCCGTCATCAAAAATGAGATATTGCCCCTTAATTCCAGATAAAATGCCCGTAAATTGATTGATATTGTCCAATTTCATGGATTTTATCTTGGTTGGATATTTTAGTACCGGATAGCTGATTTGGGTAATCTCGTCGTTGTCAGAAAAAAATGACTCGAATTCAGGGGGTAATAAATCCAACATCTGGTTTTTGACATTCAATAAGGTCTCTCTCGAGGTCATCTCATTTTTCAACATCGCCTGCCAGGCGGTTTTGTCGGCAAGATGATCTTTTAGCGCAACTTCAATGAGCCCTGCAAGCTGGCGATAGGGAACCTCAGCAAGCACAATTCCTTCGGTGGCGCCTTGATCAATCCAGCGCGAAACTTTATTCGTGAGGCGTGTCACACCAACTTTTATTCCGCTTGTTCTGGATAAATAGGTGTAATGTGGCTGATTATGATGTGCTTGTTCCCAATCAAAATCACGAAGAGCAATTCCCTCGTGTATTCTGCTGAGCTCCGGCCGGATAATGCTGGGAGAGGCCAGTGGAGATTTCAACCAGACAGCATAACTCAATCCTTCACCAAATGTTTTTTTGATTTTTACCCCGGATTCAACACAGTTTATTTCCCCTTCAAAATGGATGGAGACTTTTTCACCAACGAGTGAGTTCATCGAGTATGAACCTGTGTTTTCAAGGACGTCAAAAACGGGCAGTATGTATTGTGCAACTCCTTGTTCATCAAGCGAAGTGTGCATTTTTCGGAGGTGAGTAGTGATTTCCATCAAAACCATTAAATGAGCGGTAAATATGCGATCTCATCATACACTTTTCAAATTATAAAACGGAGCGGGGGCGACCACTAATATGTCGAGATTGAAAAAATTCTACATTTGGATATTGTATTAACTTGCACGCTTTCTCTAAAACCCTTTAATTCAACTTACTATGCGCTTTCTTTCATTGTCAATCTTCATTACGGTTTTTTTTGGAATCCTACTTTCTTCGTGCCACGATCCTTATGACGCCCCATTGCCAGACGTTTCCCTGAATGCAGAATATGAAATGCATCCTCCCATTGCAGATAGTATTTCAATAGAAATTCTGAAAAACAACAAACACGGCAATGTGCTTTTGACCGCTGATTTCGGCACGAATCAATTGACAGGTCTATACCACGCCATGCAATTGAGCTCTGGTAAAATTGTGTTACGGGATGACGGCAAAGGAGGAGATAAAATCGAAAAGGACGGCAAGTTTACTGTTCTCTTGAAAGAGGATTTGGAAACTCTCGAATCATGGGTGAAGGCAGCGCAAAGCAATGATGCGATTCACAAAGACGACCAGCGCCTTTATTTTATTGGCAGGCATGCCTATACTAAGGATATGCTGCCCGATAGCGCGACACATCGCAATGGACGGAGGCCAATGCCTCCCCCTATTATGATAAGTAATTTACACGACTTTGAGAATTATTTTATAGAACAGGAGGTCAGGATATCTGCATGCAATCAAGTTACAAATGTGAGCGCAGCGCATTCGATCTTCATAAAGGATTTAGGTGTTGTTGAGGATTACACCAGAATAATAAATCCGTGCACCAATCAAGGTGTAGTGAATGGACCCTGGACATTTGAGAGATTAATGAACAACATTGCTAATGAAGTTTCCAGCGGTATTAACACGGAGGAAATGGTAAAAAATTGGCTAGAGAATTGGCTGGATAACGTCGCCATAAATGGAGACCGATCGCTGGCGCGCACTGCGTTGTTGGATGTTGCAATAATTCCGTGGGCAGAAAAAAGCGGTAGTCGCGTCGGTAGTGTGAACCCAGGTAATTGGAAAACTCAAAAATTAAATTTGGCCAAAGCACCATTTAAGTTGTTGGCGATTGTGAATAGAACAGATTTAAGGGGGAACAATGCATACGGCAACAGCAATAACGGACAACTTAATTTTATTTTTGAAATGGTGGGTCCTTATCGATGCTCTGAATGGAACGATGAGATTTCCGGAGTTTATGGCGGCGTATTTAATGTAATGTTTGAATTTGGTGTTCCTTCCCTCACATGCATTGAGTTGAAACAGTATGCCACAGATTTTTACAACCTGAAAAATATGCAATTGGGATCCGTTGAATACAATGCTGCGTTGCAAAACCTTACAGATTTGGTAACGGCTCCGAACGCAGCACCTGGTCGCGTGAATGGAAGTTCGCTTAATTGTATTCGCACGAATGGAGAACTTGGGAATGCGAATTACGAATTGCGTGAATTTCGTCTGGATGCTGCAACCCACCTGTTAAAACAAGTGACTGTGAAGCAGGAACCCGCTGGTAAATTTAATCCCGGCAATAGCACTGCGGGAAACGCTGACCAAATAAAACTCGGTGACTGGATGTTGGCCAATGCAGACCTTATTTTGGATGATGCACATACGGTTCCGGAAGCTTTGCCTACGGGCGAACCTTTATTGGCTGCTTCTTCACTATTTCAAGGAGGTGTTTGGAATGCGTTTTCTAGTTCAGGTAAAATGAGAGAGGACATTCGACATCATTTTGCCCTGAGTACTTGCAAGGGTTGTCATGGTGATGAGACGATCGATGTTATTGCACATGTGAGCTCTTCGCCATTTGGCAGAGAAACAGCATTATCAACTTTTCTCAGCGGAGGAGGCAATCTTTTTGGTGCTCCATATCAATACAACGATTTGGAGAGAAGAAAACAGAATTTGCAAGAATATTTATGCAACGAATGCTCTCTTGCCTTGCTTGAGATTGTTCATTTTTTGAATTATCAGCCAATAACGTTTGTGCATTGACAGGGATTTTGTTTTTCCAGCAATATCCTTGCAAAGCTACTTTTCCTTCAATCAGCATCTTTGAAGACAATGGATATAAAAGCCTTGATGACTCGACAATTTTGATTCAAATTTGAATTGGTGACATGCATCACGTTTAACTGAAAAAATCCGTCGTCTTTTTGTGCTCAGAAAATTTTAATTCTATGTCTAACGATACCATAAAGGAGCGCCTGCGAATTTCGGAAAAGGCTTGGGAAGGCGCAATGAACTACGCCGAATACAGATCACTTGTAAATGAACTTCTGGAAAGGAATCTGGTGACTGGTCATGAACAAAGTGAAGCGTACCTTAACTACACCCGACTGAACATTCAGCGCATGGATCGTTGGGATAAACATTTTGTGCCTGATGAGGAAATAACTCAGGCCGTGAAGAGTGTCGGCCAAAAGCGGATCTGGCTCATCCTTGCTGAAGGATGGTGCGGCGATGCTTCGCAGTCAATTCCTGCGATTGAAAAAATAAGTGCTCTCAATCCCCAGATATTGACGCGGTATTTATTGCGCGATGATAACGACGACGTTATGCAGCAGTTTTTAAAGAACGGCACCCGAAGTATTCCAAAAGTCATTTGTCTCGATGAAAAAAAGAACATTCTTTGGCACTGGGGTCCTCGTCCGGCTGCTGCGACAACGCTTTTGAATGAGGCAAAAGCAGAAGGTCTTGAGCCGGCTGAGCGAAAGGAACGGCTGCACTTATGGTATGCCCGCAACAAACAAGTTGAATTGCAGAAGGAGTTGGGAGAGCTCATTCATTCTGAGGGTAGTTGATTTGTCATCATCCGAACTTTTTTTGCTTCACTTGTTTGATTGGAACAATCATTGCTAGCTTGCGGCGATTCCAAGGAAATCCTGCCAAGATTCAATGAAATGTTAAACTTATTTTCGGAACACAACCTAGTTCGAACGTTGCAAGTCCTAAATGCAAATCAATTTGTCTGATATGAATAATGCTATAAGAATTCTCTGTCTGATTTTATTCACTACCCTTTCAACCCATGAACTACTTGCGCAAAGCAAGTTCACCATCAGTGGTCATATCGAAGGATTGAAAGACACCTCGATTTACCTCGCAAATTATTACGGTAACAAGCTCTATTACAACGACACTACTCAAATTGATGGCAAAGGAAATTATTCATTTCCCGGTAAAGCCTACAAAGAGTGCGGAAAATATTCCATTGTATTGCCCGGTTCCAATCGTTTCGACATCATTGTTGATGAAGAGAATATTGTGATCGATTGTGCTGCGGATTGCCGGATAGAAAGCATCAAGGTAAAAGAGTCGAAGAATAACAAAATATTTTATGACTACGTAAGATACATCAACGAAAAAATGCGCTTGCGCGGACCGATCGATGCGGTGTTGAAAGATTCAACGAAAACTGAAGCGGAGAAAGAGCCGGTGAGAGAAGAGATGAAAAAGATGAATGATGAAGTGATTGCCTATCAGATGGCGATGATCGCGAAGAATCCAGATTATCTGGTGAACAAGATGATTCGCATGGCAATGGATATTGAAGTTCCGGATGCACCTGCAGAATTGAGTGAAGATGAGAAAAAGAAATGGTCTTACTACTATTACAGAAATCATTATTTCGACAACCTTGATCTTCAGGATCCAAGGCTCGTAAGAGATCAGGCGTATGATAAAATAATCGAGAAGTACGTTACCCAAACATTGCCTCAGATTCCCGATACGATGACACACGAAGCAAAAGTGTTGATCGATCGTGTAGGTGCCAACGAAGATGGTTTCAAATACATCGTACACAAATTCACTTACAATTTTGAAACATCTAAAATCATGTGCATGGATGAAGGCTTTGTGTACATGGTAGATAATTATTACGCGAAAGGATTGACTTCCTGGGTGAAGGCTGACAAGATCAAGGAGATGAAAGAAGCAGCGGACAAAAAACGACATTGCCTTTGCGGTGAAGTTGGTTTGAATATTATCCTGCCGGATATCAATGAGAATTGGGTGAGCATGTATGATCTGAAGTCAAAATACACACTGCTTGTTATTTGGGAAGCCACATGTGGTCATTGCAAAAAGGAGCTTCCGAAACTAAACGACTTGTACAAGAAATGGAAGGATAAGGGGCTGGAAGTTATTGGAGTACATAACAATCTCGAAGTAGACAAATGGAAAAAATTCTTAGAAGAAAACAGCATTGAGTTTACGAATGTTTCCAGAAATCAGTTCATCATGAATCAGGATTCTGCGACCAAGTTGATTTACGGAGGCAAGACAACACTCGAAAGTTTAAACTTCCATCAGTATTGGGATGTGACAAGTACTCCAAAAGTTTATTTGATGGACAAGGATCATAAAATCATTGCGAAATCATTAGGTTCAGAACAGTTGGACGAACTTCTTGAGCGCATCGAAGCGGGTGAAGAGTTGGATACTCCATTGAAGGAACATGAATATGAAGATGAGGATGCACCTGCACCAGGCAATGGCAACAAACCAAAAGGGACGGCTCCGCTCGGGCCTAAAGAGCCTGCACCTATTAAAAGCAATTCCTCTAAAAAATAGAATCAAAAAGGCGATCATTGATCGCCTTTTTTTTCACACTAAAGTTTAGATCACTGTGAGAGATCTTTCAACCATACTCGTCAAAGGTCTTGGAAAAAAAATGGTATCCTCGCTAGCCGAAGAGGCTGTTTGTGATGAGTCATTTTATAAACAACTCATCAAAGAAGTTGAAACAGGTTCAACCACCCATGCGATGAAAGCCTCTTGGATACTGGGAACCGGATCTTCTATTGACCTTGAGCTGGCTACGAAGTATGCTTCAAAAATTCTTTTGTTGGCTCTATGTGCTCGAGTGGGAGGTGTGCAACGGGAGTTATTGAAAACGCTTAACGATGTAAATCTGCATGAGAAGGAGCAAGGAGTTTTACTTGATTTCTGCTTTAAAAAACTGGTTGATGCAAACTCTGACCTCGCTGTGAAATATTATTCAGCCGCACAAATCGAAAAGTCGTTGAAAAAATATCCAGAGCTGCAAAACGAATACATGTCTGTGCTGGAAGGAACTCTGGAAATGCATACAGAAGCCTGGAAACGATATACAAGTAAGCGTTTATTGCGATTGAAGAATGCCGGAATAAGAAGGAAGAAATAAAAATCCGCAAGATGAAATGATCATAAGAGAGGGCGCCCGAAATGAGCGCCCTTTTTCTAGGATATTTAATTTTTACAAATCGATTCCCAAATTGTAAAAGAAGAATGCATAACGGTCTGCGGTTGATTCAATAATTTGATCCGTACTCATACCGGCACCGTGACCTGCGCTTTTCTCAATGCGTATCAAAACAGGATTGTCACCTTGGTGATATTCCTGCAAACGAGCCGCAAATTTGAAACTGTGCGCAGGAACAACTCTGTCATCGTGATCTGCAGTGAAAATCATGGTAGCAGGATAATTCGTTCCAGGTTTCAAATTGTGATAAGGCGAATATTTGTTGAGGTAGTTGAATTCTGTTTGCGAGCTGTCGGCACATCCGTATTCCGGAATCCATCCTTTCCCAACAGTGAAATGATGGAATCGCAACATGTCCAACACACCTACTTCGGGAAACGCCACTTTAAAAAGTTCAGGACGTTGTGTCATGCATGCACCCACCAACAAACCTCCATTTGATCCACCTTGTATAGCGAGTTTCTGACTGCTCGTGTATTTTTCTTTGATGAGGTATTCAGCAGCTGCGATAAAGTCATCAAACACATTTTGTTTTTTATCGTGCATGCCGTCCTTGTGCCAGTCTTCACCAAACTCATTACCACCTCTGATGCAAGGCATCGCAAACACGCCACCATTTTCCAATAGAATTATTCTGGAAGAAGAAAAGCTAGGTTGCATTGGAATAGCAAAACCACCATAGCTATAAAGAAGAGTAGGATTGTTGCCATCCATTTTCAAACCTTTCTTGTGAACGATGAACATTGGCACTTCGGTACCATCCTTACTTTTATACATCACCTGCTTGCTTTCGTAATCCGCAGGATTAAATTTCACATTGATTTTATAGTACTCGGTGCTTTGTCCATTCGTGATGTCATATTTGAAAATGACGCTCGGATAGGTGAATGAAGTGAAGGAATAGAAACAAAAAGTGTCTTCCTTCTTGCCGCCGAATCCTCCGGCGGAACCTGTTTTATCAGGCATATTGATTTCTTTCTTTTCCGCACCATCATAATTACAAACGAATACACGCGTATTTGCTTTGTCCAGATAAGTCAGAAATAATTTGCCTCCACATGTGCTTACGCCTTGAAGTAAATTTTCGGATTCAGGAATGATTTCTTTCCAGTTTTCAGGAGCTGGATTTGCTGGATCAACTAACACAACTCGGGTGTTCTGTGCATTCACATCAGTTGTTGCAATAATTTTTCCATCTGAAGTTGTTTCAACAGGAGATGTGTGATGCGCCATATCCATAAAAAGAGGCTTGAATTTACCTTTTTTGTCTGCCGTTTCTTTAAACCATACTTCGTAGGTATCTGTACCTGGAGCTATGATAAGGAACAGGAAATTTTTATCTTCGGATATAAAAGTATTGTTGTACATATTCGGCCGCGACGGATCACTATAGATGAGCTCGTCTGCAGATTGTTCTGTTCCGATTTTGTGGTAATACACCATGTGGTTTTTGTTATCGCCACTTAGTTCAGTTCCTTTTGCAGGCTGAGGATAACGGCTGTAATAGAACCCGTCATCTTTCCATGAGGCGCCGCTGAATTTTACCCATTCAAGATTGTCTTTGAGTGGCTGTTTGGTAGCAATGTCATAAACTACAATATTACTCCAGTCGCTTCCAGCTTTGTTGATGTTCACCGCCATGTAACGGTTCTGATCGTCAGCTCCGATCAACTGTGCAGATGCAAGTCCTCCAGGCGCAATGGTATTGATGTCGAGGAATAATTCATCCGTTCCTTCAAGTCCTTTGCGCACGAAGTATTTCCCTTGTGCTTCCAGACCAGAGTTTTTAAAAATGAAGAAATAATCACCTGCTTTGATCGGTGCTCCGACTTTTTCAAAATCGAAAAGTTCACGGAAACGATTTGCAATCTTATCTCTGAATGGGATACTATCGAGATAATCACGTGTAACCGCTATCTGTGAATCTACCCAGGCGCCTGTTTGTTTGCTTGTGTCATTTTCAAGCCACACATAAGGGTCAATTACTTTTGTTCCGAAAAAATCAAATTCGGTGTTTTGTTTTTCAGAAACGGGATATTTCGCGATTTTCATTCGGGATTTTTCTTCTGCCTGTTTGGGAGAATCGCTGCAAGATGCAAGCAACATCAACGACACGCAAAGGGTGAGTAGTTTTTTCATGAAATGGATAAAGTTTGAATTTTGACGAAAATCGGCAAGATGTCGATTTTCAACTCAAACTTTGTGACGAGTGGTCAACTCAAAAATCAACAAAATCCTAACCCCTGTTTATTTAGCTCGCAACACACAGAATGGAATCAGGACTTCTTCCATTGAGATTCCTCCATGCTGAAATGTGTTTTGATAAAAATTGACGAACTGGTTATAGTTATTCGGGTATACAAAAAAATCGCTGTTTTGCGCAAAAATGAACGAAGTACTCAAATTCACTTGGGGCAAAAAGGCGTCCTTTGGATTACGCACTTCAAAAACTTCCTTTGGATTGTAGTTAAGGTTTTTTCCGGCTTTGTACCTGAGATTGGTGTTCGTATTGCGATCGCCAATCACCTTTACAGGATTTTCAACCCGGATTGTTCCATGATCTGTTGTGATGATCAACGTGCAATTGTTCTCCGCTATTTTTTTTATGATGTCAAGAAGTGGTGAGTGGTCAAACCAGGAAGATGTGATGCTTCTGTATGCCGGTTCATCATCCGCCAATTCTTTAATCACTTCCATTTCGGTTCTCGCGTGGCTCAACATATCCACGAAATTGTAGACAATCACATTGAGTTTATTGTTCAACAGATTAGAGAATGAATCATTGAGTTTTTTACCTGCGGTGAGATTGGTGATTTTGTTGTAGCTGAATTTATAATCGAAACCGAGGCGTTTCATCTGAGCAGCCATCAATTCCTCTTCATGCATGTTTTTGCCACCTTCTTCATCTTCATTTAACCAAAGATTGGGATGTAGACGCGCGATGTCACTCGGCATAAGTCCTGCGAAAAGCGCGTTTCGGGCATAGTGAGTTGCAGTAGGCAGGATGGCGTAAAACATTTCTTCGGTTTCCACACGAAAAAAATCTTTGAGTTTGGGTTGAATAACGCGCCACTGATCAAATCGAAGATTGTCAATGACCACCATGAACACTGTTTCCTGAGTTGATTTGAGAATCGGAGCAATTTTATTTTTCACCAACGTGTGCGACATCACAGGAGCGAGATTGGTGTTCTTCAACCAATTGGTGTAATTGTTTTTGATGAATTTGGTGAACTGTTCATTCGCATCCATACGTTGAGTGCGGAAGATTTCAGCCATACCCTCGTCCTCCGATCCGGCGAGTTCCATACTCCAGTGAACCAGTTTTTTGTAGAATTCAATCCACTCATCCGCATCCATCTTATCGCTTAACCTCATAGAAATTTCGCGAAACTCCTGTCGGTAGTCACTAGTGGTTTTTTCACTTACCAATCGTTTTTCGTTGAGGTGTTTTTTCAGCGTGAGCAGAATCTGATTCGGATTTACCGGTTTGATCAGGTAGTCAGAAATTTTCGAACCAATGGCATCTTCCATGATGTGTTCTTCCTCACTTTTGGTGATCATCACAACCGGTATCGTTGGATCAAGTTCTTTAATGCGTTGAAGTGCAGAAAGTCCATTGATGCCCGGCATGTTTTCATCCAGAAAAACAATATCAAAGAAATTGTCTCTTACTTTTTCAATCGCGTCTGCACCATTGTTCACGGTGACTACCTGGTAGCCTTTTTGTTCAAGAAATAAAATATGTGGTTTTAGCAGATCAATCTCGTCGTCTGCCCATAATATGCGTTCAGTTGTCATTCAGGAGTGAGTGTTGGGTATCTTTATTATGTGCTCAAAGCTACGATGTGCACGTAATGAGGTAACTCGGGTATTGAATGAATATTTTTGAAGCGGAATAATTTCCATGAATCCATTGAAAACAAAACGAAAAATCATCAATGATCCGGTATACGGATTCATTACGATACGCCATCCTTTTATACTTGATCTGATCGATCATCCGTGGTTTCAGCGGCTCAGAAGAATTGCACAGCTCGGTTTGTCGCACCTTGTTTATCCCGGTGCGCTGCACAACAGATTTCAGCACGCTATTGGCGCCATGCATCTCATGCAGAATGCTATTGATGAACTCAGATTAAAAGGACAAGAAATTACATCCGAAGAAGAGATTAGTTTGCTTTCAGCCGTTTTGTTGCACGATATCGGACATGGACCTTTCAGTCACGCCTTGGAGTTTTCCATTGCGAATGAAATGCACCACGAGGTGATTTCCTCTTTGATGATGGAAAAACTCAATCAGGAGTTCAATGGAAAATTAACGATGGCCATCGCCATTTTCAACAATCTTTACCATAAGAAATTTCTTCATCAGTTAGTGAGCAGTCAGTTGGACATGGATCGACTGGACTACCTCGCGCGTGATAGTTTTTTTAGCGGGGTAGTTGAAGGCCAGGTGGGTAGCGAGCGCATTCTGAAAATGCTGGATGTTTTTGACGATCAATTGGTCATCGAAGAAAAAGGAATTTACAGCATTGAAAAGTTTATTGTCGCCAGACGATTTATGTATTGGCAGGTTTATTTGCACAAAACAGTGCTCAGTGCTGAGTACATGCTGGTGAATGCTTTGCGACGTGCGAAGGACCTGGCTTTGAAAGGAGAAAAAATGTTTTGTTCACCGGCTCTCGAATATTTCCTCTACCATAAAATAACAGCGTCGGATTTTGAAAAAAGTGACGAACCTCTTGAACGCTATGCAGAGCTGGATGATGTGGACATTTCAGGGGCTTTGAAAGTTTGGCAATATCATGACGATAAGGTGCTTTCTACTTTATCAAAGGCGATTGTACGTCGAGAATTATTTAAAATCGAATTACGAAAGGAGCCCTTTACTCAAGAAGTAGTCGACGAACATATCAAGCGGATTGCTGCACAAAGGGATTTGTCATTTGAAGAAGCTTCGTATTTTGTGATTAGTCATAGCGTGGATAATCGGGCATACAATTCAAAAACCGATAGCATTAAAGTTTTGATGAAGGATGGAAGTGTCAAAGACGCAGCAACCGTGAGCGATCATCTTAATATTGCCGCGCTGAGTCAAACAGTAGAGAAATATTTCGTTGCTTATTTATCGCCTAGGTCCAAATAGAACTTGGTTCGGGTCACCGCAATACGGTTGACTGCTTCGTCGGAAATTTTAATGTGTGTGAATGGTTTGAAGTCATTAAAAATTAACTTCTTCGCCTTCCGTATCCAAAATGTGATATTCTAGAAATGCAGAGTTCGAAGATCCTTCAACTTTCAGTTTCAGGCTGTATTTTTTGCTCCACGATTTGGTCACGTTATTAAAGAAACCCCTGTTCAGGTAAGCCTCCACCATAGGATGCACAACGAGTTTAAGCTTTTTATGTACACCTTCTTCAGAAAGAAATCGGATACTGCTTTCAATTTCTTCTGTGAAAAGCAATGAAGATTGAACGACACCTTTGCCATCGCAACTCGGGCATTTTTCTGTAGTGATGACTTTCGTTACAGGTTTCACACGTTCACGTGTAATCTCAACTACACCGAATCGACTTGGAGGCAAAACATTGTGTTTAGCCTTGTCTTCTTTCATGCAATCACGAAGCGTGTCGCTTAGTTTCTTCTGATTGTCTTTGTTCTGCATATCGATAAAATCGATGCAGATAATTCCACCCATATCACGCAATCGGAGCAGACGTGCGATTTCACGCGCACATTCGATATTTGTCTGAAGAGCATTCTCTTCCTGACTGGAGACCGTTGCGTTTTTTCTATTGCCACTGTTTACGTCAATCACGTGCATAGCTTCTGTGTGCTCAACGATCACGTAAGCACCACTTTTTAGATTGACCTGTTTGCCAAAACTTTGTTTGATCTGACGATGCACATTGAACGCATCAAACAGATCAGGAAGTTTGTGCATTTTGACAATACTTTCTGCGTGATTGAAAGATTTGAGATATGTTTTTATTTCTGCTGCAACCTGTTCATCATTGACATGAATTGCAGTGAAGTTTTCATTGAGAATGTCTCTGAGAATAGATGAAGTTTTATTGATTTCACCGAGAATTCTTTGCGGAGCTCTTGCAGATTTCATAGTACGATACATCTCGTCCCAACGTTGAACCAGATCATGAAGATCCTGATCGAGTTCAGATACGCTTGTACCCTCAGCTTGTGTGCGAATGATGACGCCCATGTTCGCAGGACGAATGCTGTGCATCAATTTGCGCAGGCGTTCGCGTTCGTTCTCATCAGTGATTCTGCCAGAGAGCGAAACTTTATTCGAGAAAGGAACCAAAACGAGATACCGACCAGCCAGCGTAATTTCAGAGGTAAGTCGTGGGCCTTTTTGAGAGATAGGCTCCTTAGCAACCTGCACAGGAATTACATAAGCCTGACCGATGACGTCTTTGATTTTTCCGTCTTTATTGATGTCATGAAGCGAAGGAAAGTTCATCAAATCTGAGCTTTTCTGCTCACCGCCGATCGTCCTTCTTGTGAATGCGTTCAGAGATCCGAACTGAGGTCCGAGATCCAGATAATGCAGAAACGCATCTTTACTATAGCCGACATCGACGAAACACGCATTCAGATGCGGCAGAATTTTTTTCACTCTGCCGAGATAGATATCACCTACTGCATATTCCTGATTTCGTTGTTCACGATGCAGCTCGATGAGTACTTTTTCTCTCAGCAAAGCAATATCCACTCCACCAGGAGTGGCATTGATGACCAATTCGATATTGCCAGTCAATTCGGATTTTTTTTGGAAAATAGAAAATAGGGGAATGCATGGTGCATTCACCCTTCAAAGCGAGATAGCGCATGTGACCATGCAAGGTCACATGCCTAAGCCCGAAAGAAAAACTATCGCAATTTTTTCTTGTGACGATTTTTTCTTAGGCGCTTCTTTCTTTTGTGCGTGGCCATTTTATGGCGCTTTCTTTTTTTACCGCAAGGCATTGTACTACGGGATTAATTTTTTACTTAATATGTCTATAAATTCGTTCACTTTCACGGCCACAATACTATCTGTATTGTGACGCAAAAGCGTTTCGTAATTTCTTTTCGCATCAGCCGGCCTGTCCAAACGTTCAAGTGCCTGAGCCGAAAAAAACAATGAGTTATTGTCAGTCGAATCCAACTCAAGTCCTCTTTCGAAACAGTTTAACGCTCGCGCTGCACTGTCCATTACCATAAACTGATATCCAACTTCAACCTGGTATTTGATATCATCTGGACGAAGAAGCAGAACTTTGTCAAAACGCTCAATGGCTTTATCGAGCTGTCCACTTTTTACAGAGAAGAGACCGAGGTAGTATTGAGCATCAACATTGCTCGAATCTTTCGACACCAGTTCCCGAAGTTGCATAATACCAGCCATAGGGTCGGCACCATTTACGAGCTCTATTGCCTGCTGCAATTTGAGCGAATCAGGATCCATCGTCTGCATTTTGTGCAAAGCAGCAGATGGTTGTTTAGGTAAATTTAAAAAAAGAACGATGAGTCCAACGGACCCGGCAATCAATAAAACAAGCCACAGCTTTTGTTTAGGCATGTTCTGCCACTTTCACTTTTGCTTTCACATCATCCATAAACTCCTTCGCAGGTTTGAATGCAGGGATGTAATGAGCCGGAATAACAACACTGGTTTTGGCCAGAATGTTACGTCCAAGCTTCTCTGCACGTTTCTTCACGATGAAGCTGCCAAAACCACGGAGATAAACATTTTCTCCGTTTTCCATGGCATTTTTTACAGTACCCATAAATCCTTCTACGATCGCGAGTACATCATTCCGGTCTATACCGGTCTTGTTGGAAATCTCCGTCACGATATCCGCCTTTGTCATTATCCTAATGTTTTTTTATTGTAAATACTACTTGTTTTTCAAATTGGGGGGCGCAAATATAGTTGTGTTTTCTAAAATTCAATCCCTTCTTTTACTGAAAGTTAGAGAAAAGATTTAGGGAGTGCGGCTTTCAAGTGGTTTTTCACGAACCTGCTTTGTCAAAGTCAGGCTTGCCAGAACTAATCTTGCAGCGGAATGAAAGCATACGGTCAAAACATCATCATCTGGTATCTGAATCCGCTCATTGATATATTTTTTAACCTGGCTATACATTAGCAATAAAATTTACAGAAATGTACAGTAAATTTAAGAAACGCCAACCGTAAGTGGATTATCAGGAATATCTCATATTACCAAAACTGCAGC
>JANOVT010000356.1:0-42639 GCA_031417525.1 Flavobacteriales bacterium | reverse complement strand
AAAAAAAATATTTCTCTTGTTGCTTTCCTCACCTACCCGCGCCCCCCCGCCGCAACTCGGCGAGAAAATTTGTTGTGTTATCGCTTCACTCATATTTGACGCAAAGGACGCAAAGTTGAAGGAATTCGAAATGTATCACTTCCCTCATTCGCGTTCTGACTATGTTGTGCTTTCATCATTCTCGTTCTGCTTCTCATTCTGTTTTGCTCTCCGAATCTCGGCTCCTCGGCGGAACTCGGCGAGAAATGATTTTTACAACGAGCGAAGCGAGTCATAAATTACATTCCAGAAACAATGAACAGGGTGATGAATCGCGCCACAAACATCCCGTCAATCCACAGTGGTATCCAAGGGGATTTCGAATTTGGTTTTCTGCTGACGATAAAAAGATTAATCAAAAGCATCACTATAAAAAATGAAATGGTCACCAATGTCAGTTGTCGTGATTCAAATTCGAAAAATAAAATACAGGCAATGATCATGTGAACAGTGGCCAAGATCTTGGTTAAGGAAATTCCTTTCCAGGTTGCGATTGTCGGGATGCGTTCGTTTGATGAATCACAAATATCTTCAGTGAGTGAAAGAGCAGCCACGAAAAAAAAGTTAGATGCGATAAAATAAACTGATGAAAAATTTCCGTCCAAAAGCTGAGTCCATGCAGGCAATACAGATGTCAATAATGTCCAGGCGGAAGCGATGGAAACTGTTTTCAAAAATGGATTGCTTCTCAAATCAAACGGCAGCGAAAACTTTTCTGTACCAAAAACATTTTTATGATACATGAAGACGATGATCGCGCATGGAATCCATATCCACCAGTAATAGGTCGGACTGAAAGAAACGAATAGCACAACACCCGTTGCTGCAATGGAGATGAATAGTTTTTTTCCTACCATCTCTTTTCCATCGAGAAAAAGATAGGCTGTCCAGGTGAGAAAAAACACTTGCAATAACGTGAGGATTGAAAAACCAATTCCTGTGAGCAACATAAATTCTGCACTCATGGCTGCTGCACATACTCCAACCCAGATGCGAGAACGATCTATGTATTCAGGAATTTTCATGTCCTGTAGTTGACGCCGCATGGCGGTAAACGGATTTCGTCCCGATGGGAAAAATCGGATTCTCGCTGATACTTTTTTGCCCCTTAGTAGTTCGAATCATTTTCATGAGACGCTCATTCTTAAACAGCCATATCTTGAGGTTCTCATTTGGCATGGACTATTTTTTCACAAAAACGAGCCACGCAAGAATCCCTGTGGCGGCTCCGCCAAACGCTCCTTCCATGGCACGAAATAATTTCCGGGAACGCGCAGGAGGTTCATAGCCATCCGCATAAATATCATTATACTTATAGGAGTCACTGCTCATGGTGCTGGCGCGTATTTTTATTTTCGGAATGAGTTGTGCCACCGTGTATATCAGTGGTGGCGCCATGGCCGTAATCACTCCGTCCTTTCCGATGAATGCAATCGTTCCGCAGATCACAAATCCTGCAATGAAGGTCGGCCAGGCCGTGAAGTTTTCACCGGCATCCTTTTCACCGGCAAGATAAAATCTCATTTCATCTTCAGTATACACGTCGCCGAGAAAGTCATTGTACGTGTACAATACATATTCAGCTTCTCCGGATTTTGTCACGCTGAACACATCGTTTTTGTGTATCTCTCGAATTTTCACCTTCCCATTCTTTTTTGTAAGTTCAAAAACGAAAACCGTACCCGAATCATCCACGATGTGGCAACCAAGTTTGCGACCATTCATCAGCAACAAAGTATCCTGCGCAATCGCTGTAACAAACATGGAGAAAAATAACAAGAAGAAAATGCCAACGCGCATAGCAGTGATTTGGGTCAAAGATAAGCCCGGCAATGGAGAATGGAGAATGGAAAATGGAGAATGGAAATTCACTCAGGCATGGTGGATCATTCTCCATTTTCCATTCTTCATTCTCCATTTATATTGGCATTGCAATGGCCGCCACACTCAACCTCACCCCTTCAATTTTCGTGAGAATATTTGCGCATGCTTCGATGGTGCTTCCGGTAGTGATTACATCATCAATCAGCAAAACTCTCTTGCCTGCGAGTGCTTCCGGATTTTTAATACTAAAAATAGTCTCTACATTTTTCCATCGCTCATAGCGCGCCATGCGGGTCTGACTATCATTGTACTTGATGCGCACCAGATTATCATAACTGGCAGCAGCTTCCAGCGTTTGTTCCAACCCACTCACAATACAATCACATTGATTGTATCCTCGCGTGTAAAGTCTTTTTGGATGCAATGGAACAGGAAGGATTATATCAAACTGATTCATGGTTGTAGATTTCGTCAGCTCGTGCCCAAAAAGTTTTCCCAATCGCACACCGACATTTTTATTTTCATGATACTTTAATTCGTGGATGAGCGTATGCACCATACCATTCTTTGGCATTTTCAAAAATGCAGTTGCCGCGAAAATATCCGAGCGTCCCCAGAACAATCTTTCGAGTGAATTACCACGCTCATCGTGCATGGTTGTTCGCGGCAATTTTGCCTGACAGTAAAAACAAATGCTCTCCTCACCTTTTACCAATGCACGATTACATGCTGCGCAATAGGCAGGAAAAAACAAATCCGTGAAGTCGGTGAGGTAGGACATGGCGGATCAAATGAAGGGAAAAAGTGCTTGGCATATTTTATAGGTTATCGAGAATAGAATATGGCATCGTAATATCTATGGAATCTAAACCGAAAAGCCAAAGAAGGAAAGAGGATAAAGGGAAAAGTATTCTGCATCAAAAAGATTACAGAATCAAAAGATAAAAAAATGAGCGCCATTGATAACGCGATATACGAGTGTCAATAGGTTCCATTGAAATAGGTCTCCGATTCTCGGCGAGAAAATTTGCTGGGCTTTCGCTTCGCTCATATTCGACGCAAAGGACGCAAAGGGGCAAAGGACGCAGAGTTTCAAACTCTCCGAATCTCTGCTCCTCGGCGAATCTCGGCGAGAAATAAATATGACGAGCGAAGCGAGTAATAATGGAAGTTGAATCACCATATCTATCGCCGAGATTCGCCGAGGAGCCGAGATTCGGAGAGAATTGCAGAATGAGGAGAGAAATATCCGAAGCTTTGGTTGAATTTTTTGTATGAGAAAAACTCAAGCCTTCTTCGCTTCCACCACCTTCTTGATATTCTCCACGATCTCCGCCACCGCAGGGCAAACCATTGTATTGCGATGCGTGAGTTCGAGAATACCCATCATGTTTTTGCGATCGGTGTGTGGATACTCACGACATGCTTTTGGGCGCACATCGTAGATCGTGCAATAATTATCTTCTCCTAAAAATGTACAGGGTGCAACATTCAAGACGTAGTCGTTTTCATCATCCAGGTGAAGGTGTTTTTCTACCAACTGTGACGCCCGCATGCCAAGGTGTTTTGCAATGCGTTCAATATCGACATCCCGAAAAATGGGTGAGGTGGTTTTGCAACAATTCGCACACTGAAGACAATGCGTTCTTTCAAAAACCTTTTCATGCTCAACATGAAACATACTGTCGAGGTCTTTCCTCTTATATAATCCAAGTACGAATTTTTTATTGTCCTTGCTGAACTGAACCGCTTTTGCAAGAAATTTTTTAGAAGCTGCTGATAACATGTTGGAATTCGTTCGCACTCAATGAGGATCGCGGAATGCGGGATTATGAATGAAAGAAGTGTCGGTGAGAGTATTCAAAAAAGCTATCAATGCTAGTTCATCTACTTCATCAAGAAACAAACCACCACCATTTGATTCCATAAAGGAATCTATTGTGGTAGACACTTTGCCTCCCGTGTTGTAGTGATCAAATACCTGATTCAGATTAGAAAACCTACCGTCGTGCATATAAGGTGCTGTGAGCGCAATATTTCTCAATGAAGGTGTTTTGAATTTGCCACTGTCAAGTGGATTACCTGTAAAGCCGGCCAATCCGGGATCATTTTCGAAAGAATCATCGATGCCGTTGTTGTGCATCAGATAATCTCCCATCTGCATTCCGGCATGTCCATGGCAATGAAAACAATCAGCACCGCCCCATGGCTGACCCGTATTCGAATTCATTCCACCTTCAGTGATAAACAAATTGAATCCGGCGTCTTCTAAAGGTGTGAATGTATAAGTACCTGATCTTTCATGATCAAATTTTGATTCAGCGCTAATCATGGTTCTCAGAAAAGAAGCCATTGCTTTTGCAGCGCGATCCTGTGTAATTTCATCCGTACCAAAAGCTGCCTTAAACATGGGTGGATAAATAGGATCGTTGTGCAATTCGTTGAGTGCATTCTCCCAATTTTCATTCATCTCAACCGGGTTTGTCACTGGTTGTTGCACTTGATCTTCGAGCGTATGCGCGCGACCGTCCCAAAAATAATTATATGCCCAGCCGAGGTTCACGAGTGCCATCGCCTGACGATTGCCTAGTGCTCCGGTAATGCCAACACTAAATTGATTCTGATCCGCAAATCCTTCCTCCGGCACGTGACAGGAACCACAACTCTGTGTGTTATCTCCACTCAATTTTTTTTCCCAAAAAAGATACCTGCCTAATGCAATGCCTTCCACTGTCAATGGATTGTCCGCCGGAATATCCATCGGTGGAAAAAGCGGCGGAATAACCAGTGCATACGGTGTCGGATTGAAATTCGGTCCGGGTACTTCCGTAATGATCTCATCCTCCACATCGTATGTACAAGACATCACCGCCATTGACACGGCGATCATCAGAATCCATTGTGTAATAATTTTATTCATCAATTCAGTGGTGCTAGCTGTGCATTCTGTACAAAATTCCAGTCGGTAAGTGTTTTCATAAAAGCTACCAATTGAGATTGTTCTTCTGTTGTCAAACCGAGAGGACGAATGCGTGTGTCCTTATTTACATGAGGTTTTCCACCTTCATTATAAAAAGCCACCACATCCTCCAGCGAATTTAATCTGCCGTCGTGCATATAAGGTGAGGTCAGTGCAATATTCCGCAATGTTGGTGTCTTGAATTTACCTATGTCTTCTGCTTTATGCGATGCCCTTTCCTTGCCGTTGTCGGCATACACTTCATCCAAACCTATGTTGTAATAATCAAAATCAGTGTAAAATATCCCCTTATGACAATTGCCGCAGTTCGTCTGTTCCGAAAAAAAGAGTTTCATGCCGATCAATTCTTCCTGATTCATTTCTTTCACCTGGCCTTGTCTGTATCGATCCCAACGCGAGTCACCGGAAATGATTGTACGCTGAAAAGCGGCCAATGATCGCGTTACCACAAAAGGATCAATTGAATCACGGCCATAAGCTGCGAGCGACATAGCTCTCAACTTTGCATCCTGATTCAATTCCCTTACTGCAAACATCATATTCATTCCCATCTCCATGGTATCGTGAAGCGGAGCCAGTGCCTGTGTTTCTAAGGTCGGTACTCCGCCTTCCATCATAAATCGCGGCATCCAGGCAACATTAGCCAATGTCGGCGAATTTCGTTTGCCGGGAAGACCAGCAAGTCCTGTGCTTGTTGTTTTCGAATCTGTAAATGCGGTGCTCAGCACATGACAGGAAGAGCAATTTACTGTTTGATTTGCTGAAAGACGGTTATCGTAAAAAAGTCGACGACCTAACTCAACACGCAACTTCGTTGGTTCATTGCCTTCAGGATATACGATCGGAGGAAAACCACCGGGAATACGAACGTTCAGAGGATCATCCTTCAATATGGCGACAGTTTCACAGGAAGTTAAAATAAGAAAACCACATAGAATCACCAGGAACTTCATTGTTCAATGGTAATGGAATTGATGTAATTGATCATGAATGCTTGCGCCAGCTGAACGTTATTGCTTGTATGCGTGATCATATCCGTCGCGAAATCAATGTCATCACTTCCGCCACTGGCGAGAATCTGATCGACTTGAATATTCACATTAATTGTTTTTGTTTCTCCTTGTATCACTTCGATTACCAACGTCGGAGAATTATATCTCGCATAATACGGATCATCGCCGATGTGTATGGCAACCGGCCAGAGCAACTCATTTCCTTCCACGCCTGTTGTATCTACCTTGCCTTCAAATTTTAGAAAGATGTAACCGGTATTCCAGGTCCAAAACATTCCCTGTGAACCCGCAACACTCAATGGATGACTGTTGGCATACTGTGAAGGATCCTGATCTTTATTGTCCGCTTCGGGAACACCGATTCCGAATTTGATCTCTTTGTAATTGCCCGGCGGCACTTCAAATTCAAATGAATTGTCGACCATAAAATCCATCAGATGAAAATCCTTTAGCACAACGTCATCTCCTGACTCATTCACAAGTGTGAGCGATGACATGTACTGCATGAATTTATCCACACGAATGCGATTACCGAAATTATCGTGATAAACGCTTTCCATCAAAAAATCCTGATTTTCCCAAAGCGGATTGAAATGTATGGCCACCTTGGTCGGCGTATCAACTTCATCCACTATTTCATCTACTATCTGTTCTGGATTCTTTTCTTTACAGGAAGTAATTGCAGCCATGGCTAGCAATAAAAAAGCAGACAAAACAACCGAAAATCTCATGTGAATAAATTAAGTCCAACAAATATAATTTCGAATCACTCAAAACAACAACTAACATTCGTTATTTGTTGCTTTCCAACGTGACATATATCAGCAGTAAATGAGCAGTACAGGACATTTCAAAGTAATCAAAGCCAGCGCAGGAAGCGGGAAAACTTACGCGCTTGTGAAAGAGTTTCTGCTGCTGACCCTACGCACTTCTTCACCACATTACTACAAACACATCCTTGCAATCACCTTTACAAACGCAGCTGCGGCTGAAATGAAGGAGCGAGTGATTCAACGACTTGCTGACTTCATCAAGACGGAGCACTCTTCTCCCCTTTTTGATGAAATCGCTCTCACTTTAGACCTGCCAAAGGAAGAATTGCAGCAACGTGCTAAAAATGTATTTGCCCACATGCTCCATCATTATGGGATGCTGAGCATTCTTACCATCGACAGTTTTACACACAAACTCATTCGTTCGTTTTCGAGAGATCTTCATCTGCGGTATGACTTTACCATTGAAATGGAAACTTCTGCTTTCCTGGAACAAGTGGTGGATCTATGCGTGGAAGATGTCGGAAAAGACAAAGAACTCACTCACTACCTCGAGCGATTTGCATTTCAAAAAATTGAAGATGGCAAATCCTGGGATATTCGAAAAGAGCTGGTCGACATCGCGAAAAATTTATTGGAAGAAAAAAGCACGGAGCCTTTGCTCAAAATTGCGGAATTATCATTTACTGATTTTAATGATCTAGGTAAAAAATTAAGATCAGACAACAAACTTTTTGAAAGTGAACTGATGGCCATCGGTCAAGAAGCGATTGATCTGGTAGCCAAGAATGGATTGATTGATAAAGATTTTTATCAGGGTGCAAAAGGTCCAATAGGCTATTTCAAAAAAATAAGTAAAGGCACTGTTGATTCCTTGGGCGCCTATTCAAAAACGGTTTTGACACAAGGTCAATGGCTCAACAGCAAACCTGAGCCTTCCAAAGTTTCTGTGATCAATGGTATTGTTCCACAGCTTACAAACCTTCTGGAAAAAATTCACGAAAAAACAAATCCTGAGTCACTTGGAATCTATCATCTCCGAAACCTGATACGCAGAAATATCGACTCCCTCGGTTTAATTCAGCGCCTTTCCGAAATTTCAATTCAATTGAAAGAGTCTAACAATCTTCTACTCATTTCCGATTTTCATAAGTTGATTAATGAAGTCGTGAAAGACAATGAAGCTCCTTTTATTTATGAACGCATTGGAATACGTTATAAAAATATTCTCATCGATGAGTTTCAGGACACGTCGGTGATGCAATGGTCGAATGCACTTCCACTTTTTCAAAATGCGCTGTCGGAAAATAACCTGACACTTCTCGTTGGTGATGCGAAACAGGCGATCTACCGCTGGCGTGGAGGTGATGTTACTCAGTTTATTCAACTTCCCGCATTGGCACCGGCATCAACACCTCACGGCTCATCGAACTTTTTGTCGAGTCATTTTGCTCAAGAAATACTCGACGACAATTACCGGAGTTCAAAAGAAGTGATTGCCTTCAACAATCACTTTTACACACTCCTTGCAAATTCACTTGGCACTTTTCAGGAAGTCTATGCAGATGTGAATCAAAATGCAAAACGAAATAGCGAAGGTTATGTACACGTCGAAACCAGCGAAGCAGAAGACATTGAGTTGCGCTGGGAAAAAACTTCGGAACTGATTCGACATTATATTGAAGAGAGTCTTGCTTCCGGATTTAAGCCGAATGACATCGCTATTCTCACGCACAAAGGAGTGAAGGAAGCGGGAAAAGTTGCGGGAATGCTTACGGATCATGGCTATCAGGTGGTGACCAAAGAAAGTTTTCTGATCAATCATTCTCCGGTGGTAAGAGCAGTGATTGCGTATTTCGATATCCAATCCAATCCTGAAAAAAAATTCGCTCCCATCGAATTGGTGCGTTCACTTGCTGCCATTCATCCTCACATTCATTTCGAAAATTTCATTACCGAATACACACAGCGCGATGGTCGTGACATCGTTATTCGGATCGATTCGTTTTTAGAAAACACTTTTGGCGATCGCAGTTCCTTGCATTCAACATTATCCGTTTTTTCACAAGCGATGATGTTGCTCCGTTATTTCAATCTCGAAGCAGACAGCAGCATGGAATTTCTGCTGGCGAAAATTCAGGATCGCTGCATCGTGCAAAAAATGCCTCTTGCATCTTTTCTGCAGTGGTGGCATGATCAAAAAGATCGGCTCTACACTGCAGGTGCGCAAAATGATGATTCAATTCAGATTATGACTGTTCACAAGTCCAAAGGACTGCAATTTCCTGTGGTAATTTATCCAAGATTTAAATCAAGCGATCGCTCGAATGATGTCTGGATTTCCATCGATGAAAAAAAATTCGGACTACCCACTGCACTTGTGACAGCGCGAAGGAAATCTGCCAAAGTCGAAGACACCATTCAATGGCCGGAAGAGTTTTTAGCAGAAGAAAACAGTTCGCACCTCGATGATGTCAATACATGTTATGTGGCGACTACGCGCGCAGAAGAACGGCTGTATATGATTCAGGAAGCCGGCTGTGCAAAATGGCTTTCGAAAGAAATCACGGATGTCCTTTCTACACATTACGAGGGATTCACTGAAAACGGTTTTTGGGAATCGGGTGTCAAAGAAGCACGTACCGCACAAAAAAAGGAGATCAGCGTAGACACCATACGTTACACCGGAACGAATTATCTGCAACCACAATTGCGTATTCAATCTTCGGGTCTTGCACAGAATGAAAACAAAGAATACGGCAACCGATTGCACCTTTGTCTGGCCGAAATGACGACTGCGTCCGATCTTGAACGTGCGGTGAAAAAAACAATGAGCGATCTGTCACTACACGATGAAAAATTGCGTGAATCCCTCACCGCTGATCTTCAAAAAATACTCTCTGAACAAACCATTGCACAATGGTTTTCACCCGGACTAAAAATTATCCTCGAGAGAGATATTTGTCTGGCCGATGGCAAAGTTGTTCGACCGGATCGAGTGATCATTTATCACGATCACATCGACATCATCGATTACAAAACAGGTTCGTATTCTGAAACACATGAAGAACAGGTGCGGGCGTATATGACCGTGATGAGAGAAATGTATCCGCTTGTGGTGCGCGGATTTTTGGTGTATACGCAGGGGCCGGAGGTGAATGTGGTAATGTGATAATGTGGCAATGTGGCAATGTGGCAATGTGGCAATGTGATAATGTGATAATGTGATAATGTGGTAAGGTGGTAAGGTGGTAAGGTGGTAAGGTGGTAAGGTGGTAAGGTGATAATGGTCAATGGTCAATGGTCAATTTTGAGAAAAACAAATTTGGGGGATATTGTTACGCGGTTTATAAGTCGCCGTTTGTAGAGACGTTGCACTGCAACGTCTCCGCCTTGATACATCGTTCCAAAAACGCCGAAACAATTGCGCACTCGGTATTCCAACATTTCGTAGACAACACCATTCGCCATTCCACAAATGTCCATTGCGAAACAGAATTCAATTTTGTTCCAACGTTCCTTTTCATGCATTTCAATGGCACGACATGGTGACTTGAGGAGACGTTGCAGTGCAACGTCTCTACAGACCGAATTCCTGAAACCACCAAAAATTGAAACACGAAATCATTCAGGTTTGACATTGCTTTGCGATGTCTCTGCAAGACAACATTTTCACGACGGTTCATAAATAAATCAATTTATTTTTTGCGGAATTGAAAAATTGATTCACATTTACTTCATTAAACTAAACTTCATTGACCATGAAAAATTCAACAATTCAACAATTCAACAATTCAACAATTCAACAATTCAAGCTTTCAAGCATGTCACGATTCAATTTTGTAGTCTGATCATTTTGTTATTCGCACTTCAATTGCAAGTGAATGCTCAGGTTGATTGGAAACTAGATGGGAATGCGGTTACAACAAATTCGAAACTTGGAACAAATACAGGTTATGACCTGATTCTTGAAACAAATAATCTGGAGAGGATGCGTCTGACCAATTCGGGAAATTTTGGTATCGGCATTAACACACCGACCTCAAAACTTCATGTTGTGGGTGATTTCAAATTGGATGGCGCTCTTAAAATGCCCCAATTCTCCGACCTCACCGATCCTGAATTACGAATTATACAAGTGGGTCAAACTGGAACACTTGGTGTTTTGAATGCAAGTGCTCTCACCCATGCACTTTATAAATATGACTGCGTACAATCTGCCTCCGATCCATTTCCATTGCCGGTCTGGAGGAGTTCTACCAATGGCACAGCAGGCATACTGCATACCGGTATGTCTTGTCCGGCAAAAGTTGGCATTGGCACCATCACGCCTGCCTATGAATTACACGTGAATGGCACCACTCAGGTGAATCAGAAATTGATCGTTGGTTCGATTTCTCAGGTGGATGCGATGGTGGAGATTGAATCCTTTTACAATCCGGGACTTGCCATTCTTGCTGGAAATCAAACAAACGTCAAGGCTCTGCAAGTGTTGAATCACAACGATCTTACACAAAATATTTTTAATGTGACAGGTCAGGGTGAAGTTCAGATAAATTATTTTGGAACCAACGACGCTTTTAGTATTGGAAGAGAAAGCACCAATGGAAGTATGTTCCGTGTAAGATCGGATGGAGGAATTGACGTTCGGTACAATGACACGTTTGATCCATTGGTGATCACGAATGACAACACAAATGATCGAATCCTGATTGTGCGCCATGATGGAAGTATTTATGCCGACTATTTTGGTGAATTCGATCCTTTTAAAATCAATAATCACAGCACGAATGAAGAACTCTTCAAGATCAGTCCGGCTGGAAGTCTTCACGTAAATTACACGGGTGAATCTGATCCATTCGCCATTCGCAGGAATTCAATTGATGAAAATATTTTTAACATTGGAGGACATGGAGGGATGTGGATGCATTGCGGAGTGGATGTAGCACCAATAACCGTCAGGAAATCATTGACCAATGAAACCATCTTTGGCGTGCGCAGTGATGGAGGAGTTGATATGGTGATTACCAGCGAAAATTCTCCTTTGATGATCAGGCGTGGTGTCAGTCAAGACAAAATTCTGGAGGTCGGAAACTTCGGTGATCTTCATTTGCATTATTCCGACGATCAGTCAAATCCGTTCAGTATCAAAAACACTGCAACAGATCATGACATGTTTGTCTGCAAACCAAATGGTGGTGTTGGTCTCTTCTTTGACCACTCATCCAATGATTTAGCGTTTAGTATACATGACGCAGTAACAAATGATGACATCTTTATAATAGCAGGCGATGGCAAAGTCTATTGTCAAGGCATTGTTGTGAAACTCGCTCCATTCTGGGGGGATTATGTGTTCGAAGAAAATCATCACCGGATGTCGTTATCCGATCTGGAAAAATACATTCAAGAAAATAAACATCTTCCCGATTTTCCAACGGCGAAAAAAATATCTGAAGAGGGTGCAGATGTCTATGAACTCTTGCGTTTGCTTACAGTGAAAGTGGAAGAACTGACACTGTATGCAATAGATCAGCAAAAAGAAATTGAGAGTCTCAAAGCAGAAGTACTCACACATAAATAAGTCACAAAAATGAAACACTTATTTATATCCCTTCTTGCTTTGCTTTCATTGCAAACGGACGCTCAACTTCCTCTACCATGTTTGGTGTACGACAATTATGGATTAGGCGAGATTGAACTAATAAACGGGTATTATTCGGCGGGTTGTCTCATCATTGATCCAAATGTTACCACTTCACAGCCGCCCTGGAATCTGACAGACGAGGGAATCCGCGATTTCGTGGTGAATGACGGAGTTATTCTACCCGGATTTTCTTACACTGCAGGATCCGGAGATGATTCAAGATTCTCTATCGTCGCCGGCAACCGCGAAGAAATGGAAGGCGTCTGGTTTGAACCTACCCATTATCAACCGCAACTGTATGAAAAAATAGAATGGGGATTTAAACTACCTGCTGAAGTAGAAGCCGCCATCGACAACTGGATTTACAATGATCAACATCCTTTGGAAACACCGCTGACTCCTGCGTTGAATCCATTTGATCCTGAGCAGGTCAACCTGCATGCAATCATTGACTACACCACCACCAATGGTGGGGTTTATTTCTCACAACCAGTAAATGGATTCTTTTATCGTGAATATGATCGCATAACAGCCTACAACAATCCAGACTCAGAAGACATGAGTGATGTAAATGATTGGTATTGGAAAGAATACACCACCGAATTTAGATTCCGTATTCGATGGTCATCTGACACCGAAGCGCATCACTACGTGCGTGTGAAACTCGATGTTCCATCTATGGGCAATTGGGAAATGCAGGCATTTGAGTTCGACTCTTTTTGGGGTGACCCGCGCAATAGTTTTATCAGTGTGACCAACAATGGTCATTATTTTAAAACTGTGGATGGACATGTGTTTTTTCCGGTGGGGTTGAATATTAATGGAGAGACTTTTGGGTGCAGTTGCGCCGAAGGTGTGGAGGACATCTGGGTGGATGGTGATGTGATGGACTGCGCGACCTGCTACGGAGCGTTTGATCCGGCAGGAGATCCGTTGTTGGATCCTTGTTGTGGTATCCGCAGAAACAAAAGACAACGCCCTCATTACATCACTCCCGAAATCGGAACGACCACTAATCCCATTGAGCCCGTTCAGGGATATACGCTAGACCCGGCCGCTTATGTCAAGTTGGAAAAGGTCCTGGAAACTTTAAAAGACAAAGGCGCAAATTCGTTTAGAACTCTGTTCGATCCCGCTGTATATGATATCGAATTTGAAAAGATGAATAACTATTACGACCGGCAATACCAGGCATGGGAATTTGATCGTGTTGTTGAGAAATGCAAGGAACTGGATTTGCGGATTGAATGGAATATGATGATACATTATGCACTAGGTCATCATCCCTATGGGGCTGACCAGTTTGACTGGGACAATATTAACAACGAAGGAAATTACGAAAATTGGAGCAATGGCACGGATGGTTTTTGCTATTGGCGTGAATTGAATTTGGATACACCGCTTGATTTTCTGACCCATCCTTTGGCGATTGTCAACTACAAAAAAAAATTACGTTACATGATTGCCAGATGGGGATACACAAGAAATATATTTTTGATGGAGTTGGTGAGCGAGATGAATGGCATAGGCACTGATGGGTCTTTACCGGAGGCCGATCAAGTCTCACTTTACAAATCCAATCCTATCAATGCGCGGCCTGCTATTGCAAACTGGCACAATGAAATGGCAAGATACATTAACGAAGATCTTCATCATCATAGACATCTAATTTCCGCAGATTACGCTGGTACAGCACCAATGCAAGATGACGCATCTTCAAATCCATGTCAGCTGGCCGACTTCGACTATTCTTGGCAGTCAGATTATATTGATGTGATCTCCTTTAGTAATTACAATGGTGCGCTTAATAGATGGCAACTAATGGCAGTTCATGAATATGCATGTTGTGATCAAAGTTATGGATTGTTGTGTGGATGGGATGATCCGAATACAAATAACGACGACAATTTTTACCATAGTCCACTTGAAGGATATGAGTCAATTTGGAAACCTGTTATCCATGCGGAAGAAGGTTATGTGCAGTGCATGGATAGGGATTTCACAGGTTTCGTTAAGGATCTATTAGCGGGTATATTCAATGGACATGCAACAAGTGGGATGAGTTGGGACGAATGGAGCTCTTCAGAACATTGGAATTATATGGGAGAAGCGTTAGAATATTTAGAACTTCAGGTTCTAAATGATGTCGATTTAGGTTCTGGAGAATGGTTGCCAGATCATGTATTCAGCAATGGGAGATCAACCGCGTCAAATTGCCAATTTGCAGAAGCAATTTATCTCAACAATCAAGATAGCAACAGCCCAAAAATTACTGGGGTAATATTCAACAGGTCATGGAATAACCATACCGTTTGTAATTGTGATGCAAGTAACAATAATGTCTTTACCGGTCCCGAGGAACCTCTGAATACAGCAAATTTAATTGGATGGTCAACTGATGAACTGCATCTCAGAAATGCAGGATTCCACCACTATACTATACGATATTTAGATCCATATACTAAATCACAAATAGATCAAGTAAATCGATGGAGCACTCCTGGAGGGGATTTGGGATTAGAAAATTATCCGCTCATGTATGAAGGTACAAACAACCATCAACCTTTTTATTTTTTTGAGGCTTTTCGCGAGGGATCAGAGTTCGATGAAAGCCCAATGCATGAGTCATTGATAGAACCAATTAAGGGAAAGTCAATCGTTGAAGGGAATTCCACAAGTCAGGTCTCAACAGGAAAGATAGAAAGTGAGAATTCACTCATTTTCGAAGTTTATCCTAATCCAGGCAACTCCTTTCCGACCTTGAAAACTGATGTGAGATTTATTAATGAGAGTTATGCCATTCATGCCATTACGGGTGAACTAATTCAATCTGGCACGATCAAAAATTCACCTCAGCTTTTGGATTTTTCAAATCTTGGTAATGGAATTTATATTATCACATGCAAAAGCTATGGCGAATCAACTTACTATATTAAAACAAATTAGATGAATTGCATAGTTCGTTACTCTCATGTATTATTACTTTGCTGTTTTATTCTTATTGAATTTAAGGCATGGAATCAGTCTGAATCAAATTTCGAATTCCGCCCATATGGTGCTATTGCGATCTACAGTATTGATAACTGCGATTGTCCATTACTACCCAATAGTAAAGTCCCATCGAATTTTTCTTGGGGACCTGAAGCTGGCGCAGCCATAAGTCTTTTTCGATATGTTCGAATTACCCCCGGCTTAAGCCTATTCCGAAATACATCTTTAAGAACAGGAAGTAATCTTTATGCACTGCCCAGTGCGCTTTACAATGAAACAACGCTTAAATCGCGTAATACTTTAGCAAGTATCTCAATCGGTCCTAATATTGGCTTGGGTAAAATCAAATTTGTTCCCTTTGTTGGATATAATTATCACCGGCAAACAGTTTACGACTCGCATAAGACAGTTACCATCTATCACATAGATCCAGCCCCTGCCACACACTATCCTGATGTACCTTACTCTCGAAAAGACGAAATTAATAGCGCCGATAAAAGCATCAATAATACAAGCGCCTTATTTGTAGGTCTTGAGGGCGATTTCGAAATATCTTCCAAATCATCCATTTTCATTTCATTGACAAAGGTGTATTCACCTTCGGATGGATTGTGGGCAGGAGATACCGATGAAACAAAAATTTCCATCATTCGAATAGGTGCAATATTTTCATTGAAAGGGGATTAAACATTTGCTTATTCACATAAATGGTGGCATCTACCCAATTTTCAGTATTAATACTAGTTCCATTGAAAAACAAATGTGCTGATCGTTGTGCATTCCGTCAGCTGCACAAAAAGCTTAGCATATAGCTACGATACCGATAATTTTCAATCGTTGCTAAATTGCGGTGTTGTTTTTCGATGGATGAAATCGGAAAAAACAGGAGCAGAAGAAAAATAGAAGGGGGTTTTATGCTCCCTGCCGAAGTAGAAGCCGCGATCGACAACTTGATAAACAAATGGCCAACATCTTTTGGAGCTGGCGAACGCCAGCCCGAGTTTAGGCACTGGCTACGCTGCGCTAAGCCAGCGCCATTGGGATATCTAAAAACCACAATTGATTAAACCATGCTTCTGCGACCACTTTTACTTACTTGTTTCTGTCTTCTTCTATTCAGGCAAGCTGAGTCACAAGATAATTTTTTTTTAAAAAAAGTAGCATTGCAATACTCATACTACAAAATTGATGATTGCAAATGTGAATTCGAACCCAAAGGCGGCTTTAAATATTATCCATCATTCGGACCATCCGCCTCGATTCAATTACCCATAACCAAACGAATTCTCCTGCATTCCACAATTGGATATTTTAAACATACGTATCAAAGCAACGCCATAAATACTCAATATTTTCATGACTTCGGCAGCATCTACTATTACGAAGCCGTGCATTACACGAGAAACGTAAGTTTTGACTTTTACTTTGGCCTACTCATAGGTAATAATCGATTCAATGTCATTCCAGAAGTTGGAATGGTCGCTTATTCGAGAAAAAACTTAAAGTCGGATTGGACTCAAACCAATTTTTATAATGTTGAAAATATTTCATATCGTCAATTCCCGATTGATGAGCCTGATGCAGTTTATAAATCTTCAGGTGAAGATGTCCAAAAATGGTCGTCATTATCCTTCTCAATTGGACTAACATCTTACATAAAAATAGTGTCGCGTTGGTCATTAAAATTGTCAGCCCATTATATGGTATCTCCCAACTGGATAAAAGACTATGTATACAAGCAAAAATTTTTTCAGATGGGCACAGGTGTGAGCTTTGATCTATAAATTGGAAGTAAAATGCAGAATGCCAGCCCGAGTTAAGGCACAGCTTGTCCCGCTGCAAGCGGGAGGTTACGCTGCGCTAAGCCTGCGCCATTCAGAATTGATAACCAAAACCTTCCATTTATTAAACAACATTAATACTCATGAAGATTACCTTGACAACACTTTTGATTCTGGCATGTGCCGGGTTTTCTTTCGGTCAGGAAAATGAGAAAAAGTCAGATTGGTCATTTATGGTTGGTTACCGATCCATGCCAATTCCAGTTTGTAATTGTTTTTTTCTTCCTACGGAGTTTGAAATAAAAAATAGAACTGGCGTATTATTCGGAGGTGGAACATTCGTGTCAAAATTGGGATTTATGGTCTCCTCTGAAGTAGGTTATTTTAGGAGAACCGCCATTGATTCACGTGTTGGAGGTGATGCCTCAACAGTCCTTAGCTATGTACAAGGGGCAACTAATTTCAAGGGCTACTATTACAATGGAACCGTTGGATACATATTTGGTCGTCATCGATTGAGATTCGGTATTATATCGGGTGTTGATTTTCATTTAGAGTCAACTATTCAAAGAACCTCTTATATCAGTCAATTCTTAAACATTGGAAGTGTGACTCAAACATTTCCAACAGCACAACCTTTCAGGACCGGAATTGATACCACTTACAACAGCATGACCACTCATTCCAAAGCCTTCCTGCTTGGATTTCGGATATCATTTGATTTAACAAAACATTTCCAGGTTATAGGAGGCAGTGAACTTCAGTGGTGGCCAAATGAAAGATATGACACCCAGTATCCTTTAAAACAACATGTTGGTTCTTACAGGTTGGCCCTGGGATATAAATTCTGAGGGGCTTTAACAATAACGCAAGATCTGTAACCATTTTAGAACAGAAATAGCACTGTGATTGACCAAAACTTCGGTTGGAAAATTATCCAATGTTGTTAGGAAACAGGCAATTCGTTTTTTTTAAAGCTTGGAGAGATCCGATTGGTGATGATGAGGAACCTTTCATGCCAATGTTATCAGAAACAGAACTAATCGATAGCAGCGAAAAAGGTTACAATCCGGACGTTCAATCTACTTCGTACCTTCCAATGCAAACAAGCACCGAAATCCATAATGAATTCAGTTTCATTTTTCCAAATCCCACCGCTGACTTTGCATATATTTCTTCTGAAAAAAATGGAGTTTTGTCTGTATCAATTTATGATATGACTGGATTGGAAGTTATGAAACTCAACCAATACAAATCCATGGAAGTTATAAATCTGTCCGAATTAGCCAATGGAATCTACTTCGTAAGAATTATTGGAACATTAGAAACATTTACCATCATTAAAACACAATAAATTGAAGTCATTGGTTTTAGCAACAATCGTTCTTATTTTGATGAGCTGCAAAAAAGAATCAGGAGAAACAAAAAGTAGTTCAAATACTTATGAATACACATGCACATTAAAGCGCTATTCCTTCGAAGATACACTTCGAATTGCGATTCACGAATCCACTAAATTTAAGATTGTGCTGGGTGACCCTAATGAATTCCGAGGCGGATATTCCTTCGCTCTCTTCATAAATAATGAACTAAGTCAGTACTTATTCATGTCAAACAGAAGTGCCCTTGATGAAATTGTGACAGATGGTGAAATTGTCGCAGGAGTATTTGTTAGCGACTGCAATGGTAATGGATATAAATTCGAAGGATTCCGTATTTATCCCCGACCAAATCCACCCTTCATTCAAATCCTCGACTTCCCCTTCCCCGGCTGGAATCGTTTCGTAAAAACAGATGACTAAAATGAAACAACTCATCCTGCTACTTCTGCTTGGGGCCTATTGTCATCAAGTGAAAGGACAAATTTCCATTGGGGCTAAATTGAGTGGTGGTTATTCACTTGCCGGCTCTCAGAATTTGATGACCACCAAAGCACTTGGCGGAGCAAGTCTTTTTGCCAATTGGAAATACGCACCAAAACTCTTGGGATATACTGAAGTATCAACTTCCTTCTTCCAAAATGAAAATCCATTTCTCCAATGGAAACGAATGGATTTTTTTGCACTCGGTATTGGCAAAGATGTTTTGAAAGAAAAAAACAAATTTCAGATTTTTATCTCTCCACTTATTGCGCGTTTCACTTTAAAACCTCAAACCAACAATGACCTAAAACTATCTACTTCTCATTGGACGCAATGGGGAGTGAAATTGGACGGTGTCTATTTCTTTCATAAGAACATAGGTGTTTCTCTTGGTTACACATATTGCTTCGCACATATCTACGATACCCCGAATTTTCAATCGTTACTAAATTGCAGTGTTGTTTTTCGATGGATGAAATCTGAAAAAATGGGAACAGAAGAAAAATAGAATGGGGATTTAAACTACCCGCTGAAGTGGAAGCCGCGATCGACAACTGGATTTACAATGATCAACATCCATTGGAAACACCACTCACACCTGCACTCAATCCATTTGATCCAGAACAAGTCGACCTGCATGCAATCATTGACTACACTACTACCAACGGTGTGGTATATTTCTCACAACCCGTAAATGGATTTTTTTATTGTGCGTATGATCGCATAACAGCATTCAATAATCCGGACGCAGAAGACATGAGCGATGTAAACGATTGGAATTGGAAAAAACACACCACTGAATATCGCTTCCGCATTCGTTGATCATCTTAGATTTGTTCAATGTCAAAAAATCAACCAATTCCTGATTCACTCTTTCGCCCATGAATCAACTTCAGGAAAGTATTTTGTGTTTATCATTTATCCTATGCTCCGGAATTTTCGTATTCATAAAATTTCGCCGCGAAAAATATTCGCATGCACTCATAATTATTTTGATACTTACCCTTTTTCTGAAATGTTATTGTGCAGCCGATCAATACCTGCATGAATGGGATGAACGTTTTCACGCACTGGTTGCAAAACATCTGATTGATCATCCTCTCAAACCAACGCTTTACGAAATTTCGGTGGAGAATTATGATCATCAAAATTGGGTGGCAAATCATATTTGGTTGAGCAAACCTCCTCTTCCCCTGTGGTTCATGGCTGCCAGTATTCACGCCTTTGGAACGCATGAATTTGCAGTCAGGTTGCCGGCAATTATATTTTCTGTTCTTTCTGTATTTCTGACATTCAAAATTGCGTCGAATGTATTCTCACCAAAAGCCGGCGTGATTGCAGCAGCGCTTCATGGGACACATGGTATGCTCACCGATCTCGCTTCCGGCCGACTTTCCAGCGACGGTGTCGAAACGTGCTTTTTGTTTTTTGTCGGATTGGGTATGTTTCAGATTTTTCGAAAACGTCCCGGACATTTTACCCTTCTCGATTATGTCATTACCGGTTTGTTGATGGGTCTGGCCATTATGTCCAAATGGCAACCTGGTCTTATTGTTCTGGTCATCTTGTTTGTGTATCACTTCGATAAAACGAAATGGGTTCGACATTTTATGTTCTGTTCATTGAGCCTCATCACATCACTTCTGGTCGTTTTGCCGTGGGCACTTCATTGTTGGACACATTTTCCTGCTGAAGCTAAATGGATGGCAGGAGCTTTATTCCATCCAATGACAATACAAATCCCGGGAAACGACGGAACATGGTACAGCTACCTCACAGACTTCGGAAATTTTTTCGGATATCCAACATACTTGCTTTGTTTCATCGCAATTCTGTTTGCTATGAAACAACAAAGCCGCATACTTCTAACGCTTGCCATTTGGATCATGGTTCCACTAGCCGTATTCAGTATGGCCGAAATAAAACGCGGTACTTATTTGATGATCTCTGCTCCGGCGGTTTTTATTCTTCTCGCATTTTTCCTTACCGAAAAAATTCCACAGATGCGCTATGACAAATTAGTAAAAGCACTGTCTCTTGTTTCTGTTCTGTCCATCGCCATTTATTCTGTCGAAAAACTATATTTGTTTTCGTCCAAAAAATCCCGCACAAAGGATTGGTCCATACGTCTGAAAAACATGAACCCTGCACCCGGCTCAATCATTTATGATGAACCACATGCTATCGAAATGATGTTCTATCATGATGTAACTGCGTATCCTTATTCCAAAGAGATTGCTAAAGAATAAATAGATGCGTGAGTTGTATTCATGAATGCCTAAGTCCATTTTTTTGTATGATAGATGACTTCCGACTACTGGACTCTAAATTGCATCGGACTTTCATACCTCATTCAGCAAGTAAAATTGCTACTTCCTCTTCCATTTTTGAAATATCACGAATGACAATGGACCAAATAATGTCATCAGAAACACTATCATATCCGTGACTAATTCGGTTTCGCGTGTCAACAATTCTGCGTGCATTGGTCAACTGCAAATTCGGCTGTACTTTGAGAATTCTACTTATTGCTTCACCAATGATTTCGATATTTCGTTCAATCGCGCTTTTTTGTTTTTAAGTCGTTTTGAAATTTGATGAAATCCTTCCTCTCCGGCAGAAAGAAATTTATCTCTCAGATTGCTTGTTGGATATCGGCTAACCATGTTTTCACTTCATTTTCCATAAACCAGCACCTTAGTCTTTTCAATTTGAGCGGCCAAAAAAGGATTTCGGATCGACTTCTGTTCTAGCAAGTCAATCTTTCTTTTGAATAGTTTTTCAAGTTGCTGTTTCAAATCAAAGTATTTGTCAGAATAAGACAGCGGATCGCTATCAATGATATCGACCACAAAATCTATATCACTTTCTTTACCCATCTGATCGGTGGTGACCGAACCAAAAGCAAACAGTCTGCTAACCTTGTTGTCATCACAAAGCTGTTTTATCTCTCTCAAATGGCTGGTAAGTAAGTTCATCTTGCACGCGAATTTAGTAATTTCCATTTCACGAACTGCAGATTTGCAATCATTCCTAAATCGTTCTTTTAAGAATGATGGTTATCAGCAAATCAAATTACGCTCACATGTAATTTATCCCAAAATATTCGTAAGGTCTGCATTCATGTTTGCAATACATTCGCCTTGTTGTCTTAATCATTCATCATGGGATCCAGAACCTGTTTCATACTTGTACTTTTTCTGTGCGTGATTTTTCCATTTGCATTACAAGCGCAAATAAGCGCATTAGAAGCGTCAGGAAAAGTTTCGCATCTGGTGGGTGTGGTTGCATCCTGTGATGAATCGCGTGCTGCTGCCTGTTCACCGGCAACTGCACTGCGTGATCTGGAATGGAACAACATCGACGCTCTCATCGAAACAGGTGGTAGTATGTGGCAGGATCGCGCCAATGGAAGATCACATTATTATGTTCCCAAAAGTGAAACGGTGTCTGTTTTATTCGCCGGTGCATTATGGCTCGGTGGTGTGTCGCCGGACCAACAACTCAAACTCGCCGCGATCCAATATAGATATAGCGGCAGTGATTTCTGGCCCGGTCCGCTCACCAATGACGGCGGAGGCGAAGTCACTCAACCTACTTGCCTCACATGGGATCGTTTCAATGTAACTAATCGCATGGATGCCGCATTGCATCGTCAATACTACGACTGCCTCGATGATCCGAATTGCGATATGTCGTTGCTGTTTCCAAATGGCTATTCGATGCCTTCCTACTTCGCCGATTATCCCGCACATGGAGTTGTTTCACAAGGTCAGGATTTTTATCTCTCGCCTTATTATGATTATGATGGCAGTGGTGATTATAATCCGGAAGCGGGTGACTATCCATGGTATGATCTGACACGTGATATCAATTGTGCAACTCGTATGCGTGAAAGTCCGGTGCCTCTTTTCGGTGATCAGACCTACTTCTGGATTTTTAATGATAAAGGAAATATCCACACCGAGTCAGGTGGTCAGGCTATTGGTATGGAAGTGCGCGCGCAGGCATTTGCATTCAGCACAAATGATGAAATCAATAACATGACTTTCTACAATTATGTGCTTATCAATCAAGGTTCACAAACATTGCAGGATACCTACTTCGGTACCTGGATCGACTGCGACATAGGCGGACACGTAGATGACTTCGTTGGTTGTGATGTACAGCGGGGACTTGGATATGGCTACAACGGAAATGCATTTGACGCACCTTCTGCATTGTCATTCGGATACGGTGAAAATCCACCGGCTGTGGGTGTCGATTTTTTTGAAGGTCCTTATCAGGATGACGATGGCATCGACAATCCGCTCACCGATGACATCATTCAAGCGTATAATGAAAAAGGAATTCCCTACAAAGGAATTGGAATCGGGTATGGTGATGAAGTGGTGGACAACGAGCGATTTGGTATGCGCAAATTTCTCTACCACGTCTCCGGAAATGCAAACAACGGCCCGCCGATTCAAGCGGTGCATTACTACAATTACTTAAGAGGTTATTGGAAAAATGGTCAACGTATGAGTTACGGCGGCAATGCGCTTTCAGAGACAAGTGGCACTGATCTCGACATTCCTGCAGACTTTATGTTTCCAGGCGATACCGATCCACTGCACTTTGGAACGAATGGAATTGTCACTGAGCCATGGACAGAGGTGAGCAGCGGCAATCCTCCCAGTGACCGTCGTTTTATGCAAAGTGCCGGACCATTCACACTTCTACCGGGCGACTACAACAACATCACTGTGGGTGTCGTGTATGCGCGTGCTACTTCAGGTGATGCATTCGAATCGGTCGAACTTGTGCGACAAGCAGATGACAAAGCTCAAGCCCTTTTTGATAATTGTTTTGAATTGATTTCCGGACCTGATGCTCCGGAAGTAAGTGTGCGTGAACTTGAAAATGAACTCATCCTGATGTGGGCCAATGATAATCCTTTGAGTTCAAATTATCATGAGACATATATACTTAAAGATCCTACCATTCCTGAATCAGCACCGGATGGAACATTGTATACAGATGAAGAACGCAGTTATGTATTTCAAGGTTATCTCATTTATCAATTGCACGACGAAAATGTATCTGCCACCGATCTTGAAGACGTTACCCGTGCCCGACTGATTAGTCAATGCGATGTAGAAGATGGTGTGCAGGAAATCATCAACTATGCGCGCGATCCGGATACACATTTGTTAACTGCATCTCTGAAAGTGCAGGGTCAGAATCAGGGCATTTTTCATTCTTTACGTGTGACCGAAGATGCATTTGCTCTTGGCTCCACACGACTCATCAATCATAAGAATTATTACTTTATGGTGATTGCTTATGGTTACAACAATTACCAGGAATTTGATCCTGCATCCGGAACGGGTCAGGATGAAAAATTTCTTCCCAGCAGAAAAGCAGCATTGGGATTTATTCCGGTGATCACAGCTATACCTCACAAGATTACACCACAAAGTGGTGGTACTATTTCACACGCTTCATACGGTCAGGAAATTCCAATTACACAAATGGAAGGAGCAGGCAATGGTAAAAGGATTCTGCACATGACTGCTCAAAGTGAACAAGAAATTTTGTCCCAGAATATTGCGGAAGAAATTCATTACACTTCGGGAAACAGTCCGGTGAAAGTGAAAGTGATTGATCCGCTTCGTTTGCCGGAAGCAACGTTCGACCTCAAACTGGCACCCGCGAATCAGGACCTCAAAAGTGACACTTCGTTCTGGCAACTCACCAATCTCACTTCGGGTGAAATTCATTCTTCACAACACTCCATCCAAAACCTGAATGAAGAATTGATGTTGAAATGGGGAATATCCATTGAGTGGGAACAATCTTTTTATGAAGAAAAAAACATAGAACATTATACAGACTTTCTGCAAGGGACGATTCAATTCGATGACGAAAACAATCCATGGTTATTCGGATTTCCAGATGATGACTCCTTCACTCCTTTTAACTGGATCAGAGCAGGCATTAATTATGTACATCCTTCGCTCGGTCTTCCAATCGAAGTTGCTTACAACGACTACACTGATGGAGCAACAATCGAGGAAGAATTTATTCCAGCCCATTTCACGGATGCTGATCAGAAATATGAATCTGTTCTGGGCGGCACCTGGTCGCCTTATTGCCTCGTGAGTGCTTCAGCAAAAAATGCAGATCTAGGAATCTGGCTTGATCCGATTGCACCCACCAGTAGCAATCTAAAAGGTGAAATCAACAATGTTTTTCTGCCACGATACACTTCCAATATAAAAGGGCTCAACAATATTGATGTGGTCTTCACCAATGACAAATCCCTTTGGACCCGATGTCCTGTATTTGAAATGCAGGTGGATACCAATGTCTCAGAAGGTCATGTACCTAAAATGCAAATGCGACGTCATGCTTCTATTGACAAAAATGGAATTGCAAGTGGCGAGAATGGATGCAATGAAAATGAAGCAACACTCAATGGTACACAACCACAAGGCATGTCATGGTTTCCCGGTTATGCAATTGACGTAGGAACTGGCGAAAGACTTAACATGGCTTTTGGCGAAGATTCCTGGTTAGTTGGAGAAAATGGCCGTGATATGATCTGGAATCCGAGTTCCAAATTTGTTGGTGCAGGTGGTGAAATTCTTTGCGGTGGCCAACATTGGATTTATGTGTTCAAGAATATGCAGCACTTACCGAATATCGACGACTACATCGGTGTGTATGATGAAGGTAATTATGCCTATTCGCAGCGAGATGCCGGTGGTACAATCAACGGTACACGTTTGCGAAAATTATTCGGCGCCTGCACCTGGGTTGGCTCTGCGATTCTAAATGCGAGCAGCAGTTATCGCAGCATGGAGGATGGTTTCGTGCCTGGTAAGGTGAGAATTGAATTGCGAGTGGACAAACCCTATCAGAAATTTGATGTGTTGATGGATGACGAAGATGAATACAACAATGCTACCAATTGGTGGAATCCGCGCTATTCATTTTCTACAGAAGGAATCGCAACTGAAACTGCGAGTCATGAGGCATTGGTTTCTGCTCTGCCGTATATCAATATTGTTCCAAATCCGTACTACGCATTTTCAAGCTATGAAACATCGAAGCTCGACAATCGCGTCAAGATTACCAATCTTCCTTCTGAGTGTAAAATCACTATTTATACTATCAATGGCACATTGATCCGGCAATTCAACAAGGCTGATCCTACCACATACCTCGACTGGGATTTAAAAAATGAGAAGAACATTCCGGTAGCAAGCGGGGTTTACATCATTCATATTTCGGTGCCAGGGGTTGGTGAAAAAATTCTCAAGTGGTTTGGTGTGATGCGACCTGTGGACCTGGACAGCTTCTGACGCCATCGCTTGATTGGGATAAACGAAGTGACTGTTCATCCAAAAATTCAAAGATTCAATAATTTAAAGATTCAACATTCGATTATGTAGTATTGAATATTTGGCTTTTTAAATCTTTGAATTCTCAAAGAAACTTTCCCTTTAATCACAAAGGATCACACTCGCTGACTAGCGTGTTGCTGTCATCATTTTGCAAGTGGTGAATTTCCCTTTGTCATTTTTTACTTCAATCTGATAAACATAATTCGCAACCGGCAAACCGAGTGCTGCCGGATTAATTTCGACTTGTTGATGGCCGCTTGCAAATGTTTTTGAAACAGGTGTCGCAACTTTTCTTCCTGAAACATCCCAAAGTTCGATCTGAACAAAACTGCTTTCTTTCAGATGAAATGGAATTACAGTTGAATCGTGATATGGATTCGGGAAATTTTGTCCGAGCTCCACCACTTTCGCCGTTTCTCTTTCCAAATGTCCAACCCCAACCGCACCACTTCCCTGCACAGTAACTTCTATAAAACCATCATAACCTCCTGTTGTTTCATTCGGAGTGATTGTCGCTATCTGATAAGCGTGTCCATCCGAAAAAACACCATCCTGACTATAATTCAATGGATCCGGACCCTCGGTGTATAAATCGGGAAATGCAGCATAAATCGCATTCCTGTCCTCGAGATCAAATGTCATTTGTGAAACAGCAGAATAATTGCTGCTGACATGCACCTGAAAGTGAATATGGCATATTCGACCAGGATACCATCCCGGAAAAATGGTGATGAATTCCAATTCGCCATTTGCATCAGCCATTTGATAGCCGCGCAAATATGTCAATCCGGCCTGACCTGCATTGATTCCTGTATTGTAACCGGAGTATAATCCATCCTTACTGCAATGCCAGATGTTGACGCGCACATTCTGCATCGGCAGGCAATCTTCCAGCCCGATTATTTTCATTCGCAGATTGTACTGCGCCCCCGTTCTGTCTTCACGGACATCCTGTCGAAAATAAAACGCATTCTCTGTGAGATCAAGTGGAAATGGTCCTGCCGTTTCAGACGGTATGAGCACGCAACCACCAACTGACTGCTTTGATTCTGAAACGGATGCTATCATTTTACCTAGTGGAAGTACTGCGGCAAAGCTTGCCATTCCTGCTGCTTTTAGAAACTCTCTTTTGTTCATGTGGTGATTTTTTGATGGGTGATAACTTGCGAACTTGAATCGTTGCCACTGTTGCATCTTCTACTTCCTAGTACAATTTTACTTTTCAATTTCTTGGCTCAATAATAAAAAAAGAAAATGAAATTACTGAGCGTTAAATGTAAGAGTTTTCTCACAGACAAGTAATTATTACCCATCTTTAAAAATGAAATATTTTACAAATCGCGGGGGGGTATTTAGCTTTACGTTGTATTCAGAATCAGAAACATCATTCACCCATGATAAGAGGCTGCAGCGGGCGAAGGAAGTAGCCCGGCTGTAAAGCGAGTGCAAGAACAAAGGTACCTTCGGGTGCCTTTGTTTTATTTTAGGGAATGAACTTTTAACCACAGAGAACACGGAGTTGGTCACGGAGTTTCACAGATTTTTTAGAATTCAACATCAACAATCTGAGTGCAGTCGCGAGGAATCAGAATAGAAGTTTTATCAGGTAACCACCGCCAAAACACAACATGGATGAGCCCAAAGTAAAGAGTGTCACTTTGAGCATCGAAACTTGAATGAGTTTAAAAATCCAAAGACAAAGCACAAAATAAACAAAGGCATTCACGAGTGAGTAGATGAGCATCAGCGTGATAAAATCAGAAGTGAAATAAGCGCCGAGCAGCATTGCGCCAATTCTGAATATCAAAAGGACTACCTGAAAAAGAAAATACTGCTTCTCCTTTCTCAGGATGTTGAACAAAGAAGAAAGAGGACTTGAAATCATTCGGAAGAAGTAAAAAATAATGAGAACCTCCGCAGCTCTTCCGGCCTCTCCCCATCGTTCATTCAACAAGAGGAGATATAATTTTTCACCAAAAACAAAAACAACAAATGAAAAAAGTAATGAAACAATTAAAATGGTACGATATAATTTCCAGGTAATAGCTGCGAGTTCATGCATCCTTTCTCTGGCCAATTCCGCGGCTTTTTGCATAAAAACCGAAGCAACACCAGAACCTAACATGCGAATTGGTAAATCCAGAACAATGAGCGAATAAGTATAGAAGCCAACATTCTCAATGGCAAATCCAAGAGGTGTCAACATCGCTGCTGGCAGATTATTGGAAAAAATGTTGATGAGATTTCCCCAATTGATAAATAGTGGAAATTCTTTGAACGATCGAGCGACTTTTTTCAATTCGTGCATTGAAAATTTCTCACGCATCCGATCACGAAAATCCACAATAACGAATGCGGCATACGCCATAGATCTCAACAGATGCTGTAGCATGGTTGTGAAAACCAAACCAGCGGTTGACGCGCTGACAAGCATTCCAAATGCTACATTGAAAATTTTAGAAGACAGGGTAATGCCTATCGACCACTTCGTTTGTTTTTTAAATTCTTTGTTCCTGATCGCCCAGTCGCTGCTGATCCTGTCTAGCGCAAGTAAGAAACTAGTCGGACCAACCCAAAAAATCCATTGTCCCATTTCTTCGTGTGAGAAAATTTCGAGGATTTTACTGCCTGCAACGAGTGTAACGACCGTGACAACGAGTGAGAAAAAAAGCGTAATCCAAAGTGTCAATCTCAGGAGCGCAGAAAACTCCCGCTTCGATCCCGGAATGACAAATGCCTGATTGTAACTCAGTGATGCCGTATTTCCCAATGTCGATACATACACATTAAAAATCCCAAACACACCATACACCGCCGGAGAATAAATTCTCGCCAGAATCGTGAAGAACGCAAACTGTATCAGAATGGAAATTCCAGATGAAGCAAACATCCACGCGGAATTCTGCACAAATGAACCCTCCTCCTTCAAAGAGGAAAAAATCTCGTTGATTGATTTTTTTAGATTCTTCAATTCGTTATTCAGCCGGCTAATGTTGAAAAAGCACTCCAGCCCTCTTGCTCCTTCAGGTTGAATGGACTACTTTCGGACTTCCACATGCTGGCCAACTGCATCGCAAAGAAAATCCTTGCTGTTTCGATATTTCTATTCGAAACAGGTCTTTTTGCACATGCGCAATTTAGTCCTCCTGAAATTCCCGGACTCGAGTTGTGGCTGGCCGGTGATTCAGGAATCACTCTTGCTGGTGATCTGGTCTCTCAATGGAACGATCTGAGCGTGAATCAACGTAACGCAACGAGCTGGGCAGCCTCCATTCAGCCTACGGTGATTCCGGGTGATCTCAACGGTCATCAGGTGGTTTCATTTGATGGCGTTTATGACTTTGTTGCCTTTCCGGAAGTTTCGAATTGCCGTACCATTTTTTGGGTCATCCGTGAAAATCCAAATGCTGATGGCATCACTCCAAGACCCCTGCTTGGATACACTGCCGGTGTAAATTTTCTGCGCGGCCTCGACAGAACATTCTGGTACGATCAATCCTCACATCCAGGTGTCTACAATGGCATTACCCGGTTGAATTCTGAAGAAATTGACGGCACCACTACTGTCGTCCCGCAAGGATACTTCTTATTATCGCTGCAGACTTCTGAAAATGTTCCCGCCACTCACATTACCATGGAAGCTGAAGCATATGGACGCACCTGGTGGGGTGAGTTTGCCGAACTCATCATCTATAGTTCGGCACTAAATCCTTCGGAAGTCGAAACAGTGGAAACATATCTCGCAAATAAATATGGCCCCACTGCTGCACAGCTACCGGACGTAATTATTCCCTATGGATTTTGTGATACATTGATTTGTGCTCCGGATAATTTTCAATCATATCAATGGTCTTCAGGAGAACAAACTCAATGTGTTCAAATAAACCAGCCTGGTGAATACATCGTTTCAATGACGGATCTTTTCGGCAGAAATATTCTTGATACCATTTCGGTTTCCTATCCCGGTAATCTTCAAATTCCGGATACAACATTTATTTGTTTGGGAGAAAATTTTGCCTGGAACTCTGAACTGAATGATGCGGATTATGATTTTCTCTGGACAGGAAACATAACCACACCAGATTTTTCTACAGATCAGTCCGGTACTTTTTCATTGACGGTTGTGGATACAAACAATTGCTCCGTAACCACTGAATTTACCATCATAGTCGACACTTTTGCTTCGCAAATTTCACTTGGGCCGGATCAAAGTTTATGCTCCGGAAACAACATCGGTCTCTTGCCTCATTCATTCGATAATCTAACTTATCATTGGAGTACAGAAGCTACCACTGAAAGCATTCCCATCTTCACTTCCGGTGACTACTATCTCGAAGTGATTGACTCCAACCAATGTGTATCAAGAGATACCATTCATATTGAAATATTGGGAATTGCTCCGGTTATCAGTTTTGAAGTTGAAGGTCTTTGCACGGATGCGTCCACTACCTTTCATACTGTTTCATGGGACGACTTGTCGTCATGGAATTGGAATTTTGGTGATCAACAAACGGCTACCGGTTCTGACGTGACGCACACCTATACTACCTCTGGAGACTATATTGTAGAGTTGGAAGTTATGGCTGCATCGGGTTGTGGCGCTATCTATCAGGATACCATTCATGTATTTGCCAAACCCGTTCCAACATTCAATAACAGTGTTGCGTGTAATAACGAACCAGTAACTTTTTCGGATGTGTCATCATCCGAAGCGGGAATCATTACTCAATGGAATTGGCTGATCGACGGTGTATTTTACAATACTTCATCCGTCACAACTACCATCACCGATGGTGGATTTCAAAATGTCATTCTCGAGGTGACCGATAATCACGGATGTTCATCCGAAACTTCATCATTCATCGACATTCTGTTTGCACCAGACATGGATTTTGATGTTATGGGATTGTGTGAAGGAACTCTCACTTCATTTACTGAAAATGTAAATACATCCCAAAGCGGAAACATCAATTTATTCGTTTGGAATTTCGGTGATAATACAGGATCAGTGTTGCCGAATCCCACGCATTTCTATCCGCAAAACGGAGAATACGCAATTGCCTTGAACGCCACTGCTTCCAACGGTTGCAACAACTCCATCACCGAAACCATTACGATATTCAACAAACCCGTTGCTGATTTTGAAATCACTAACGCATGTATCAACTCCGAGTATACTTTCATTGATCAATCTGATGAAATTGCACAAGATCCTATTACAAATTGGCAATGGATCGTTGATGGACAAATCACCCTGAATGGTCAGGCGCCTGAGTTTATTTTTAACTCCACTGGTCTGACCCCTGTTACCCTTCTGGTTACTTCTCAAAACGGTTGCATTGGATTCATCTCCCAACAAATTCCAGTATGGAATCATCCGGAGGCCGCGTTCACCTTCTCACCTGAGATCGGCCCTGCTCCTTTTGATGTGCAGTTCACGAATGAAACTGTCGGCGTTGCACAAGCACATTGGATATTTGGAGACACACATGAAAGTATCGAACTGAATCCTCAACACACATACACTTTAAACAGTACTTACTACGTTCGCCTGATTGCTTTCAACTCTGCAGGTTGCGCTGATACTGCTGCGCATTTTATTACCGTCGATACTCCGGAATATGACATCGCACTTCAGGTGCTTGAAGTAACTCCAACAGATCACGGTAATGAGATCACTGCAAAAATCGCGAACACAGGAAATATCACGATCAACAACATGATACTTAGTTGGCAGGTGGGGAATGATGCGCCAGTGCTCGAAGAATGGAACGGTGAACTTATACCAGGGACATCCCTGAACTATGTCTTTCATTCTTTGATGCAGCAAGCGGGACAGCAATATCAGTACATCTGCGTGATTGCTGATCCTTCACCTATTCATTACACTGAACTCAATAAAACGGACAACGAAATTTGTCAACCCATTTCCAATACCGGATTAGAAGTTTTTCCACCTTATCCAAATCCGGGTGACGATCGAATGTTTATTCGTTTCATTACACCCATTGAAGGTGACCTCGAGGTTCGAATTTATGATGTGAATGGAAAGCTGGCAATGGAACTCAACGATGTTTCTGTTCCGAAAGGATTTCATCAGTACTTCATCGACATCAGTGGTCTCGCGGTTGGCAATTACAGACTGTCTCTGGAAATGGAATCACTCCGTGGTGTGGTTTCGTTTATGAAAATTCACAGGGAATAGTGAAAGAGCCATAGAGCCATAGAGGATTAGAGGATTAAAGAGCTGCTCAACAACCCCTCTTTTCCTCTTTGGCTCTTTGGCTAAATTTCCGTAAAACACCGTACACGTAAATCGCACATTCTTCCTTTCTTTACACCCAGACTTTTTAGACATGAAAAAAAGATTTGCCATACTGATCATTTGCATCTTCTCCGTTAAAATGCACGCTGATTCTCCGCTTACTTCTATCTTTTTTGCCGGAGCATATTCGGATGTTTCAATCATCAATGACATTCTTCTCAAAAGGGCAAAAGAAGAAGTTTATCAATTTGAATTGACCGAAACACATTTGAAATTTTTCGACAATAAAAGCATTTCGCTCGATCAGAAAATTGCATTGATCAATGCTCTCGGATGGGGTACTTCCAACAATATTATTGTCATGAAAAAACACCTGGCAAAAAAGTATTCACTAGAACTGTTCGTCGTTGATTCTATCCTTCAAGAGCCACTTTACGAAAACCAGGAATTTTATGCTCCTGCACAGAGCATTTCTTACGATGACCTCACCTTGCTGGCTTATGTTCAGGTGATGCACGATTACTTCCAACCGATGCTTGGCATGCAATGCGCCTATCGAGCTGCTCTGACCAATCAAGAAAGTGAAGCAACAACTTACATTCTGGCATTCATTCTCGCGCAATACTATCTTGATATGGATTGGTGCTCAATCTATCCTGTTTTTGCCTCAGCACGCGATGCCGGTTCTTACACGAAAGACCAATTGCGCAAAGATGGGATAGCTGCAATTTTTGAGTATGCTGATTTGTATATGCACATTTGTGATGAAGGCTATAATGAAGAAATGCCAGAAGAACAAAATCCAACTTCATCAAACGAAATTTATTCAGAAGTGTATTGGCTGCAAAATCCTGTGTATGTCAAATCAACTCATCAACTTATTTCAGATAAAAAAAACAAAGTGGATTTGCAACTTTTGAATACCAGAAGTGACAATCAGCCTATGTACAACAGTTGGATATTGTATGACGAAGAATCCAATGGAACTGTCATTCATTTTCAGATTAAAAATGAAGGGAACATTCCCAGCATAGAAACCAATCTGGAAATGGAAATAGACAATTCAGATGAATATGAAGGAGCAAAACTCATGTACATTCAAAAGAGTATTCCCGCTATTCCACCCAATGAAACCATTGAATTGAAACTGGTCCTTCCCGATTATTGGATTTATGATCCAAATGCTGATTTCAAAATTATTCTTGACTACGACAACAATATCATCGAATCAGATGAGAAGAATAATATTGTGTCATTTCATGAATTCGGATGATGAGCAGAATGAGAATGTGAATGAGAATGAGAACGATGAGATTGCTATTTGAGATTTTTGCTTTTCGTCCATGTGAGCCGCTGAATCAAGAATTACAGCCTTGACTCCTCTTTGGCTCCTTGGCTTATTGCCTCAGCACTCAATTCGGAAAAACATCCGCATAAGGCGCTTTTGATTCGTGCAAAATTTCGAGCACCGTGCGAAAAGCTACAACCTTAGTTCCATAACGATCTGTATGTGACTTTTGGAGAGCAGGCGCAAATTCTGCCTGGTATTTTTCGAGATCCGCTTTGCTTCGGCAGATGTATTGAATGGCATAAGTCACACCGTTCTCTTCGAATTCATGAATCCGGCAAATTCTGTTTTCCAGAAACATTCCGGTGTTCATCACTTCAGGGATATGAATAAACATCATCCAGTCGAGCCACTCCTCATGGATATCAGGATCAACACTACAGGTCACATTATATAGAATACGATTCATCGCAGACAAAGGTGCTAAAATTTCATTCCGGAAAAAAATCGTTGAGTCTGCTTTGAGCGCAATCAGCTGCCATTTTTATGTTCGCGTACGAATTATTGCCGGTTCCACATTTTTGTTTTTAGATTTGGCGCAAACCATAATCAATATGCATACAGGACTTCTCCACCTCCATTCCGCTTTACGTTGGGTTGTGTTTATCCTCATGATCGCAACAATCATTGATAGCCTTATGAGAATGTACAGGCCTTTTAAGGAGAATGAAAGAAAACTTGCCCTCTTTACCTTGATATCCCTCCATACTCAACTTCTAATTGGTCTTCTCCTCTATTTCGTCAGCCCTATGGTCTCACAGTGGCTGGAAGCAGGTCATATCATGAAAAATCCTGTTGCGCGATTTTATATTGTTGAACACCTCATCGGAATGTGTCTGGCCATCGCACTCGTTACCATTGGTTATTCTCGTGCCAAAAAACAAAGTGAACATTGGTCGAAACATCGCATTATCTTCTTCTATTACCTCGCAGCATTTATTCTTATTCTATTAAGTATTCCATGGCCATTCAGAGAAGCCGGAGCAGGAAGAGGTTGGTTCTGACCATTTCTCTTTTATCCACATTTTTCATCGCGCAATTTTTCACATCCTGTGAAGAAAATAAAACTTCTCACGGAACACCCGGTGTAAAACCGGATGCCGCCATGACAAAAAAATTGTACGAAACGAAATGCGCCATTTGTCATGGGTTTGATGGCCGCCAGCAATATGCGGGTGCAAAAGACATCAGTCTCACAGCGATGGACAAAACGCAAATCATCACCCAAATTTCTGAAGGCAAAGGCTCCATGCCGCCTCAAAAAAACGTATTGTCTCCGGAAGAAATAGAAGCAATTGCAGAATTTGTGTTACAGCTTCATGTGAAATAGCGCGAACTTTGCTGTTATCAATTGTAAGATATTTTGATAGAAAAAAAAAATAAATCCGTATCAACAACGGAAGAACAAGAGACCTGCATACTCGTGGGTTTGGTCACTAAATCACAATCACGTGAAATGCTGGAGGAGTACCTCAATGAATTGGCTTTTCTTGCTGAAACAGCGAATGCACGATGCCTCAAAAGATTCACCCAGAATCTTGAACGCCCTGATTCACGCACTTTTGTAGGTAGCGGAAAACTACAGGAAATAAAAAACTATGTGAAGGAAGCAAAACCAAGCATGATCATTTTTGATGATGAACTAGCTCCTTCCCAACTGCGAAACATTGGAAAAGAATTTGAAGAAACTGGTGTCAAAATTCTCGATCGCAACAATCTCATCCTGGATATTTTCGCGAACAGAGCAAGAACGGCACATGCTAAAAAGCAAGTAGAGCTCGCACAGTATGAATACCTGCTGCCGCGCCTCACACGCATGTGGAGTCACCTTGAGAAGCAACGCGGCGGTATTGGTATGCGTGGTCCCGGTGAACAAGAAATCGAAACGGACAGAAGGATTGTTCGCGACCGGATTGCTTTTCTGAAAGATCAGCTCAAAGAAATCGACCGTCAGATGGCCTCGCAACGCGGCAATCGAGGAGCGCTGGTCCGTGTCGCTCTGGTGGGCTATACCAATGTCGGAAAAAGCACTCTGATGAATCTTCTTTCGAAAAGTGAAGTCTTTGCTGAGAATAAACTTTTCGCAACACTCGATACAACAGTTCGAAAAGTAGTCATCCAAAATCTGCCCTTCCTCCTGACCGACACGGTTGGCTTTATCCGTAAACTGCCTCATCAACTCATCCAATCTTTTAAAAGTACATTGGACGAAACACGCGAAGCCGATCTGCTCGTTCATGTGGTTGATATTTCACACACTCAATTTGAAGATCAATTCACCGTGGTGAATGAAACGCTAAAAGAAATCGGCGTAGGAGATAAACCCATGCTTGTTGTTTTCAATAAAATTGATGCATTCACTCATGTGCAAAAAGATGAGGATGATCTTACACCTCGAGTGAAAGAGAATATCACACTCGAAGAACTGCAACACACGTGGATGTCGCGGCTCAATGAGAAGGATGTTGTGTTTATTTCCGCATCCCAAAAAACCAATGTGGATATCCTGAAAGATATGCTATATGAAAAAATCAGACAAATTCATATTCAGCGTTATCCGAATAATGAGTTTTTGTTTGAGAAGTATGATTAGCAGCGAGCTGCTTATTCGACGCTGAGGCCGTCTTAGGGGCAGAGGTTCGCAGAGTTTTCTAAATCATATTTCATCTTAAAGTAATTTCGGTTACTCTCTGAAGGTGTGCTGAATACACCTCACGACGAAACCCAATTTCGAAGTCAATAAGTTTCGGCATTTTCAAGAATGATAATAACTTAGAACCATTTGCGAACCTCTGCCCCTAAGACGGCCTCAGCGTCGAATAAGCAGCTTGCTGCACATTTAAAAAAAACGAATACATTCGCATCGCTTTCCAAATCACGCCGCGCGATGATCCCGGCATTAAACAGAAATTCTATATGAGCAATACGACGGCTGATGCAGCGTCCGACTTCAAAGTTTCGCTGATGGCCGAAAACCTGATCGGTTCAGAAATCATCAAACTCGCGGGTGAAATCCGGGAACTCATGGCGAAAGGAAATTTGATTTGCAATTTCACCATTGGTGATTTTGATCCGAAAATTTTTCCGATTCCAGCTGAACTGAAACAGGAAATTATCCGGGCATACAACAAGGACGAAACGAACTATCCTGCTGCCGACGGCATTTTAGATCTACGAAATGCCGTTTCTGACCTTATCAAAAAATGGCAAGGTCTTGACTATGCCAACAATGAAATTCTCATTGCAGGTGGCGCACGACCTGTCATTTATGCCATCTATCAGGCCATCGTCAATCCGGGTGAAAAAGTGGTCTTCCCTGTGCCATCCTGGAACAACAATCATTACACTCATTTGTCGAATGCTATTCCGGTTTTTGTTGAAACAAAACCGGAAAATAATTTTATGCCCGAGGCTTCAGAACTGAAAGAACATCTGCGGGATGCTTCCTTGCTGGCGTTATGCTCACCTCTGAATCCCACAGGCACCGTCTTCTCTAAAAAACAGCTCGAAGAAATTTGTGATCTTGTGATCGAAGAAAACAAACGCAGAAGTGTTGACGAAAAACCGCTTTATGTGATGTACGACCAGATCTATTGGGCGCTCACATACGGCGACAATCAACATTTTGATCCAGTGAGCCTGCGCCCAGAGTTAAGACCTTATACGATTTATGTCGATGGAATTTCAAAATCTTTTGCGGCTACCGGTGTGCGGGTTGGCTGGGCATTTGGCCCGAAAAAAGTGATCGACAAGATGAAAAGTATCCTCGGACACGTAGGCGCCTGGTCGCCAAAAGCTGAGCAGGTTGCCACAGGAAGATTCTTGAGAAACAACAATGCTGTTGACTCTTACCTGCAATCTTTTAAAGGCGAAATCGAAACCAGACTCAATGGTTTTTACAAAGGCATACAACAACTGAAAAAAGAAGGACTACCTGTCGATGCGATTGCACCAATGGCCGCAATCTACCTGACCGTTCGATTTGACTTGAAAGGACTCACAGAACCAAATGGGGATAAAATTGAAACGACCGAACAGGTGACCAGCTATTTGCTTCGTGAAGCGAAATTGGCTGTTGTTCCTTTTAGTGCCTTCGGTGCGTCCAAATCGAGTCTGTGGTATCGACTTTCAGTGGGCACCGCCTCCCTTCAGGACGTAGAAAACGCCGTTCAAAGTCTTAAATCCGCCTTGTCCAGACTTTCGTGATAGCCACAAGGCGAGTTTGCAGATATTTGCAGTCTTCAATTTCCGATCATGTCATCTATGGCCGGAAAACAGGAAATCCATGAACAAAAAAAACTACTGCATTATCATGGCAGGCGGCGTAGGAAGCCGCTTCTGGCCGATGAGCCGGACAAATCTCCCAAAACAATTTCATGATATTCTCGGAGTGGGGCGCACCCTCATTCAGATGACTTATGATCGTTTTCTGCCTATTTGTCCCAAAGAAAATATTCTGATCGTCACTAACGAGCGCTACAAAGATCTCGTGCTGGAACAATTGCCGGACCTGCATCCAAATCAGGTGTTGTGTGAGCCGTACATGCGCAATACTGCGCCCTGTATTGCTTATGCTTCCTTCTGGATCGCCGACAGAGAGCCGGATGCAAATATCATCGTCGCTCCCAGCGATCACCTCATTCTCAAAGACGATGAGTTCAGAAACATCATTGAAATCAGCATCAGACAGGCGAAAGAAAGCACGAACCTCGTAACTCTCGGTATCAAACCAACCAGACCTGATACCGGCTACGGATACATTCAATGGGCTGATGTGAAAAATGCCATCGATGAGAAAGTGAAAAAGGTGAAAACTTTTACCGAAAAACCAGATCTTGAACTTGCAAAAGACTTCATCGCCAGTGGTGATTTTTATTGGAACTCGGGTATTTTTATCTGGACACTGAACGCGATTCTCAATGCATTTGAAATGCATCTTCCGGAAATGTACCGATCCTTTGCGGATGGACAGGGACTCTACGGAACTGATGCGGAATCAGATTTTATCAATAAAATTTATCCGGCCTGCGACAATATTTCCATCGACTATGGAATCATGGAAAAAGCGAGAAATGTCAATGTCGTTTTGAGTGATTTTGGCTGGAGCGACCTCGGAACCTGGGGTTCATTGCACACTCACCTAGCACATGATTCACACCACAACGGTGTGGTCGGTCAAAATGTGATGCTCTACAATTGTGCGGATAACGTGGTGAATATTCCCAGTCATAAAATGGCCGTATTACACGGGCTGAATGGCTACATCGTTGTGGACACAGAAAACATTTTGCTGATCTGTAAAAAAGAAGATGAGCAAAAGATCAAACAGTTTGTCAATGATATCAAGATGCACAAGGGGGAAGTGTGGACGTAACTCAATTATCAATTGTCAATTATTAATTATTGTCGAGTATTAGTTCTGAATTGAAAAGTTGACTCTCAACTAGAATAAGTTCTGAGCAGAATTAATAATTGATAATTAATAATTATTCCCCTGCTTTCTGCCTATTGAACGGTTCGAACAACGTAATCACCATATAAGTTCCGCCATCGCGTTTCGTTGTTGTCAATTGCACTTCCGGATTTTTTGCTTTGACTGCAACATCCTGACTGCTGTAGTCAAAAACTACTTTTCTGGCTGAAGCTGTATTTGTTTCAGAACGTTTGTAATGGTCATCCGGAATGGCTCTTTCAACTTGAATCGCGTAACGAGCTACATATTGTCTTGCTGTTTCTTCATTGTCCATTTTCATTAAAAAATCTACGGCATGAACGCCCTTTTCAAGGTCGTAACGGATATTGCATTGATCAAAATCTCCGATGGATCGCTCAAATTCCCACGTGCCTGTTTCGGCATCTTTCATTTTATCAAGGCCATCATAACTTTTTGTAAAAGCAATGCGGAAAAACTCGTCGAAACTCACTTTGTCTGAAACAGTGAATGACATCGCTGTGATGGCCGAAGCGACGAATGCTGTAAGGATATACTTCATTTTTTAGCGTTTGATTGTTTCGCGTTTCTACGGCCTCCGCCTCGGGAATGTTACATCCCTGAAAACAATTGATCTCAGGTGATGAAACTATAGGTTTTACCTATCTTTGCGAGACCCGACGATGCACCAAGCGGTATAAGCCCGTGACGTTCGTTCCGGGCTGTAAAAAATCGATCATGAAAGAAATTAATTGCTCATTCTGCGGAAGGAAAAAAAGTGAAGTGTCAATTCTTATTGCCGGCATCAGCGGACACATCTGCGATGACTGTGCAGCGCAGGCAAACCAGATAGTGACAGAAGAAGCAAAAGGACCGGTGCAAGATCCCAAAAATGACCTCCAGCTTCAGATTCAAAAACCGATGGAAATCAAAAAGTTCCTGGATGAGTATATTATTGGTCAGGATGAAGCTAAAAAATTCCTCAGTGTTGCCGTTTACAATCACTACAAACGTATTACACAACATACCCGCAAGGATGTCGATGGCATTGAAATAGAAAAATCGAATGTGATTCTGTTAGGTGAAACGGGCACCGGCAAAACGCTGCTGGCAAAAACGATTGCCAAAATGCTCAAAGTCCCTTTTGCCATTGCCGATGCCACTGTGCTGACAGAAGCCGGATACGTTGGCGAAGATGTCGAAAGTATTCTTTCACGTTTGCTGCAGGACGCCGACTTCGACGTGGCCAAAGCAGAACGCGGAATTGTATTCATTGATGAAATCGATAAAATTGCACGTAAGAGCGATAACCCAAGTATCACTCGTGATGTGAGCGGCGAAGGCGTTCAACAGGCTTTGTTGAAATTGCTCGAGGGTTCGATTGTAAGCGTTCCACCACAGGGCGGACGCAAACACCCGGAACAAAAACTGATTCAAGTCAACACTAAAAATATTCTATTTGTCTGCGGTGGCGCATTCGATGGTATCGACAAACTCATCGAACGTCGCATCAGCACTTCTGCTATCGGTTACAACAGCAGTTCACACCGCATCGGTGCCGGAAATTTGCTTCAGTATATCACACCACTCGATCTGAAAAAATTCGGATTGATTCCTGAATTGATTGGTCGATTCCCGGTATTGACCTACCTCGATCCTTTGGACGAAGAAGCATTACGCAGAATTCTCACCGAACCTAAAAACGCCATCATCAAACAATATGTCAAACTCTTCGATATCGACGGGGTAAAACTCACCTTCGATAAAAAAGTGCTTGACTTTATTGTGGAACGCGCCATGGAATACAAACTCGGTGCGCGCGGACTTCGTTCTATCTGCGAAGCGATCATGACAGATGCCATGTTCGAACTTCCTTCTCAAAATGAAAAGGAATACAAAGTGACTGTGCAATATGCGAAAGAGAAATTCTCGAGGAGTAAATTGAGTCAGCTGAAAGTGGCTTAGACACTTTACGTGTATTCTCATCGCGAGTCATGTACTTCGAAATCTGATAAACAATTACTCTTAGAACGTTTATTGCTCTGTTCCCGTTGTCGAACAGAATCTAAAAAAGAAAATTGTGAATAAACTAAGTGGCGCTGTTTATAAACCATGATTTTTAATCGGTCCCACTGAGAAGTCCGTTCATACGTTTGCCCCGAAACGATTTTTACATGATTGCGAAACTGCCGTCCTCAGAAATGAAACGGCAGTTTTGCTTTTCTAGACGTTCGGTCGGATATTGCGGTATCTAAATTTCCAAGTCTTGTTATGAGTAAATCCGGGGCAATGTTAGAAGAGAAAGAAAACGCTGCAGTTGTTGAAACACCCTTGATGAAACAATACAACACCATCAAGGCGAAATACCCTGATGCATTGCTGCTGTTTCGTGTAGGCGATTTTTACGAAACGTTCGGCGAAGACGCCATACGCGCATCCCATATTCTGGGTATTGTGCTTACGCGCAGAAAAAATGGTTCTGCTGCCTACATCGAACTGGCAGGTTTTCCCCATCATTCCCTCGATACCTATTTGCCCAAATTGGTGCGCGCAGGTAATCGCGTTGCTATCTGCGACCAACTCGAAGATCCCAAACTCACCAAAAAAATTGTCAAGCGTGGAATTACTGAATTGGTGACGCCGGGAGTTTCATACAACGACAAAACGATTGAAACACGCAGCAATAATTTTCTCGCTGCAGTTGTCATTCAAGGCAATCAAAGTGGTGTCGCTTTCCTGGATATCAGTACAGGAGAATTTATGACCGCTCAGGGCTCTCATGAATACACAGACAAACTTCTTCAGAGTTTCCGACCTAACGAAGTGCTCTATCAAAAACACCTCGACAAAGTTTTTAAAGAAACGTTTGGAGATAAATTTTATACGTTTCGCCTCGATGATTGGGTTTTTACAAAAGATTTTGGTTCTGACATTCTCAATAAACATTTTGAAACAAAAAGTCTCAAAGGTTTTGGAATCGAAGAACTCGAACTTGGCATCATCGCCGCCGGTGCAGTGCTTCATTACCTCGCCGAAACACAACACGACAAAGTCGCACACATTTCAACTATCTCCAGGATTGAAGAAGATAAATATGTGTGGCTTGATCGATTCACCATTCGCAATTTAGAACTGGTATCAAGTCCGAATGACAATGCTACTACTCTACTCCGCATTCTCGATCACACCGTCACTCCCATGGGATCGCGATTGCTTCGCCGCTGGTTGTTGTTGCCTCTAAAAGAAATTGCACAGATTGAAAAACGACATTCCGTGGTAAGTTTTTTTACGCATCAT
>JANOVT010000355.1:0-28418 GCA_031417525.1 Flavobacteriales bacterium | reverse complement strand
GAATAAACAAATTGGCCGAGGCGGATCCGGATAACGAATCATCGAAAGAATAAGGATCAGGCAAAGGAATATTCTGCCAGATCTGCGGCCATAAAAAATCGATGCCTGTTAGATCAATGGAGTCAAAAGGTTCTTGTACCTGAGTGGAAGCTTTTAGCGCAAAGAATAGAAGAAAAGTGCAGAGTAAAAATTTGCGAAAATGCAATAATGAAAAGGGCATCTTGGAGGTGGTTTTTAGTTTAAAAAGAATAGAAATCTCAATAATGAAATACGAATTCAAGCGTATCAAATGCCGGAGCGGTCAACATAGAGTCAAGGCCGATTATAACACCGTCGTCAATGGTAGAGTGAACTGATAAATGCAAGTTATAAGGAGAGTCCCCAGGTCTTATCATAACTAGCGGGTGGACTTCACTCACGCCTTGAATCATCGGGAAATCGAATGGGACACTGACAGTCACATAAGTTTGATTATTGGTAGGCGGATCATCCACTACATAGAGTTTCAGCCAAGCACGAGCCGTTTTAGGATACATAAATCCATCATAAAGATCATAAAGAGAACCATAATTTCCGCCATCACAATTTCCAAGATAATCTTCGGCTCTCGCACAAATTTCTTTTATTTGATCCTCTGCACTCCAAAAGCAATAACCTTCCTCATCTGTGAATTTGTGTTCGGCCAATATGGAATTGCCATCTTCATCCGTTTGAAACAGAAAAACTTCAGCACCAGCAATGGGAGTAAGTGTAATTCCGCGAACCACGCGCACCATAGTTGGTAGAGTGTCAGTTTCTTCAGGTTGGTTGGGGATCACCGGAATTATTTCTGTTGTGTTAGAGTCCTTCTTACAGCCCCAAAAAAGAACTGCCATAGCGAGAATGATAGTACAGACTAAAACTAATGATGGCTTGGGCTGTTTCATAGGGTAAACTAACAGCGAATAAAGTGAGGCGGACTTATATAATATTAGGTGATTGTAATATAATTTCAGAGTATCGCTTGTCTTTTTCTGAGTAAGATTTCAGGCCTCGGTAGATTAAGATTTACCATCAATCAAAAGGAGAATGCTGTCTGTAAGTACGCTGTCCACAAAGTCGTGGTGGTTAATGTCCAGTAAAGCCACTGGAATGACGTCAAAAGACTCTGCTACCTTGATCATGCCGTCTCGTATTTCTTCGTAGCTACCTATGTATGCGGAAGAATCTAGGCATGCCTTGTCGAAACGAATAAACAAATTGGCCGAGGCGGATCCGGATAACGAATCATCGAAAGAATAAGGATCAGGCAAAGGAATATTCTGCCATGTTTGTGGCCAAAAAAAATCAATTCCAGATAAATCAAGTGAATCGAAAGGTTCCTCTACTTGTGATATTGAAATTAATTGGGATTGAAGAATCACGGCACAGAGCAAAGCTCTGAGAAATCGAAAACGCAAAATCATGGTGAGGTGGTTTTAAGGTTTGAATGTCAGACGACCTAATAGTGGTAAGTAAATTCTAATGTATCAAAAGCTGGAGCGGTTAATATTGTATCAATGGAAAAAATTAAAGACTGATTAATAGTTGAAAGAGCAACTAAATGTAAGTTGTAGGGAGAATCTCCAGGTCTTCTAATAACAATTGGATTGTCTTCACTAACACCTTGGATCGAAGGAAAATCGAAGGAAGCCGCGACTGTGATATAAATATGATCAATAACTGGGGGTTCATCAATAACATAAACTTTTAGCCATGCATATGCCGTTTTTCGAAACATATAACCTTGAAAAAGATCATAAACCAAACCATAAGCACCACCATCACAAATGCCCATATACCCATCAGCTTGTGCGCATACTTCCTTTATTTCATCTTCTTCATCCCAATAACAATAACCATCTTCATCGGTGTATTGGTGGTCAGCAAGAATCGAATGACCGTCCTCATCTGTTTGGAAAAGAAACACCTCTGCTCCAGGAATGGGAGTAAGCGTGATACCACGAACAACGCGCACCATAGTTGGTAGAGTGTCAGTTTCTTTCGGGATCACCGGAAATATTTCTGTAGTGCCTGGATCCTTCTTACAGCCCCAAAAAACAACTACCACGGCGAGAGTAATAAGGAAGGTAAAAACAGTTATCGGCTTTGGTTGTTGCATAGCGTAAACTAACGGCGGAAGACGTGAGGAGGTCTTACATAATTGTCCGTGATTGTTCTACAATTTCAGCGTATCGAACTGTCTTTTTCTAAGTTAGATTTTCCGTCCTCAATTGATTAAAATTTACCATCATTCAAAAACAACTTGCTGTCGGTTAAAACACTGTCTACAAAGTCGTAGTAGGTAATGTCCAGCAAAGCCATGGGAATTGAGTGGTATGTTTCAACAGTCTTGGTCATGCCATCTCGAAGCTCTTCATAACTTCCGATGAAAGCATTCGAATCGAGACAAGCTTTATCAAACCTGATAAACAAATTAGCAGTAGTCGTTCCAGACAACGTATCTGCGTAAGATAGAGGATCAGGTACCGGCATATTTTGCCAGGTCTGCGGCCATAAAAAGTCGATACCTGTTAGATCCAGGGAATCATAAGGTTCTTGAACCTGTGTTGAGGCATGGAATGTGAAATGAATGAGTAAGGCGCAAAGAATAACTCTGCGAAATCGCAATAGTAAAAAGGGCATAGCGAATTTAATTTAGGGTGAACGGGTAAAAAGACTTAATAGTGGTATACGAATTCCAGCGTATCAAACGCAGGCACTGTAATAACGGTGTCTATAGAATAGATTGGAGGATCGTCAAAATCAGAGATATGATAAAGATGAAGTTCTCTGGGTATATCTCCCATCCAAGTAATTAGAGCTGAAGATTCATCTGGTGATGTGTACCTATTGTAAGGAGGTCCATCTAAAGATGCAATATAACCAATGACCTCAATTTCAGGGTTTAGTGGCTCATCATCAACAACTGTGAATTTCAACCATGCGTAAGCCGTTTTACGATACATAAATCCTTGGAAAAGATCATAAATGGATAAGTAGGCACCCCCATCACATACTCCGATGTATCCTTCTTGCTGAACACAAATTTCTTTAATCTCATCGTCTTGGCTCCAGTGGCAGTAACCATCCTCATCGCTATATCTGTGATCAGCAAGTATCGAATTGCCGTCTTCATCTGTGCGGAAAAGAAACACCTCGGCTCCAGCAATTGGGTTGTGAAATACATTGCCTACAACGCGAACCATAGTAGGTAGAGTATCAGATTCTTCCGGTTGGTTTGTGATCACCGGAATTATTTCTGTTGTATTAGGGTCCTTCTTACAGCCCCAAAAATCAACTACCGTGGTGAGAATGACAATGCAGATCAAAACGAATGATGGCTTGGGATGTTTCATAGGGTAAACTAACAGCGAATAAAGTGAGGCGTACTTATATAATATTAGGTGATTGTAATATAATTTCAGAGAACCGCTGTGTCTTTTCTGAGTAAGATTTCCGGCCTCGGTCGATTAAGATTTACCATCAATCAAAAAGAGAATGCTGTCGGTAAGTACACTGTCCACAAAGCCATGGTAGTTAATTTCCAGTAAAGCCATTGGAATGACGTGAAAAGACTCTGCTGCCTTGATCATGTCGTCTCGTATTTCTTCGTAACTACCTATGTATGCTGAAGAATCAAGACACGCTTTGTCAAATCGTATGAAAAGGTTGGCCGCGATGGATCCTGATAAAGTATCATCGAAAGTATATGGATTAGGTACCGAAATATTCTGCCAGGTCTGAGGCCAAAGAAATTCTATACCCGTTAAATCAAGTGAATCAAAAGGTGCTTGAACCTGCGATGATACATTTAATGTGGCATGGGTGAGAAAGGTGCAAAGCATAACTCTGCGAAAACACAACAGTAAAAATGGCATGGTGAGATAGGTTAGGGTTGAAAAAAGGGATAAAGGCTTAATAATGGTATACGAATTCGAGCGTATCAAACGCTGGAGCAATCAACATAGAATCGATCCCGATAATTACGCTGTCATCGACAGTTGAATGAACGGATAAGTGAAGGTTATAGGGAGAATCCCCTGGCCTCTTTAATATAATTGGATGTTCTTCACTCACTCCCTGAATCATTGGAAAGTCGAACGGAGCACTAACTGTCACATACGATTGAGAAATTAGCGGTGGATCATCAACGACATATAGCTTTAACCATCCGTAGGCTGTTTTACGATACATATAACCTTGGAAAAGATCATACATAGATAAGTATGCGCCCCCATCACAAACTCCTATGTAACCTTCTCGTTGAACACATATTTCCTTTATCTCATCGTCTTGGCTCCAGTAGCAATATCCATCCTCATCGCTATATCGGAGATCTGCAAGTATTGAATTGCCGTCATCATCCGTACGGAAAAGAAACACCTCGGCTCCAGCAATTGGGTTAAGAAATACATTGCCTACAACGCGAACCATAGTGGGTAATGTGTCAGTTTCTTCCGGTATCTGTGGGAACACCGGAATAATTTCTGTTACGTTAGGCTCCTTCTTACAGCCCCAAAAAACAACTGCCATGACGAGAGTGAAAAGGAAGGTAAAAGCTGTTGTTGGCTTTGGGTGTTTCATAGGGTAAACTAAAGGCGAAAGACGTGAGGAGGTTTTATATAATATTCATGGATTGTAATATAATTCCAGAGCATTGCTGCGTCTTTTTCTAGGTAAGTTTTTCAGGCCTCAATAGATTAACATTTACCATCAATCAAAAGGAGAATGCCGTCTGTAAGTACGCTGTCCACAAAGTCGTGGCAGTTAATGTCCAGTAAAGCCACTGGAATGACGTCAAAAGACTCTGCTACCTTGATCATGCCGTCTCGTATTTCTTCGTAGCTAACTATGTCTGCGGAAGAATCAAGGAATGCCTTATCGAAACGAATAAACAAATTGGCTGCGGCCGTTCCGGATAATGGATCTGTGTAAGAATAGGAATCAGGTACATGCATTTCCAGTGCCGGGGCAAATAATAGTTAACCACATTCGTGGTTCGATGCGTGCGAAATTTGCTGTTAATTCAGGAATTCTGCGGTTAAATCATTATATTATGATAGAACTATGTGCTGCCGAAGCCTCTTTCAGCGCAGTTCTGATATTCCTTCAAAATTTTCAGCGAGAAACAAATAACCTTTACAAACTGAGTCATCACTGATAAACAAAAAGGTAACCGCGCCAACTTGGAGACAGCAAAATGGCACCAGAAACTTTAAAGTAGAAAAAAGGAAAAACAACCGCGTACAAAATTACCTCCTTCAACTCTGAATTATAAACTCCGAACTATTCAACTACGGCGTAAAAATCGCCTTGTCTGCAACGTATGTATCAACCGGATTTACGCACAGCACTGGAATCTGTGCTTCGTTCGTAATCACTTGTTGCTCGTAGTTGCTGCTGAAGAAACTCATGATGCTGTTGTCGTAAAAATTCATGATGCAGATGAGATCAGCATCGATCGACGCGCTGTATTTCAGCAAGTCTTTTACAAAACCATCCGATTTGTTGTCGGTGATTTCTACTTCATAAGGAATTCCTTTATCTGACAAATATTCTTCCGCGAAAATGATATTGCGTTCGAGTTGATTTTTCAAAAACTCATCTGTCTCGCCTGGTGAAATCAAATGCACTTTCGATCCAAAATATTTCGCCATATCAGAAACGAGACTAAGTTTTTGTTTTGTTTCTTTATGAAGATCAAGTGGCACAACCAATTTATGGAAACCATGTTTGCGCGTTTGTCTTTCCTGCACCACAATAAATGGAACAGAACTTTCAGTTACGATTTTCAGTGCGCGACTTCCTGTTAAGAATTGCATACCGCGCATACCGTGCGTACCCATGATGATCAGACTTGCATCCAGTTCAACAGCTACTTTATCAATGTCCTCGAAGATGCTTCCGATACGAGCAATGGTTTTGATTTCATAATTATGCTCGCGCATCACCCGCTCGCGGATGGAGTCCAGCTTCAAACGTACTTCTGCTATATGCTTTTTGTTGTCGACAATGTGCGTGACATAAATATCGGCTTCAATGGTTTTGGCAACAAGCAATGCATGCTCAAGTGCAGTTTCACTCACTTTGGTGAAATCCGTTGGTACAAGAATTATTTTATCTGAGGTTCCCATAGGTGGTTGGTTTGTCGACGCAAATTTAAGAGCAAGCGTCGGGTAAAAGTAAATGAATGGTGTTTTGTAACAAGACGGCAGAGGGAATCAATTAGAAATCAGTGCAATTGAGTAAGGAAAATGGTGCGACGATTGCGAAAACCAATTGCCGCTCCCTGAAAATAACTCGTCCCCTCGCCGTTTAAGAAATCTCCAAATGAATCAACTTCAAAATTCATTGAGCATAAATTAATATGTGGCAATTTATATGTGGCATTTATTAAATATGCCACATATGTATTGCCACATCATAAAAAAGTGCGACACACATTCTAGCTTGATCTTATGGCAGATTTGAATTTTGGTAAAATCCGAATGGCATTTCGATCACGTCTTCAGAAACGCCAGGCACTTATCCAGAAAAATTTGAGGCTCTTCGGCATGAAGCCAATGGCCAGCACTTTCAATGGTATCAAATGTTGCATTCGGAACAAGTGCCTTGATTGCAGGCATATCTTCATCCAGGATGTATTTGCTTCTTCCGCCGCGGATGAAAAGCGTTTCGATGTCAATGTTGACCGGTGGAATTTCCTTCATCATTTCGCCGCGCTGATCGAAGAGTACTTGCAGATTAAACCTCCACGCGAGTTTTCCGGGCTCCTTCCAATAGAGATTTTTCATTAAAAATTGTCTTGTACCTGCGTCGGTCAAGTGCAGGCTGAGTCTTTGTTCCGCTTGTTGGCGACTTTCGCATCGCTCAACATCCACAGCAAAAAGTCCGGCGAAAACTTCATCGTGATGAGGAGGATACGACTTGATGCCCATATCAGCGACAATCATTTTATCAATCAGAAATCCATATTGTTGAGCGAAACGCAAGATTGTTTTACCACCCATGGAATGCCCGAGCAGCGCAAAATCCCTGATGCCTTCTTCGGCAACCAGATCATAAAGATCAGTGGCCATGAGATCATAAGTGTGTTCTAGGCTATGAGGTGAATGACCATGATTTCGCTGATCAATCAGATAAACTTTGAAATCTTCTGCGAAAGTCTTGGCGAGCGTTTGCCAGTTATCTGCACTGCCGAACAAACCGTGTAGAATCAGTAATGGCTGTCCCTCCCCTAGTGTTTTATGGAATAATTTCATCCCTCTCTCAATTCTCTTTGATACAAATTCACGGTATTCTCTAATCCGAAATACAAAGCATCACTGATCAGCGCGTGGCCGATAGACACTTCAAGTAAGCCGGGCATTTTTTGAGCAAAAAAGCGAAGATTCTCCAAAGAAAGATCATGACCGGCATTCAATCCGATGCCGCATTCCACCGCTTTTTGCGCAGCGGCCACAAAAGGAGCGATGGCCTTCTCTTTATTCACCGCATAATCCGTCGCATAAGCTTCCGTGTAGAGTTCTATCCTGTCAGTCCCTGTCGCTTTGGCAGCGAGAACCAGTTCATGATCAGGATCAAGAAAAATACTTGTCCGGATGTAATGCTCTTTTAATTTGGCGATGATTTTTTTCAAAAAATCAGCATGCTCTATTACGTTCCAACCGGCGTTCGAGGTGAGTGCATCCGGCGGATCGGGAACCAATGTCACTTGTGCCGGTTTCACTTCGATCACCATGCGCATAAAATCATCGCCGGGGAAACCTTCGATATTGAATTCTTTCGTCAACGATTTTTTTAAATCATAAACATCCTTGAACCGGATATGGCGTTCATCGGGACGCGGATGAATAGTAATGCCGTCTGCACCAAATCGCTCAATGTCAAGAGCAGCCTTCAGCAGGTTAGGTACGTTGCCACCGCGGGCATTGCGAATGGTGGCAATTTTGTTGATGTTTACACTGAGTTTGGTTTTCACTTGTCAGATTTCAGGCAACAAAGAAACTCAGTATTTCTTCTACGAAGACAGAAAATTAAACGACGATTCCATTAGAAGCTGATGATTGGAGATTGAACCCACATTTCTAAACAAGAGTGTTGTGTATAAGTCATTACATTTTGAAATGCAGAAGAGCCTCACAAATGCAACTTTTACGACTTCAAATAGTTTAAGAGAGTTGAATGAGGAGAAGTTTTCAATATGAAAAACGAAGGGAAGGAGTTTTGGCGCGATTTTGAACGATTAGAAAAGTGCTGATGTTTATCAATGAAACGATGGCAGGGTAAAAATCGCTGACAGTTGTAACAGAAGCAGAAGCAATAAAAAAACAAACCCTAAGTGATAACAGCAAGACAACTTCTCAAAGCCGATCTTCCAGTGCTGAAAGCACAAGACGATCCGATCAATGCCCTCAACCTGATGGATGAGTATCGCGTTGGACACCTGCCTGTTACGGAGAATAACAAATTCCTTGGAGTCATTTCCGAGACTACATTACTTGGTCTGGAAACAATACTGAACAATCAGAGCGATCCCAAACTGCAGCTGCTCAAAGTGAGCGTGATGCCGGACGATCATATTCTGGATGTATTGAAGGTTGCAAGTCAGAACCACATCAGTGTGATACCCGTGGCTGATGCCGAAAACAACTATGTTGGAAGCATTACCATTGAAGATCTGGTGGAAAAACTTTCCGAGATGCAGGGCGCACAGCAACGCGGTGGAATCATCGTGTTGGAAATGTGGGAAAAGGATTACAGCTTGCAACAGATCGCCAGAATTATTGAAGAGAACGACGCAAAAATCCTGAGCACCTCTGTGAGTCCCGGTGAAGATGGAAAGATCGAAGTAAACTTAAAAGTAAATCAACCCGATGTCAATGCGATGGTTCAGAGCTTTGGTCGATTTGGATATCACGTCAAAGCAACCTATCAGGAACCTGAGTACACGGAAGATTTGAAGAAGCGATATGAAGAATTGATGCGATTTTTGAATATTTGATTTCGGAAAAGTTCTAATACCGATTTCACAAACAATATAGTCCGATTTCGGCTGCGCCTTATTGGCCTATTTGTTTGTAGCTATCGGCATTTACCACGGTAGAATTTATTTTTTTATTGAATTTGAAAATAAATGACATTGGTATAACATCATAAACTCTAAAAGAATAAGAGGCCATTCCACTAAAAGGAGTGGCTTCTTGCTTTCTTTGCACTATAATTAGTATAACACGTGAAAGTAGCCCTCTACGGAAAACGATTTGATGACGAGCACACTTATGGAGTTGAAAAACTCACCGAAGGATTGATTCGCCGTGGAATCGGAATAAGTGTACATGAAAAATTCCACTCCTTTCTTTCATCAAAAGTGAGTCTGCCGTCTAACACGGCAATATTCCGAACAACAGAAGAACTCGCCGGAACCAATTTCTTGCTGAGTATTGGCGGAGACGGCACATTACTGGAGACGGTTTCCATTATTCGGGACACCAAAATTCCAGTGGTCGGAGTGAATACCGGAAGGCTGGGGTTTTTATCCAATGTTTCGCTCAATTCGATTGATTCCGCTCTGGAAGCATTGATAAACAGTGATTACACGCTAGATAGTCGCTCGCTTATTGAAGTCAAAAGTGCACAACAAAATTTCGGTGAATTTCCGTTTGCGCTCAACGAAGTCACTTTATTGAATAAACAGCGCAACAGCATGATCACTATTCATGCGTATGTCAATGATTTATTTATGAGCACTTATTGGGCCGACGGACTTATTGTAGCAACACCGACAGGTTCCACAGCTTATTCCTTGAGTTGTGGCGGACCGATAGTTATGCCGGCAAGCAATAACTTGCTTTTAACACCGATTGCTCCGCACAATCTGAATGTTCGTCCATTTGTGATTTCCAATACGAGTAAAGTTTCGTTGCGAGCTGAGGGACGGGACCCCAATTTTTTGCTGACACTTGATAGTCGTTCTTTTTCTGTAGATAATGAAACCATCATTGAATTGACCCGTGCACCGTTTGAAATAAATCTGGTGTCTTTTCAGGGACAGAGTTTTTTCAATACCATCCGACAGAAGATGGGATGGGGGTTGGATGCGAGAAGCAAGAAGTGAGAGGTGAGAGGTGAGAGGCGTAATGGCAGGGGCAGAAAATTTCTGCCCGTACCGACAGAAGAGCGGAGGACAGAGGACAGAAGTGAGAGGTGAGAAGCGAGAAATGAGATGTGGTTCGTGAGATTGCAGCGGCAGAAAATTTTCTGCCCACATCTTTCGAACCACATCGGGTAGGAAATAGGAGAGAAATCATTTGGGGAACAAAAGAAAAAGAAGGTCGTAGAAGGCAATAATTTAATAAAAAAGTCGTACACCCTGCACGTTGAAACTTAACTGGCTGATCATATTAATCCTGTTTCCTGTTGTTGCTTTTTCCCAAAAGAATAAGTACGAAAAGAGCAAAGACTTCGGAATACTGTTCGGCACAAGCTATTACATCGGCGAAGTCAATCCTTACAAACATTTCGGTACCACATTAAAGCCGGGCGGAGGAATTTCTTTCCGAAACAATTTCAATCGGCGCTGGACGATGAAGGCAAGCATGCTTTATGGTGTGTTGGAAGCTTGGGACAAAGACAGCGATGATCCATGGATACGCAATCGCAATTTATCCTTCCGTAATCAGATTCTTGAAGGAAGTATGCAATTCGAATTGAATTTTTTTCCTTACCAACTTGGTAATAAGCAATTCCCGATGAGTCCATACTTATTCGGCGGAATCGCCTATTTCAATATGAAACCAATGGGGCAATACAAGGGGACCTGGTATGAACTTCAGCCCTTGGGAACTGAAGGTCAGGGCACCGAATATGGTGGCGACAAATACAAGACGAGTTTGTTATCCGTGCCGTTTGGAGTTGGTTTCAAAAGCAATTTATTCGCAATTTTTGGTTTCAGTCTGGAATGGGGTGTTCGAAAAACATTTACGGATTACATCGACGATATTTCGGGCAAGTATGTTGACCCAGGCGTTTTGGAAGATCTCAGTGGGCAATTGGCCGCAACCATGAGTGACCGCAGTCTTCAGAAGGAATTACAAGATGGGAATAGTCGGAATAACAGTGGCCTTCAGCGAGGCGATCCGGGCAGAAAGGATTACTACTTCTTCGTCATGGCCTCATTGAATATCCGGATTGATAAAAAAGCGACATCGTGCTGGGAGCATGAGTGATCAAGGGAATACTGATCGAAGTGCATAGTCTATCAAAAGAATTCAAAGGAATTGCTGGTCTAAAACAAACATCAATTCACAATTCTCCATTATCCTTTCTCAATTTCCAAGTACCTTTGCCGGCCTTTTTTGCTTACCACTTAAAGACCCACTTCTCAGTGATGAGTTTATTAGAATCGATCGACCCTCAAAAAATTCCACAGCACGTTGCCATCATTATGGATGGCAATGGCCGTTGGGCACAAAGTCAGGGACGCGAAAGGGTTTTTGGTCATTTGAATGGCGTTGAGGCAGTGCGGGCCTCACTTAAAGCGGCAACAGCAGCGGGAGTAAAATATCTCACACTTTATGCATTTTCGACAGAAAACTGGAATAGACCCAAAGAGGAAGTTGAAGCTCTGATGACACTTTTAGTGCATACCATTGTGAGTGAAATGGATGAACTGGACAAAAACGAAGTTCGTTTACACACGATCGGCGATATTGAAAATTTGCCAGAAGATTGCAAAGAAGAGCTGAACAAGGGTATGCAACGCACGGCGCATCATCATCGCGTCAATCTCATTCTGGCATTGAGCTATAGTTCACGCTGGGAAATTACCCGAGCTATACAAAAAATGATCACAGAGGGTGTCAAAGCAAATGACGTCAATGACAAAACCATTTCCAGCTATCTGAACACAGCAGCATTTCCTGATCCGGAATTGCTGGTAAGAACAAGTGGTGAGCAGCGCATCAGTAACTTTTTGTTATGGCAAATCGCTTATGCAGAGCTGTACTTTACGGAAACACTTTGGCCGGATTTCGGTGAGGAAGATTTTTATGCCGCGATTGTTGACTACCAGAGTCGCGAAAGAAGATTTGGCCGCACCTCTGCTCAGATTATTGACATGGAATCGAAACAGGAACAAACCGGCAGTGAAGCGGAAAAAGGCAGCGAGTTATTGAAATGAAAACCATTACACCACTAAATTTCCGTCGTTGCATGAAAAGCTTCATGGCGATCATGGCTTTCGTTTTTCTGCTCGCAGAAGCAGGAATGACGCAAACCATCATCGGTGAAACCATCGATTATTCGGCACCGATGGAATACAGAATTGCAGGACTTACAGTCTCTGGTGCGGTGTACACCGATGTTCAGGCAATCAAATTGTTCAGTGGATTACAGGAAGGAGATGAAATTATGATTCCTGGTGATAAAATCACGGATGCTGTTAGGAAACTCTGGAAACAAAAACTATTCACCGACATCGGGATTTATGCTGCTGAATTCAGAGGTAATGATGTCTACCTCGTGATTTCATTGAAGGAATCAGCGCGGATGACGAAATTCGAAATCAACGGAATCAAAAAATCGGAAGCAGACAATATTCGTGAAAAACTTGACCTGAAAACATTGACCATTTGCAATGACAATATGAAGAACAATGCCATTGCGGTGATCAAAGAATATTATACGGAAAAAGGATACTTCAATGCAAGCGTAACAACATCAGAGCAGCCGGACGCTAAAATGGAAAACGGTGTTATTCTTTCCTTTGATGTAACGCGTGGTGATAGAGTTAAAATTGAAGAGATCATCTTGGAAGGCTCAGGTATCGCAATGGAGAAGAAAAAGTTTCTTTTTCTGGAAGGCAAAAAGCTGAAGCCTGTCATGAGTGAGAAAGCCATTAAACGGGCGATGAAAGAAACAAAAGAGCGCAGTTGGCATCGCATATTCAAGTCTTCCAAGTTCATAGAAGAAAAATACGAAGAGGATAAACAAAAAGTCATTGCCAAATACAACAAGGCAGGATTCCGCAATGCCAAGATCGCCAGTGATTCTGTATATGTAATCAACAATGAACGAATTGGAATCAAGATAAAGATCGAAGAAGACAAACGCTTTTATTTCCGCAATGTCACGTTTGTGGGTAACACAAAATACACTACCAGCAGGCTCGACAGCGTGCTCAACATCCATGCTGGGGACATTTACAATGTTGAATTACTAGAAAGCCGATTGAATTTTAATCCACAAGGCGCAGATGTATCGTCGCTGTATACGGACGATGGCTATCTCTCCTACTTCGCATTTCCGGTAGAAACGTTAGTCGAGCCGGACAGCATAGACATTGAAGTTCGAATGAGTGAAGGCAAACAATTCCGGATTGGAAAAGTGGCCATTTCAGGCAATACCAAAACAAATGATCATGTCATTTTCCGGGAGATCCGCACGCGTCCGGGAGAATTATTTAGCCGATCGGACATTATAAGAACACAACGGGAACTTGCTGCGCTTGGCTACTTCAATCAGGAAGCGTTCGACATCCGCACCAATCCTCGACAAGACGAAGGTTTAGTGGATCTTGAATATGTGCTCGAAGAAAAGCCGAACGATCAGATTCAGCTATCCGGTGGTTGGGGTGGCGGACGTGTTGTTGGATCGTTACAGCTCAGTTTCACGAATTTTTCGATGCGCAATTTCTTCAAAAGAGAAGCCTGGAGTCCGCTTCCAACCGGTGATGGCCAACGTCTTTCTATCAGTGCATCATCCAATGGAACGTATTTCCAATCTTATAATTTGTCGTTCACCGAACCGTGGCTTGGGGGTAAAAAACCAAATTCTTTAAGTTTCTCCGCTTCCATTTCAAGACAAACGAATGGGCAGAACAAGAAGTTGAAGCAAAGGGATATTGACGGTAACACCAGTCTTCAAACAGGTGAATATGCGCCGGGTGATGCCAATCCATTTCTGCAGGAATTGAAAGTAAAAGGTGGATCAATCTCTTTTGGTAAACGACTTCAAAAGCCGGACGACTATTTTCTGTTGTATACGGGTATCTCGTTTCAGAATTTCCAGTTGAACAATTACGGATCATTCTTTGGAAATTTCACAAATGGTTATTCCAATAACATTGCAGCGAATTTCACACTGACCCGCAGCTCCACATCCGACCCGATCTATCCTACTTATGGTTCTCAGGTGACTTTTACTTCCAAAATGACGCCTCCGTATAAATTCCTGGGTGAGAAATTACTAGGCAGGAGCTACGATTTTGAAAACATGACGGATCAAGAGCGATTCAAATTAGTTGAGTATTACAAGTTCAAGGTAACTGCACATTGGTATACAGCCCTGAACAAACATAAGGAGCGGAAGTTTGTACTGCACACCAATGTTGGACTTGGATTTCTTGGTGCTTATAACAACAAACTCGGCCAATCACCATTTGAGCGATTCTACCTGGGAGGCGTTTACTTAAGTGGTTATCTTTTGGACGGACGTGAGATAGTCAACCTTCGCGGATATGATGATTTGAGTCTTACTTCGCCAAATCAGAATACCGGAGCACCTGCCATTACTAAATACAGTGCGGAATTGAGATATCCTCTGAGCACGAATCCAAGTGCCACCATTTTTGCGATGACCTTTCTGGAAGCGGGCAATACCTGGAAAGATCTGCGTTCTTTCAACCCTTACGGTGTTTACAGATCAGCAGGTGTCGGACTCAGAATTTTCCTTCCAATGTTTGGACTACTTGGATTTGACTACGGCTGGCGTCTGGATGACGTTCCCGGTTACTCCAACATGGCAAAAGGACAATTCCACTTTTCCATTGGTATGAATCTCGGTGAACTGTAGAGCAACGTAAATTTACAGACCCAATTAGAAAACACATTATAGCACACTTTCAACCATGAAAAAATCAATCACTGTAATGGCGCTCATGCTTCTGGCGGTATTGCCTTTGTTCTCACAAAAGTTTGCCTACATCGATACGAAGTATGTGCTGAGTCACATACCAGAATACCAGGCAGCACAGGCAGAAGTGAATAAACTGAGCACGCAATGGCAGAAGGATATCGAAACGAAATATGCCACTATTGAAAAATTGGAAAGTGCGCTTCAGGCAGAAAAAATTCTGTTAACAGATGAAATGCGCAAACGACGCGAGCAGGAAATCGACCAAAAGAAGCAAGAAGCGAAAGACATGCAGAAACAAAAGTTTGGTGTGGACGGTGAACTTTTCAAAAAACGGGAAGAATTGGTTAAACCAATTCAAGACCAGATTTATGAGGCGATACAGGAAGTTGCAAGCACGAGTGCATTAATGGTAGTATTCGACAAGGCCAACCACAGCAATATGCTCTATACAAATCCGAAGCATGATATCAGCGACAAAGTATTGAAGAAGATGGGGTTGAAGCCGGGTGAAATTCTGGAGGAGGAAGAAGGTGGCGAAGGCGGCGAAGGTGATGAGCCAGGAACAGACGATAGAAAAGATGGCAATGGCACTTCACCATCTAAGGACAAGGGCAGCAAAACAACACCCGCAAATAAAGGAACGGAAAGAACTCCTACTAAAGGGAAATGAACCAGATGATGGTTTTGGCATGAATATTAATAATCAAGAAAAAACAAGTTACTCTCACTCACTATGAAAAAAGGAATTCTTCTCATCACAGCATTTTGTCTCACATCACTTGGCCTGTTTTCACAGAAACTTGGCCATATCAACGGACAAGCGTTGGTAGAACACATGCCGGAATACAAAACAGCCTACGAAGAGCTGAATGCATATAAAAAGCAATATGAAGATGCTTTGCAAGCCATGCAGGCAGAATACGAAGCCATGATTAACAGTTTCGAGAAAGAAAAAGAAACAGCGCCAAAAGTGATCCTGGAAACCAAAGTGAAAAACATCGAAGCAAAACGTCAAGGAATTTATGACTTCCAGGAATCAGCAAGTACTGATGTTTCCAACGAAGAGATGAAAAAAATCGATCCTATTCTGAAAGCGGCAAAAGCAGCGATTGAAGATGTTGCGAAAGCGAATGGCTTCACTTACATCTTCGATTCAGGAACAGGCACACTTCTTTACATGGGAGGTGAAGACATTACCAAATTGGTTTGCGCGAAACTTAAAATTCCTGATTTCACCAATGAAACTGCGGCTCCGGTAGTAGCTCCAGGTGGTGGCGGACAGAAATAAGAAAAATATATCACAGACTAAATCCCGGTTCATTCCGGGATTTCTTGTTTCCAAGTATCTTTCATTTTGAATCTTTACATGTTTCACCTTCATTCCGAAATACCCTTTAGATTCTCTTCGACTTGGACAGTTCGGGGCATTCTCAATTCCAGGCACTAGATAAAACCCATTGTTCGATATAAGGGAATTTAGTTTTCAATTCCGGGATTTGGGTTAATGTGAAATTCAAGAGTGTTTTAAGCCATGCTTTAATTTGAGTCGAGAACTTAATTTCATATATTTGCGAAACGCATTGAAATATCCATGATCGCACCTTTTAAAAATCCATTCCGTCCAGGAGCAGGTCAATTACCGCCGTACCTCGCTGGCAGACAAGTCGAAATCGACTACTTTGAAAAATCAAGTATTACGCAAGAGCCAATACTTGCAAACCTCATTATCTCGGGATTAAGAGGTGTAGGAAAAACAGTCCTTCTGGACACCCTAAGGCCAATTGCTGTAAAAAGCGGTTGGATCTGGGCAGGAGCAGATCTGAGCGAGGCCGTAAGCGTCAGCGAAAAGAATCTGTCCACGAGAATTCTGACAGATCTTGCAAGTGCAGTTTCACACATTGTAATCTCAGAATCAGAACGTAAGGAAATTGGTTTCAAAAGCAGTCCAGAGAAAGTTCAACATTTTCTTAGCTATGAACTCTTACACTATATATATGATGATACACCTGGATTGGAAGCTGATAAATTAAAATCAGTACTCAAGTACACTTGGCAGAAATGCAAAAGCAACGCCAACGGAATAGTCCTTGCATATGACGAAGCGCAAAACCTGAAGGATAAATCAGAAGATAAACAATATCCCTTATCACTTCTTCTCGAAATTATCCAATTTATTCAAAGAACAGAAATGCCATATCTGCTTATTTTAACAGGGCTTCCAACGCTTTTGGGAAACTTGATCGAAGCAAGAACGTATGCAGAAAGAATGTTTCATCAAATGATTCTAAGTCGACTTTCACCTGAAGAAAGCCGACAGGCAATTGTAGTTCCAATACAAATAGATAATTGTCCGGTTCATTTAACTGACGATTCGATTAGCAGGATAATTGACCACTCGGGCGGATACCCATACTTCATACAATATCTCTGCAAAGAAATATATGATTCAGCAATACAGCAGCTTTCAATGGGAAGGCCAGAACCAAACATTTCATTTGAAGCAATCGTGCGAAAGCTTGATTCGGATTTTTATCAGGGCCGATGGAACAAAGCAACTGAAAAGCAAAGAAACTTATTGAATGTTATTGCAAGTTTGGAGAATGCCGAGCAGGAATTTAGTTTAAAGGATATTGAAGCAGCCATGAAACTCACGGGCACATCGGTCAGCACAAGCGCAATCAATACAATGCTTAAATCTCTGAATGAGGCAGGACTCATTTATAAGACAAGACATGGCGTGTATTCATTTGCCGTTCCAATGTTTTCATATTTTGTTAAACGCGAATCGAAATGAGCCCTGGAATATGATAAATTTATTATCGCGCATGCGCCATTATTAAGATAGAATTTGAACTATCAATTTAACCGGTTTTAGATTGAGTCAAATTCTAAAATTCTTGATTTAATCCATCAAGATTTATTTCGCAAAAGATGAGCAACAACAGACCTATTGGAGTTTTTGACTCAGGCATCGGTGGCCTGACCGTTGCCAGCGCCATCAAAAAATTGCTTCCGAATGAAAGGTTGATTTATTTCGGCGACACCGCTCACGTACCTTATGGCGATAAGTCAAGAGAGCTTGTAGCCTTTTATGCACTGCGCATTACAGATTTTTTACTCAAAGAAAAAAACTGCAAAGCCATTGTGATTGCATGTAACACTGCATCCGCTGCTGCCTATGAATCACTGCGCGACAAGTATCGTGGCGCCGTGCCTGTGATCAATGTGATTGATCCTATGATAGAAGAAGTGATTGCAGATGAGAGCATTCAGAATGTCGGAATCATTGCAACAAGAACGACGATCAACAGTGGTGTGTATCAGGAAAAATTCTCACGTCGCAAACCGAACTTGAAATTTTCGGCTTTGGCCACTCCCTTGCTGGCATCTATGATCGAAGAAGGATTTTACAATGACACCATTTCACACGCAGTATTGAATGAATATTTGAAAGATCCTGTATTGGAAAACATTGATGGACTCGTTTTGGCGTGCACACATTATCCGCTTATCAAAAAAGAAATCGACGCTTTCTATAAAGGTCATGTGCGCATTTTTGATTCCGCAGAAGTGGTGGCTAAAAAATTGGAAAGGATACTAATCAAGGAAGGATTGTCGGGCGAAAAAGTGACAGAACCAGATCAATTCTTTGTATCCGACTATACCAGTTCATTCGAACAAGCGACCAAAATATTCTTCGGCGAAAAAATCAAACTGGAGCGAAGTGGCATTTGGGACGATTCCATTTGAAAATCAATTGTGGATTCCATCAAATCCAATACACACAAGCCTTCTCAATCCGCTTCTTCTTTTTCTTTCGCTGGCCATTGCCCTGTTGCCATTGGGTGATTAGGTTCTGGAGTATCCTGCGTTGGAAAATGTGTATCAGAGGCAATGTTTTCGGGTGAAGTGACCTCTTCCTTTTTATGGAAAAATCTTCTTTGAAAAAGAAGGATAATGATAATACCAGCAGTAATGCTAGAATCCGCCACATTAAAAATAGGAGGGAATATTTCATGAGAACTTCCACCCCAATTTACTCGTTTTGTAAAATGAAACATGTCGACAACGTTGCCCATGAGAGGTTTTGCGTATCCTTCATAGTTCATCTGAGCCTTGCCGAAGTACATGGTGAAATCATTGAGTTCTGCATCAAATGTCGAACCCCGGTCGAATAAAAAACCATACACCGCGCTGTCGATGATGTTTCCGAGTGCGCCAGCGACAATCATAGAAACACACATGACATAACCCCAGTGTGCTTTTTGTTTAATCAGTCTGTATAAGTAAACGCTGATACCCGCGACAACCAAAACCCTGAAAATACTCAGGATCAATTTACCTGCTTCACCGGGAAGCATCCATCCGAAAGCCATTCCTGGATTTTCTACAAATTGAAGATCGAACCAGCCGGGGATGAGGGTTTTACTTTCACCGTAATAAAAGTTGAGTTTCACCCAGATTTTAAGCCATTGGTCCAGGACGAGAATACCGAGTATGGTCAGGAGCGCTTTTTTCAATTGCGTATGTTCCATTATAGCAAGACTTTAAAAACAAAATGGAGAACGGCAGATCAAATTTCCGTTCTCCATTTCAAATTTTAATGATGCTTATTGCATGTTTTTAGCTTCGATGCTCAATGTTGCATGAGGCACGAGGCGTAATCTTTCTTTAGGAATAAGCTTTCCGGTAACGCGGCAGATTCCATAGGTTTTGTTCTTAATGCGAAGCAATGCGTTTTCGAGATTCTGGATAAATTTCTCCTGACGAGATGCCAGTTGAGATAATTCCTCACGATTCATAGTTTCGCTTCCATCCTCCATCATCTTGAATGTCGGTGCTGTGTCATCTGTTGAATTATCACCTTCGTGTGAAAGTGATTGTTTCAGTTCCTCCATATCAGCTTTTGCAGCTTTGAGTTTTTCCTGAATGAGTTCTTCAAATTCTTTTAAATCCTTGTCAGAATATCTTACGTCAGCCATACTTGGGTCTTTCTTTACTACTGTTTTAGATGTTGATAATTTATTTGTTGAAGGTTCAGTGGGTGTGATTGTTTCAGAATCGTCGAGGTCTCTGTCGATTGGCATAGGTGTAATCACCGGTGCGGCAACAGGTTTGGCAACCGGGGCAGCAACAGGTTTTGCAGGTGCGCTCACAACCGGCTTACTGATTGTTTTAACCTCAGCTTTTGCAACTGGTTTGGCTATTGGTTTCACCACAGGAGCCGCTTTTTTAGCTACAGCCGGTTTTGCAACTTTAGCAGGAGCAGCCTTTTTAACCGGAGCTACCTTTTTCGCTGGTTTAGCTACTACCTTCTTTGCAATCGCTTTCTTCGCGATAGGTTTTTTGGCAACCGGCTTTTTAGCAACAACTTTCTTAGCGGCTACTTTCTTAGCAACAACTTTTTTCGCAACCGGTTTTTTCGCCACTGCTTTTTTAACTACGGCCTTTTTTGCGGGTTTAGAAACCTTTTTCGGTGCCGCTTTTTTGGCAACAGCTTTTGGTTTTGCTTTAACCACAGGTTTTGCTTTGCCTTTTGCCGATTTAACAACAGCCTTTTTCACAGGCTTGCTTACTTTTTTAGCAGGCTTCGCTACTTTCTTAGCTGGTTTGGCAACCTTTTTAGCAGGTTTCGCCACCTTTTTCAAAGGCTTTTTTGCTGCCTTCGCAGGTTTAGCTTTCGGTGCGCTCTTTTTTACCGCTTTCCCTTTCACGGGCTTTTTGGTTGTTTTTTTTGCTGCCATGTTAGTCGTATCAATTAAGTTTTGCTAGTGCTATTTGTGTTGTAAGTCCGTCTTCAATTTCCACTGAATGTCCATTGTCAACCGATTCTACTATCTGCAGTTCTTCTGCTAAAATTTGGGCGCGAATATATTCTGAATTTGTGAGAATGGCTTGATTGAAAGCATCTCTGGATTCAATCTTCACAATTATTCTGTCTGTGACATCGAATCCGGTTTCCTTTCTCAGATTTTGGATACGATTTACGAATTCTCGTGCAATGCCCTCCTGGTGCAATTCCGATGAAATATGAATGTCGAGAGCTACCGTCAAAGCGCCATCATTTACCACTTTCCAACCCGGAATATCCACCGGTATGATGTCAACATCTTCATGAAGGAGTTCAATAACTTCTCCTTCCGCCTGAAAAGGATAACTACCGTTCAGTTCAATTTCACGAATCATAAGCTGGGCGTTTTCAGCTGCGAATGTTTGGAGTGCTTTCATGTGTTTACCACATTTTTTACCGAGCGTTTTAAAATTCAGCTTGAGGTTTTTAACGATCTGCGCTGTTGATTCATCCACGAACTCAATGCTTTTGACATTCGTTTCAGCCAGAATGATGTCGGTTACCGCAGCAATTCTTTCTTGATCCTTTGGATTCAGAACTGGTATCCTGATTGTCTGAAGTGGCTGTCTAACGCGGATATTTTCTTTTTTCCGGATGGAAAGAACCATGGAAGAAATTTCCTGAGCAAAACCCATCCTCTCTTCTAATTCCTGATTGATCTTGCCTTGATCCACTTTCGTCATCAATGAAAGATGAACCGAATCGTATTTAATTCTATCGACAGGCTGAACAGAGTTATCGGTAGTGCTTTCGATGAGATTGCGATAGAGCCAATCGCAGAAGAAGGGTGCAAAAGGCGAGGCCAATTGCGCAACAACGCGGAGGCATTCATGAAGTGTTTCATAGGCCGCCTTTTTATCGGCTGAAAGTTCACCATGCCAGAATCTTTTGCGTGAAAGGCGCACATACCAATTCGACAAGTGCAGATCCACAAATTCCTCGATAGCTCGCGCAGCAGGTGTCGGATTATAGTCGTCGAGGCATTCCGTCACATATTTAATGAGAGAATTCAGTTTAGAAATGATCCAGCGATCGAGTTCACCTCTATCCTCAATGGAAGAAGTATTATTTATGTCAAATCTAAACTGATCGATGTTGGCATAAATAGCGAAAAAGCCATACGTATTATATAGAGTGCCAAAAAACTTTCGTTGCACCTCGGCAATACCTTCCATGTCGAATTTGAGATTGTCCCAAGGTTGCGCATTGGTGATCATGTACCAACGTGTAGCATCCGGACCATATTTTGCGATGGTGGTAAACGGGTCGACGGCATTGCCCAAACGTTTGGACATTTTATTGCCGTTTTTATCCAGAACAAGACCATTCGAGATCACGTTTTTATAAGCCACGCTATCGAAACACATGGTAGCAATTGCATGAAGCGTGTAAAACCAACCTCGCGTCTGATCCACGCCTTCGGCGATGTAATCCGCGGGAAAAGCTTTTCTGTCATCAATAAGTGACTTGTTTTCGAAGGGATAATGAAGCTGAGCATAAGGCATGGCACCACTATCAAACCAGACGTCTATCAAATCGCTTTCACGGAACATTTTTTTACCGGCCGCAGAAATGAGAATGATCTCATCCGCATAAGGTTTATGCAAGTCGAATGTCAGGTAATTTTCTTTCGAAAAATCACCGGGTTTAAAATCTGCAAGCGGGTTTTTGGCCATAAAACCACTTGTTACAGATCGGTCGATGGCTGCTTTTAGTTCTTCCGCGCTACCGATACAAACTGCTTCACTGTTGTCTTCTGTTCTCCAGATCGGCAAAGGAATACCCCAAAATCTTGAACGAGAAAGATTCCAATCATTGGCATTTTCAAGCCAATTACCAAAACGTCCGGTACCTGTGGCTTCCGGTTTCCAGTTGATAGTGTTGTTCAGGGCGACCATCCGATCCCGAACCTCAGGCACTTTTATAAACCAGGAGTCAAGAGGATAGTAGAGCACTGGTTTATCTGTTCGCCAGCAATGTGGGTAGTTGTGTTCGTATTTCTCCTTTTTGAAGAGCTTATCTTCATTCTGAAGTTTGAGGCAGATTCTTTCATCCACACTCAGGTAGTGAAGTTTGGAAGTATCCTTGATGAAGCCCGAAAGTTTCTCTTTTTGAATGGCCAATTCAACGGTTTTCTCTTCTTCGTTGTAGTAATCTTCCTTTACGAATTCTTCACCGAAAAGGAAAACACCATCTTTCACTTCCGGTAAAAATCTTCCCCTACGATCCACAAGTGTTAATGATCCGATGCCGTTTTGTTTTGCTACGCGAAAGTCATCTGCACCAAAAGAAGGCGCGATGTGGACTATGCCTGTGCCATTTTCTGTGGTCACAAAATCACCGATGATTACTTTGAAAGCGTCGCCATCAGTGGGTTGAACGAAAGGCAAAAGTTGTTCGTAACGGATACCGGCGAGCTCATGGCCTTTGAAGCTTTGAAGTATTTTGAAAGGTATTTCTTTATCACCCGGCTTGTATTGTTCAAGAGCCAAGTCAGCATTTTTCGTCGGAAAATATTTGGTTACTAATTCCTTGGCCAGCACCACTTGAATTGCTTGATGGCTGTATGCATTAAACGTTTTTACCAAAACATATTCTATGTTCTTCCCAACTGCAAGAGCCGTATTTGAAGGCAGAGTCCAGGGAGTTGTTGTCCAGGCGAGAAAAAATACGTCTCCGGAAATTTCCTGATCGCCAACTTTGAACTCTGAACTTTGAACTTTGAACTGCGCGACAGCGCTAGTATCCTTCACTTCCCGATAACAACCCGGTTGATTCAATTCATGAGAACTCAAACCTGTTCCGGCTGCCGGAGAATATGGCTGTATGGTGAATCCCTTATATAGTAAGTTTTTCTCGTAAAGATTTTGAAGTAACCACCAGACGCTTTCTATATACTTGTTATCGTAAGTGATGTATGGGTCGGTCATATCCACCCAATATCCCATGATACGGGTGACCTCCTCCCACTTGTCGGTATACTTCATCACCTCAGTGCGACAAGCTTTGTTGTAGTCCTCTACTGAAATTTTCGATCCGATATCTTCCTTGGTGATGCCGAGGGTTTTTTCCACAGCAAGCTCAATTGGCAAGCCATGCGTATCCCATCCGGCTTTGCGCATAACCTGTTTTCCCTTTAATGTTTGATACCTGCAAAAAATATCTTTGATAGCGCGTGCCATCACGTGATGGATGCCCGGCATTCCGTTCGCGCTAGGTGGACCTTCGTAAAAAACAAAAGCATTTTCAGGATCCCGTTCACTCATTGATCGCTGAAAAATCTTTTCATTTTCCCAAAAAGTGATGATTTCATCTGCGATCTGTGGAAGGTTGAGGTGTTTAAATTCTCTGTACGGTTGATCCATGGTCATTTTTCCTTTAATAAAAGGTGCGCGAAGATAAAAAGGACTTGTTTCTGCCTGTTGTTAGAAACAATTCTGACCAAAGTCATATTATTTTTTTGGAAAAGGTAACCTTCTCTTGAATGAATACGATTAAGACTCCTGAAAGCAAATGAGCACAAGGCTCCCTATCTAACCCCGACTTTAAAATGTATTGCACCCCATCCGAGGGATCTTGAACTGAATCACAGCGATTAAGTGCAAGAAAAACGCGGAGAATGGTAACTATTTTTTAAAATCATCATGCATAAGCGAATGTTGACCTCTACAACCAACTACATCCAGAAAAGCGTCCACCGTTTCATTGGTTTTGCGACCATCGTACTCGGGCTAGGCATTACCCAAACCACTCAAGCTCAATGCACGGGAGGCATTACAGTCGATGAAAATGCGACCAATGCCCTGATGACGAGCCTGATTCAAGGTTCTGGTGTTACCATCACAAATTTCACTGTGACTCAAGGAACCAATCAACAGGTTTCATCCTTCACAAACGTGAACAGTGGCGGAAATCCGTTGAACATTGCGAATGGCGTTTTGTTGTCCACAGGTCGTGGAACAACGGCGGCAGGTCCCAATAACACCAGCAGTCAATCGACAAACAATGGAACAACTTTCAATGATCCTGACCTTTTGCTTTTGGGTGCGTTAGCGAACAGAGATGTAGTAATTGTAGAATTTGATGTCGTACCGAAAACGGATACGATGCAATTAGCATTTCAGTGGGGGTCAGAGGAATATTTGGAATACACCTGCAGCGACTACAATGACGTTTTCGCATTTCTGGTAAGTGGTCCAGGCATCGCGGGCCCATACAGTTTAGGAGCAGAGAATTTCGCGAAACTTCCTGACAACACGCCAGTATCGATCGGAACTGTAAACCAGGGAACAGCGGGTGCATTTGGAGACCCTACCCTTTGTGCAAGTTTGGCCAACTCGGCATTCTTTATTGACAACGTAGGTAACCAGTGTATCCAGGCAGATGGTATCACTACCAACCTGAAAGTAAAAGGAACGGTGACGCCATGTGCGACATACCACGTAAAATGCGTATTGGCTGATGCCGGCGACAACGTTTGGGATTCATGGGTTTGGTTAGATGGATTTTCTTCTCTCGGTCAGGCAGTCACAATATCAACTGTCAGCGCTGGTCAACAATTGGTGGAAGGATGCAACAGTGTAACATACCGTGCTCGCCGTGTTGGTGACTTGAGTGTGCCGCTCACAGTGACCATGGCATACGGCGGAGTTGCCATCAATGGAGTTGATTACACCGGCGCTCCGGGAACAATCAATTTTGCATCAGGAGTTGCTGATCAGTTTTTCACAGTAACACCGATGGTCGATGGCACACTGGAGGGTGCAGAATCATTGTCGATAACTGCCACATGGAATGTATGTGCTTCGGCATTCACTGCCAACTATAATTTACAAATCAATGATCCACTTGTTACAATAAGTTGTCCCGCGAATATTTTAGTCAATCCGGGCCCAGGATGCACGGGCGCTGCAGTCACATTCACTGCTCCAACTGCCACAGATGCATGCGGACCATGTCCAGCGCCTACAAGCTTAGCTGGCTATACCTTACTAGGAACAAATAGTGGTCATACCTATTTCAAAGCAAATTCAACGACCAGCTGGTCGACGGCTAACACAAACGCAATTGCACAAGGCGGACACCTGGTGACAATAACATCTGCGGCAGAGCAAGCATGGTTGCAGGCAAATGGTGTCGGAGTTGGATGGATCGGATTTACCGATCAGGCAACAGAAGGAACATTTCGTTGGGTAACCGGCGAAACTTCTGCTTATACCAATTGGGCTGGAGGTCAGCCGGACGATGGTGGTGGGGTTGAAGACTTCGTTTTGCTTAATACAACATGGAACGATAGAGGGCCAAGCTCCCTTTCCTGGGGAATCATCGAATTTGAATGCTCCATGACTCAGACAGCGGGTCTTACCAGTGGCAGCACTTTTCCGATGGGAACATCCACAGTATCATACTCTGCGACCAATGGTCAAAGCACAGCGAATTGTTCATTCAATGTAACCGTACAAGATATGATTGCTCCGGTGATCACATCATGTCCTGCGAATGTAACAGTGACTGCTGCACCTGGTACTTGCACATCGGCCGTTACAGTGGTTGGTGCGCCAGTAGCAACTGACAACTGCGGAATAGCATCCACAACAAATTCATTCAACGGAACTAACAATGCAAGCGGAATGTATCCGGCAGGCACGACGAATGTTGTCTGGACAGTAACAGATCTGAGTGGAAACACCGCGACCTGTACAACGGTAGTTACTGTGATTGACAACACACCGCCATCCAATATGACTTGCCCTGGGAATTACACGGCAACAGTAGGTGCGGGTTCTTGCACAGCAGCAGTTACTGTGGCTTCAGCAACGGCTACTGACAACTGTGGCATCACATACTCCAATTCATTTAACGGCACATCGAATGCAAGTGGAAATTATCCTGTTGGTGTTACAACCGTGATTTGGACGGCAAGTGATCCATCTGGAAACTCAGTTACTTGCTCCCACACAGTGACTGTTACAGATCTTATTGCACCGACAATTACATGCCCTGCCAACGTAACTGTAACAGCAGCAGCAGCAGCATGCACAGCAGCGGTAACAGTAGGAGCGCCGACACCAGCAGACAATTGCGGAGTTGCATCATTTACTAATAATTTTAATGGAACTAACAATGCTAGTGGCACTTATCCTGTGGGCACAACAACAGTTATCTGGACAGTAACAGATAATTCAGGTAACACAGCAACATGTTCGCACACGGTAACAGTTTTACCTAGCGCAACATCGCCATCAGCGTGGGCGAGTGCCGTGAATTCACCAACGTCCTGCACGTTTGCAACTGAACAAGCATTCTGGCAAACGCTTGCTAATATCAGTTCAAGTGGTGATGATTTATCAAAACCAAACAATAGCGCCTTATCTACTACGAACGCATTTTCATTAAACGATGTTAGTAATAACGGTTATATCAGAACAGTCGTAGCCGAAACAAATAGAGAAAGATATTTCGGTATCAGTGCTGTTGACGCCGGAAATGGAAGAGATGGCATTGACTATTCCTTCCGTATCAGAGATGACGCAACTTTAAGGGTCCATGAGAATGGCACTAACATGGGAACCTTTGGTGCTTATGCAACCGGTGATGTTTTGAGAATTGCCATTGAAAACCTCGTTGTAAAATACTACAGAAACGCAACACTCCTATATACATCAACTGTCATTCCGGCGAACGTTCCATTCTTCGTGGATTGCGCAATGAATGATCAGAATAGCACGCTCAACGATATTTATATCACAAATCCAACTTGCGGAAGTTTTACAGCAGGTGCAACAAATTTGAGTGGCACACTTACCTATCAATGGAGATTGAATGGCGCAAATGTTGGAACAAATTCAACTTCATATTCGAATGCTTCACTAGCTAGTGGCAATCAAGTAAATGTTTCGATCACAAATGGCACTTGTACAGTATTGTCACCGATCATAACTATTAGTGCATCGAGCGCAACTTGTAGCGCAACCAATATCAGCACCACAGCCGCCGCCGGAGTATGTACTGCAAATGTTACAGTACCAAATCCGACAGTAACAACAACATGTGGTTCATATACTATCACAAATAATTTTAATGGAACAAGTAATGCCAGTGGCACTTATCCGGTTGGCACAACAACAGTAGTATTTACAGTTGCAACTGCATGTGGCACATTGTGCACTTGCAGCATGACTGTTACGGTAACCGATACTCAAATTCCTATTATAACATGTCCTTCAGCGCAAACACTTGTTCTCAATGCATCATGTGCCGGTGTGCTTGCAGATTATAGAAGTTTAATTTCAAGATCCGACAACTGTACTGCTTCAGGTTCACTTGTTGTCACACAATCACCTGCAGTAGGAACTGCAGTGTCTGGTGTGGGAACAACAGTGGTTACTTTAACTGTGACTGATGCTTCAGGTAATTCAGCTAACTGTTCATTCAACGTAAACAGAGTTGATACTACTCTTCCAACTATTACTTGTCCTGCTGCTCAGACTTTAGTTCTTGGTGCAACGTGTGCGGGTGTGCTTGCAGATTATAGAGGCCTGGCAACAAGAGCTGATAATTGCACTGCTTCAGGTTCACTGGTGGTAACACAATCACCTGCGGTTGGTACTGCTGTATCTGGTGTTGGAAC
>JANOVT010000354.1:0-25148 GCA_031417525.1 Flavobacteriales bacterium | reverse complement strand
GACTTGCACGCTGCTTCATCAGGGAAATGTTTGAAAAATTCTACGATCTTCATGTTGCTATATTTTTAGCAACTCTACACCCCCTGATTATAACCTATTTACGTTCTGCTAAATTTGGTGTACGGACAAGTAGACGCATTTCATATTAAGTGCAATAGTCAAAATTTTATCTTACAGTGAGTCGTCTGAAGTCCCTGGTTTATCGTTCATAGTTCGCCAATTGTCCCATTTTGGCGCAACAAATATTTTCACTTTCAATCTGCTTTGCCCGGCTTTTATTTTTTGAGTAATGCCCAGGAAAACGCTTGATATTATTGGGCTGAGATTGTATGATTTTCAATAAAAGGCATTATAGAGGTCTCAGCAATTTCGCGAACTATGAACGATAAACTATGAACTTCAAAACAGGAATTGTGAGTTCAAAATTCGACTAATACATATTAAGTTTGTCAGAAGATCACAATCATCTTACACTTGTTACAATAATTTTCAAACGTTGAATTCTTCCATACTCTTGATTTATACAGGCGGCACCATCGGGATGATGGAAGATGCCGAGACTGGTAGTTTGATTCCGTTCGACTTTGCACATCTCAAAGAAAATGTTCCGGAGCTCCGAAAGTTCGATTTGAAAATAGAAGTCGTTTCATTTCCTGAACCAATCGATTCATCCGACATCCATATTGTTTCCTGGCAGAATATGGTGGAGATCATTGAAGAGAACTATGAAACGTTCGATGGATTTGTCGTTTTGCATGGAACAGATACGATGTCATATAGTGCATCTGCTCTGAGTTTCATGTTGGAGAATTTAAGTAAGCCGGTCATTTTCACAGGATCACAATTGCCGATCGGTATGTTGAGGACAGATGGAAAGGAGAATCTCATCACGGCGATTGAAATCGCAGCAGCGAAGGAAAATGGCCAATCCATTGTGCAGGAAGTATGTGTCTATTTTCAATCCAAACTCTATCGCGGGAATCGTACACACAAGTACAATACTGAAAATTTCGATGCATTTGAAAGTGCCAACTATCCGGCACTTGCCGAAGTTGGCATACACATCCTATATAACCATGACTTGCTTATTAGGCCCAAAGGCCCATTCACCATTCGAAAGAAATTTGATCCTCATGTGGCCATCTTGAAAATATTTCCAGGCATATCAAAGGAAGTGGTTGAAGGTATTTTGAAGATAGAAGGCATGAAGGCGATCGTGATGGAAACATTTGGCTCAGGAAATGGTCCTACACAAGCGTGGTTTATTGAAGCACTTCGCAATGCAATCGCGAATGGATTAGTGATTCTAAACATTTCGCAATGCAACAAAGGAATGGTAGAGCAAGGGCGCTATGAAACGAGTAGCGCTTTTCAACAGATTGGAATCATTGGTGGAGCAGACATGACAACAGAAGCAGCGCTTGCAAAGTTGATGTATCTGTTAGGTCAGGATTTGCAATCGAGTGAGATTCGGCATTTACTGTCTGTATCTCTCAGAGGGGAATTGACTATTTGAATGTGAGTGGTTGATTTCTTTCGCCATCGTTTTGCCAACCTAATGAAAGTTTGAGATATTCGTTTACTCATTCATTGCAATTTTGATTTTGAATTTCTTTGAGGTCAGAGTCATTCTGTTTTATTAAAGTCTTGCTCGAAGTCCTTCATTAACTCCGAAACATTCTTTTGGCTTTTGTTCCTCATTTCAAAGCGAAACCTCCGCATCATTTCATTCTGGGGGTATTTGAAACATGCTAAAATGCTGGCTCGTAGAGCTTCAGTGTAAATGAATGACAAAAGTCAGTTAGGCTCAGGTAACCAATCGTATCCGTTGTGGTTAAAGTGCTTAAGTCAAAAACTTTGGCAATTTTAATTGCTCTATATGCTATACAATCTTTACCTCCGCTCTTTAACGAAGCGAATAGTTTCGAATGATACTCAACATCATTTCAAAGGATTCTATTTGTTACTTTTATTAACCGTACTAACTTTTGGTGCCATTCAGTCCAATGCACAATCCAGCATTTGGTCCAATCCGATCACAGGAACAAACCCCAACACTTCTAATCCATACACAACAGGAGATGTTGTGGTCTCGAACCTCACTGTTTCTGGCATCAGCAGGGGTGGCGGACTGACAGGAGTCAATAACAACAACCGATATACAGTTTCGGGATTGCAAAGTGCAGCGATGAATTCCAGCGATTATTTTCAGTTCACTTTAACACCCGCAGCGGGGTACGCGCTGAATCTGAGTGGATTTACTTATACGGGTCAAATTTCGACTGGAAATGCAAGTTTTTCTTTTAGATCAAGTTTAGATGCATTTGGATCACCCATCGGAACACCAAGTGCTGCAGGTACAACAATTTCGCTTTCATCATCTATTTATCAGAATCTGACGACTGCAATTACTTTTCGATTGTATTTATGGAATGCGGCGGCCGAAGGCACCACATATAGCATTAATGATTTCGATTTTACCAGCAGCGATGTTGCTGTTTCCTCAATCAGCAGTTTTAGTCCGACATCCGCATGCAGTGGATCAAATTCAAGTGTGACAATTACTGGTGTGAATTTGTCATCTACTACATCGGTAAAATTTAATAATGTATCAGCATCTTTTGTTGTAAATAGTGGAACTTCAGTGACCGCAACTTTACCATCCACAGCAACCACAGGGGTGATAAGTCTCACGACTGCTTCAGGAACTATTTCATCTGCAACTTCATTTACAGTAAATGCTATGCCTTCACCAACCTTTTTCGCTTTGGCGGGTACCACTGTCTGTGGAAACACCAACGTGGTTTATACCACTCAAAGTGGACAGTCAAATTATGTTTGGAGTATCCCTTATGTTCAAGGAACGGATTATTTGATCTCATCGGGAAGCACAGCATCGACAAGTTCCAGTGTAACATTAAAATGGTTTAGCGGTGGAAATAAGGCCATTTCGGTGAATTACAGCAATAGTGCGGGCTGCTCAGCTGCTTCAGCAGTTACATCACCAGTTATATTAGTTGATAATACTCCACCAGTGATTACCTGTGGTTCTAACATTACCGGCAACGCTGTCGCTGATGGTTGTGGTTACACCGTACATGCTTCGAATCCAACCGCATCAGACAATTGTTCAGTTTCAAAACTGACGTGGACAATGTCAGGAGCAACAGTTGCATCGTCGCCTTCTACCGGAATTAATACTATCGGTAATTATACATTCAATACTGGTGTGACAACTATTACGTACACAGCAAGCGATGCGGCTTTTAATACTGCAACATGTCAATTTACAGTAACAGTTTTGGATACACAAATACCTACGATTACAACACCGGCGACACAAACCGGCGCATTGAATAGCAGTTGCATTGGAACATTAGGTGATTATAGGTCTCTGGTAACCGTGAGTGATAATTGTACTTCTCCCACTTCAATTGTGATTAGTCAATCACCTGCTCCAGGAACAACGCTAACGGGTGCTGGAGTGATTTTGGTTACACTCAATGCAACAGAAGCATCGGGGAATATCAAATCATCTTCATTTCAAGTAAACAAAATCGAAACATCCATTCCAACCATGATTGTTCCCGCGAACATCACAGCAACAAGCACAATAGGTATGTGTGGAAGTATCGTGAATTACACATTAGGTGTAAATGATAATTGTTCCGTTGGACCATGCGCTCCGCCATCTATTTCAGGTTTTACATTGATAGGAACGTTGAATGGACACACCTATTTCAGATCAAATGCATCATATCTTCCGGCAGCTATTGCTGCAGTCGTGACGCCAACAGGCGGGCATCTTGCCTCAGTAAGCAATGCAACTGAAAATGCATTTTTGAATGGAATAGGCTCCCATTATATTGGATTCAATGATGTAGCCACTGAAGGAACCTTTATCTGGACTTCAGGTGAGCCGGTGTCCTATACCAACTGGAATCCATTTGAACCTAATGATTCTGGCGGAGAAGACTGGACGGCCATAAACTGGGGAGGATCCACATTTTGGAATGACTATGCAAGCGCTCTTCCAATTATTCTTGAATTTGATTGCAGTTATAATATGATGGCTGGATTTGCCTCAGGTTCATTTTTTCCAATAGGAACAACTGCGGTAACTTATAGCGTAACAGATGGATCGGGCAACGTGTCACAGCCTGCTTCTTTCAATGTGATCGTTAATGATGTGGTCGCTCCAACGCTCACATGCCCGGCCACAGTGAATGCCAGCACCGGTGTTGGTAATACATTATGCACAGTACCTGTAAATTACCCTCTTCCAACAGCTATTGACAATTGTGGCAGTTGCTTGACGGCACCGGCTATTGCGGGATTCGTATCATTAGGGATTTATCAGGGATCTGCCTATTATCTTTCAAATGCTAGCGTTCCATTTGCAACAGCAGTTGCTTCTGCAGTCGGTGTTGGCGGAGTTATTTCAAGCATTGGATCAGCGGGTGAAAATTCATTTATCCGAAACGCTGCTACGGCCGTTGGTGCCGGCAGTTATATGATCGGATTTACAGATCAAACTATCGAAGGTACCTTCGTGTGGAGCAATGGTCAACCTGTTACCTACACGAATTGGTACTCAGGAGAACCTAATAACGTTAACAATGAAGACTACACTCAGGTTTATACCAATGGCGCCTGGAACGATATGAGTGGAATTTCCCGATTTGTAATTGAAGTGATCTGCACACCTGTCGCACTTTCAAGTGGGCCTGCATCAGGTGGATCATTTTCAGTTGGTACAACGGCGGTCACCTACTCCGCAACAGACGCAAGTGGAAATGTTGGAACTTGTTCATTCAATGTTGTTGTTTCAGATAACACAATTCCAACCATTATATGTCCCGGATCTCAGACATTGGCTCTGGGTGCAGGATGTGCAGGCATACTCGGAGACTATAGATCGTTGGCAACTGTGTCCGACAATTGTACAATTCCAGGATCACTGATTGTCACCCAATCACCATCTGTTGGCTCGGCTGTTTCTGGTGTAGGAACAACAGTGGTCACACTTACTGTAGCGGATGGCGCAGGCAATACTGCGAATTGCACTTTCAATGTAATGAAAGTGGACACTACCAATCCGACGATCACTTGTCCTGCGAATATTAATGTGAATGCCATTTCCGGAGGTTGCACTGCATCGGTTCTGACAGCCAATCCGGTTTTCGCAGATAATTGCTCAGTAACAAAACTTACCTGGGCACTTACAGGTGCGACCATTGCAGCATCAGCGACAACAGGTCTCAACTATGTTGGTACAAGAATTTTCAACAGTGGAGTTACGACCATCACTTACACAGCGAAGGATGCTGCGAATAATGGACAGACATGCACATTCACTGTAAGCGTGAATGAAACAACCAATCCGGTTATTACATGTCCGGGCGCTCAAACACTTTCACTTAATGGCAGTGGACCAACATTATTTCCAGATTACAGATCCCTTGCTACTGTTTCAGATAATTGCACTGCAACAGGAGCGATCATCATCTCACAATCTCCGGCAGCAGGAAGCACAGTGTCCGGCATCGGCACGACATTGACTACATTAACAGCAACGGATGCTTCAGGTAATCAGTCAAGCTGTACTTTTAATGTTAATCGTGTTGATGTATCACCGCCTTTAGCTTTTTGTCAAAACGTTACGATTCCACTCGCTGCAAATGGCACCGCGGTTATAACGGCAGCTAGTGTGAACAATGGTTCTTCTGATAATATTGGAATCACTTCCATGAGTGTAAATCCGAACACCTTTACGTGCTCCGGAAGTGGCGAGACCATTGTGCATTCATCTGACGGTTATGCTGTTCACATCAATGTTGTGCCTGTGATGATCAACCCGGCATCCTTGAGCTGTCAATTCGGCTATTCATATACTATTGGACTCACTTACAATATATCATTCACTGGCTCGAACATTCCTTCAAATCTGTATACTCTGCAGGGAGCTGTCACCGTCAATGGATCAGATATTTTTTATGATCTGCCGAATAATGGTGGAACAGGTTCAACAATATCTTCATCGTCCTACACCAATAACACGAATTGTGCGACGGTTACACCTGCCGCTTTGGGCATCACTTCGGTAAAGGTTGTAATTGATGGTCCGGGAATCACATCACAGACAGTCACTATCAATACATCAAATCAGGTAGTGCTTACTGTGACAGACGCCAGTGGTAATTCTTCGACATGTAGTGCAACAGTAACTGTTCTGGATAATCTTCCGCCTACTGTTGTTTGCCCAACAAACATGACAGTTAATACAACTTCGGGTAATTGTAACGCAACTGTGTCTACACCAAATCCTGTGATCACAGACAATTGCACCGTCAATAAAATTACCTGGGTAATGTCAGGTGCAACGACAGCGAATTCTCCTGCAACAGGATTGAATTATGTCGGCTCCTATACATTCAATGTTGGAACCACTTCAATCAGTTATACTGCAGTGGACAATTCAGGAAACACACAAACAAATTCGTTCAATGTTATAGTGCAAAACACCACTGCGCCAAACGTTGCGTGTCCTGCATCACAAACACTCATTCATAGTGCAACTTGTACTACTGAATTGCCTGATTATAGATTACTTGTGAATCTGAGTGATGATTGCACACCAACAACCAACTTGCAAATTGTTCAGGCGCCTGCGCCGGGTACACCGGTTACAGGTGTTGGAACGACTACTGTAAATTTTTTAGTGACGGATCAAAGTGGAAATAGTAATACGTGTTTGTTTATCGTTCAACACGTGGATAACATACTGCCGGTGATTACATGTCCTGGTGATCAGAGCATCAACCTGGATCAGAATGGTGCAGGAGTGATTGGCAATTACAAACCACTTATGCTGGGAACTGATGCATGCAATACGCCACTTCAGATTGTCTACACACAAATTCCTCCTTTGGGTACGATCGTGAATGAGGCGGGTTCAACTTTGATAACAATGTATGGTGCTGATCTATCCGGTAATACTGCTGAGTGCACATTTAGTGTTCTGGCTATCGACAACATCGCTCCTGAAATAACATGTCCCTCCAGTCAACAATTGATACTTGGATCAGATAATTCTGCGATGATACCTGATTGTACCTCGATTGCTATGATTGCCGATAATGTTTCAACCGGCACCGCTTTGCTTGTTACGCAAACACCTGCTGCCGGAACCTCCGTAAGTGGTGCAGGAATTATTCCGATATCCTTGACAGTGACAGATCAATCAGGAAATTCAGATGTGTGCACATTTGATATGATTAAAATTGTACAAACAAGTGTTTCATTTGAAATCACCGGCACAACGGTCAATGAAAATTCAGGCGACATCCAGGTTGCGGTTTCGATATCAAATCCATCAACGTTGATTGCTTCACAAGTAGATCTGGTGATCGTATCCGGAGATGCTACAAGGGTCAACAATTTTAGTTCTCAGACTATCAATTTCCCTGTAGGAAGTAATACTCAGCAACTCGTGACCATACATATTACGAACAACACACTTTGTGATGTTCTTTCAGAATTGACTTTCGGATTGCAAAATGCAACAGGAGGTAATTCAATCGTTATCGGAACAAGTGCAACCTATGCATTAAGTCTTTCAGATGATGAAATCATCAATGCTGTGTCGTTGAATGACAACGTTGAGGATGGAATAATTGCCGACTGGATACAGCCGACCTCCAGCCAATGGTCAGCATCAAGTGCAGCTTCTTTGACGGGTGGTTATAGTATCAAACATGCTTTGACTTCCGGGAATGGGCAATCCGCATTGGGATTTGATCTACACAAGTTACCGGTAAGTGGTGTGACCACCGAATGGAAATTTAACTTGAGTCATTACAATCAGGAACCTAATCAGAATGATTTATTTTTTGTGTACCTGGCGGCAAATTCTTCAGATATCAATTCAGCCGCATGTAGTGGCTACGCTATCGGTGTGAATCCTTCTAACGGATCCGATCCGGATATCATCAAACTTTGGCGCATGGCTAACGGTGTGCCTGTGCAGGAAATTATCAGCACCGGTTATGATCTCGGAGTTGCCGACAATCAGATAGGTTGGAAAATTACACGTAGTGAAAGTGGTGAATGGAAAGTTTACCTTGATGCAGATGGTGGTTTTAATAATCTGCAGCTATCAGGAACAGGCAATGATCACCAAATTACTCGCGCTGACTATTTCGGTCTTTACTATCGTTATACAAATTCAACGGCTGGCAAATTGGCTATTGATGATATCAGTATTACGCAAACCGCTTGTTCCTGCACTTATTATAGTCAGGGAAGTGGAAGTGTATCAGACGTTCTATGGTCAACTGCAACAATCGGCACTCCGGTTGCAAAAGAGTCTTCAAAGTATTCTAATTATGTGGTTCAACAAGGGCATACGGTATCATTGTCGAACACGATGTACACAAAAAATGTTCAAGTTGCGGCATCGGGTGTTTTAAATATCGGATCAAATGAACTCACAGTATATGGCGAAATGAATGTCAATGGAACATTAAATGCAGGAACAGGTGTTATTTCGTTCAGAGGCGACATTGATCAACCTATCACCGGTTCTACTTCTCTCACATTGAACAACGTGGAAATTGAAAACATTGGTCAGCATGTCATTTTAAATCCTGTCAATGAAACATTGCTGAAAGGCGTTGCCACGATCAAACAGGGAATACTCGTAACCAATGATCAACTGGTTTTAATTTCAAATCCAACAACGAATGGATCTGTTGGAACCATTTATGATGGAGCTGATCTGACAGGTAAAATCACTATGCAACGATTTGTTCCGGCCCTAACAAACTATCCGAACGGAGGATATGTTGGATTGGGATGTGCGGTGCAAGGCGCGACACTTGCCGATTGGAACGATGACATTATTACCACTGGATTTATCGGCTCTGATTACCCGCCACCATATTCATTCAACAATATTTCATGGTACAATGAATCGGTCGCAGGAAATTTCAATGCAGGTTATGTTCCGGCAACGAATATCACTAATCCACTTTATTCAGACCGCGGTTACTTTGTTTTCACCCAAACAGGAGTGCAAAATCTGGAAGTGAAAGGTGATATCTATAAGCATGATTTCAACAAAGCGTTGAGTTACACAAACACAGGCAGTCCTGCGAATGATGGATACAACCTGATGGTCAATCAGTATCCGAGTGAAGTGGACTTTAAAATGATGGCCAATAATGGTTCAGGTGTATCATCTTATTCGGTTTTTGATGCAGAAACAAATAATTATAAAGCCTATAACGCAGTGACGAATTCAGGAAATGCAACACGATATATCGCAGCGTCTCAAAGTTTCTTTGTTAAGGTATCCACTGCGAATGCATTCATGAAATACTTAGAAATCTATAAGACGCACAACGGTGTTTCTTTCGAACGAGAAGATGAAGTAGTTGAAGTACAATCATCACAAGTTGTTTTCAAAATTGTTTCAGAAAACTTGAGTGCTGATCAAGCTGTTCTGGTGTTTTATGATGGAGCAACTCCACAATTTGATGAACAATACGATGTGCCAAAAATCAACAGTCCGTCCGATGAAGCCGTTGCTTGTGCTCTGGTATCATCAGACAATCAATTCCTCACCATTGATACAAGAGAAGATTTGCAGGAAGACTTGCACATTCCTATTCATGTGAAATTACCTCAGGCAGGAAACTATATATTCTCAATAGAAAGTTTGTTGAATCTTACATTTGTTGGTTGCGTTTGTGTGGAAGATCTCCTCACCGGCAATGTGATCAGATTGGAATCCGGGCAGACACTTACACTGAATACTACTGAAGCCTATGAAGGTAACAGATTGGTGATTCGTGCTATTGAATCCGCTGCACATACTGAACACAATGTTTCTTGTCATGGACAAAATACTGGGTCAATAGAATTTCAGGAAATTGACCCAAGTGGAATTTTGACCGTTACTGATATCACACAACATGTGGTGTATGTTGGTCCGGCCATTCCAATGATTTCAGGACTTGGTGCAGGTGACTATACCGTGATGATTGAATTTCCGGAATCTCATTGTCAGGCTGAAGCACACGAAATACATATCTCCGAGCCGCTTCCGGTTTCTGTCACACTGAATTCAAGTGTTCCGGGCGATTGCAATGAAGGAAACACTGCCGAACTTTCTGTAGAAATTGAGAATGCTACGGATTACTCATACCGTTTCCTGAATTCTTCTGATGCCGTGGTTTTCGCCGGAACATCTTCAGAAGCACAATTATTACTCAACAATATTCCGTCTGATGTTTATACTGTTTTAATTGATGGTCAATGTGGTTCACAAAGTATCATTGCCGATCTGAGAGACCCGAATGCGGTAAAGGCATTGATACTTTCTGACGATATTTTTGTGACTATTGTAAAGGGTAGTCATCAATTACTTACTGTTGAACAGGATTCTGATAATGCAGATTATTTTGAGTGGAAATTGGGTGATAGCTTCAGTTCGAATGACGAACAATTCAATTATACATTTACGACTAAGGGAGATTATGAATTATCACTTAAGGCATCCAATGATGAATGCGATGACGAAAAACGAATCAAGATCTTTGTTGACCAAGCGTTATCAGAGGGAACAGATGGATTTATTCCTGTTTCAATCATCCTGAGCAAGGAGTACATGATGTTCAGTGTGAATCAAACCCTTGAAGATGATCTGCATCTAAGTATTTATGATGTGTCCGGAAGAATATTGTGGAGTTTCACTACACAATCACAGGAGGGAAAGAGAATCGAAACAGGAATTGCTCATTATGCTCCAGGAATTTATTTCGTTAAAGGAGTTGTAGCAGGACATGAGGTACTTAATAAGAAGATTATGAAGTAGTAGATAATGATGTTAACTTTCGAACCGGCCAGGGATGAAATAAGTCATTCCTGGCCTCTTTGTTTGTTGCCGGATTCATCTTGGAAAGAAGTTATTTTAGTGCGGAAAATCTGAATTGTGCAATTTCATCTTAATTTTCCCATCAAACATAAGCGGCATAAGGAATGCAGAATCTGAGAATCAGATTAATCAAAGCTCTGGTGGACATCAATGAAAAACTCTTTTTTGAGAGGAAATTGTATGCATTCTATAAAACGGAATTTCAGAATAATGTGGGTTTGGTGATCGACGTAGGCGCAAACAAAGGGCAAAGCATTGATTTTTTTCTTCGTATTAATAGAAATTGCGAAATACATGCACTCGAACCGAATCCTTCCTTATTTACAAAACTGGAAAGGAAGTACAGAAATAAGCCAAATGTTCACCTTTATAATTTGGGTATCAGTAATGTCTCAGGAGATAAGTTGTTTTTTGAAAATGTGCTCGATTACACATCCTCATTTGAGGACTTAAATTTTGACTCAGACTACCTGAATAAGAAAGCAAGAATTCTTGGTGTGAAGACCAATGAGATCATTAAGGACAAGTACGAAGTTCAAGTCTTGACATTGATTGATTTTATTCGTAAGTTTAATTTGCCTGGAGTCATTGATGTCATTAAAATCGATACAGAAGGACATGAGTATTATTGCCTTCTAGGATTGTTCGGAGAAAAGAATAAATCTGAGATCAGATACATTCAAATTGAAAATCACACGGACGACATGTATAAAAATAGAGTTCCGTATGAGAAGATTAAGCATCTTCTGAATACGAATAACTATTTGGAGAAGAAGGTCCTGTTGCATGGGTATAGCAAGTTGGAAGAAGTAATCTTTAAATTAAAATAATTGCCTGGTTTGATTTTGAAGTACATGGTGACTAAACAAGTAAAGATTATAAGTTTTGATCAAACGGAAGTTTTGGAATGTGAAAGCATACGTCCTGAAAATTCAAGTGAGCTGCTTAAACTTAAGGGGAAATCTCTCCTTGCAAGAGGTGCCGGCTTGAGTTATTGTGCTGCTTCTGCATCGCAAGAGTCCATTGTAGTGGACATGTCATCCATGAACAAAATATTGAACTTTAATCCTGATGAACTCCTGGTCGAAGTTGAATCAGGTATTTCTATTGGCGAGCTGAACAATTTTTTGTTGAAGAAAGGATATGTTTTGCCTGTTCTTCCTGGTTATCCCACTATTTCGATAGGAGGTTGCGTCGCATTCAATGTGCATGGGAAGTCAAATTTTCAGTCAGGCACATTTTCTTCTTTAGTCCAGGAGTTCAAAATTCTACATCATTCTTTGGGCGAGTTGAAATGTTCTGTTTATGAAAATGAAGAGCTGTTTAATCTGACAATCGGAGGTATGGGGCTCACGGGTATTATTCTAAGTGTGAAATTGTCCTTTCGAATTCTGCCGGGCGGTAAATTGAGATTTCAAAGAGTGCGTTGTTCTAATTTGATCGATGCTGTTCGGATAATGAATGATTCAGCTTCTCAGCATGAATTTGTGTACTCATGGAACAACTTGAATCTGCAAGGCGAAAAATTTGGTGGAGGTTTTGTGTACCTGGAAAATTTTGCTGCGGGAATTCTAAAAACAACCAACTACAAAAACAAACTTAATCCTCTTTTTCGATCTCCAATTCATCACTCGGATTTTTCCATTCGGTGCATGTGTCAGATTTATTCATGGATAGAAGGAATCAGAAGTGAGATCAAGACGGTGGAGTTGGATCAATCGAGTTTTCCAATTTATAACAAAGAAATTTACTATCAATTGTTTGGACAAAAGGGATTTCGTGAATATCAGATGATTATTCCAATAAGTCAGGTTGAAATTACATTCGAAAAAATAAGGAGGGCAATTGCGAAGCACAATGTATCGGTATCGTTGGGTTCATTGAAGTTGTTCAATGGAAAAAGTATGCATCTGAGATTTGATGGAGAAGGTGTTTGTTTGGCTTTGGATGTTCGCAATTGTAAAAGTGCGATGTTATTCTTTCAGGAACTGGACATGATAAGTCTTGAGTGCGGAGCTATAGTGAATCTTTCCAAGGACAGCAGATTGACTGCTGATATGATTTCTAAAACATTTCCGGAGTATGAGATTTTTAAAATGGGTATAAAAAAGTATGATCCGGACGGCATGATAAAATCCGTTTTAAAAACAAGATTAATGCTGGAGGTATGAAAAATGTTGTTTGGATAATTGGTGGAAGTAGCGGACTAGGCAGAGAAGTGGCTGAGCAACATGTCGCTATTGGAGATCACGTAATCATTTCATCCAGGAACCAACGTGATCTGGATGAATTGTGTGCGCATATAAAGCATTCATATTCCGGTGTTGCACAATCCTTCGTTGTAGATTATGCAACAATTGTTTCGGTTGAGACGGCCCGAAGTTGTATTCAAACGTTTAAGCATCAGTATCCTTTTCCAAATGTGATTTACTTTCTGGCAGGATCAAACGATGAGAATGACAATGGTTTGAATGCTGCCTCAACCATCAATCAAGTGTTGCAGAATAATTTCATCGGTGCAATTCATTTGATGAATGAAGCGATTTTGGCTTCAAAGAATGAAAGATTGCGAATTGTCATCGCATCCTCCATTGCGGCAGCAAGACCCCGGGGAAAAAATATCGCCTATAGCACTGCGAAAAAGGCTTTGGAGCAATATTGTTTTGGTCTCATGCACGCTTTGGAAAAAAAAGATATTGCAATTCAGATCGTTCGCTTTGGTTACCTAGACACCAGGTTGAGTTATGGTCAAAGATTGCCATTCAAAGCCGCTAAAGTTGGTGTCGTTGCAAAACAAGTTATGAAACTAGCTCATCGAACTTCAGGGCTCTATTATTTGCCAAAATTCTGGTTCGTGATTACTCTTGTGGTCCAGGCTATACCTTTTTTCATTTTTAAGAAACTTAAATTTTGAAGGATGTCTTCAACTGAAACGAAGCCCGAAATAACAGTCTTCTTTCCTGTTTATAAGGATGAACACACCGTAGAAGGCGTGACTGAGAAGGCAATTTCTGTGTGTAGAGATCTTGCTTCGAAGTTTGAAATTATCATAATCAATGATTTTAGTCCGGATCGATCGGGTGTGATCGCGGATGAAATGGCTTTGAAGTATGATTTTGTGAAAGTGATTCATCACCCTTTCAATAAAGGGTATGGAGCAGCGCTGAAATCGGGTTTCGCGCTTGCTCAATACGAATGGATTTGTTTTACCGACGGAGATGATGAGTATGATTTGAATGATCTTCGAAGAATGATCCTTTTGCGGGATTTTTATGACCTCATCATATCTTTTCGATACAAAAAGATCTATTCGAATAAACGCGTTTTCATTTCTTACATCTACAATAAATTGTTGAGATGGGTTTTCAGGACAAGATTCAGGGATATTTCTACCGGGTTGCGGTTAATTCGTCGCTCGCTTGTTCAGGAACTGAATCTGATTTCAGATAGTCCTTTCATTGGCGCTGAACTGACGATAAAAAGCATGCTGAAGGGTTATCGAATTGGTGAAATGGGTATCCAGACATTCCCGAGAGAAATCGGTAAAGGTTCTTCTGCAAGTTTTAAAAACATCATGAGTACAATCAAGGATCTCCGGAGGGTTTATCGTGAAATATTTTCAGAGAGCTATGACTTGCCCGGTAATCGTTTGCGTAAATAGGACTTTAATCTTCTGCATTACATGAATTGGACATCCCTCATTCAGCAAAAAAGGACTACACGAATACTTTTTGTATGCAATGTGTTGATTTCGTTTGCGGTTTTTGTTTTATTCAAAAATCAGACAGGAGGTGACGCCCTGACTTACATTGGTTTAGCAGATGGTATTCTTGAAGGTAAATATTCTTACTGGTATTTTCTGGACGATTATTATCCTGATACTTTTCGAAATCCTGGTTATCCGTTGTTTCTTGCACTAATCAGATTATTTACGAAATCAATCTTTGTTATTCAGGTTGTGCAATTGATTTTGTATGTGTTGTCCATTCGAATGGTTTTATCACTCATTCAATTGTTGACAGGGAAAATTGAGATCAGTAATATTTTTCTGCTATTACTATTTCCAGCTTTGTATGTGTCAGCATATACCACGATGCTTTTTCCGGAGATTTTAGTAACGGCTCTTCTTTTGGCGGCATTGCTTCTTAATGCAAAATGGAAAGAAGGATCAGTTGGGAAATTTATAATTCTTGGTTTGTTATATGGTTACATTTTCCAGATCAGGCCGGCATTTTTATTTGTTCCTTTCATATTTTTCATTCATAGTTTTTTGTCAGAAGCCAAATCTTTCCGTTGGATTCATCAAAGTGCTCTCATAGTCGTATTTCTCATAACTATGATTCCTTATGGTCTGTGGAATCTGAAAAATCATGGGGTTTTCAAAGTGACTTCCATAGAAGGCGGTGGAGGCGTTTTTCATCTGGGGTATTGGTCATCCAAACTTCCAGATTATTATGTGACGCACTATTGGAATAACTACTGCACGGAAGAAATGGTTCCCATGATCGATACTGTCGAGAAGGAAATGTACGTAAGTCAATTCAATGAAGAGTGGGAGGAAATAGAAATAAAGATCGCTCCCTTTCTTACGAAGAAGGATAGCGCAATGATCGAAATACAGAAACAGTATCCAGGCCTTTTCGCAACTCTCGGTAGTGCCTATACTTTGAAAAGGGAGGAGCTGCTAAAAAGTTATACCATTGAAAATATTCGAAAAGACCTTTCATTTTATTTGAAAGCAAAATCATATGGAGCGGCAAGATTGTGGGTTACCGGAATTCCTATGAAGGAATTTCGTGATGCCGGAATAAGCAAGAAATTATTTTTGATTTATCCATTTCTCATTACGCTGGTTACTTTTTTGTTTTCTATCGTTTTGATTCCTTTTGCGTTTAGAAGGAACAAGCAATTGATGAAGAAATTCACACCAGTGTTGTTATTGATCCTATACTTCGGAATGATTCATGTTCCATTCACCATTCAATCGAGATACACAATTCCGGTTCGTATTGAATTATTGATGATTTTAGCTACTGCGATTTATATTTTATTCTTGGGTAAAGTCAGAGGGTCTCGAATTGAAAATTGACCTTGAATTTATTCTGTTCTCCTTTCCTTTTTTTTGTATTCATCCTTCAGTTGTTTGATGAAAACACAATCTGGTTGTGCATTTTGTCTTGCCGCGGAAATTATGTAACCGGATGTTAGAATGTTATAACATACAGGGGAGACCGGAAAAATAAATTGCTTGTTGAATCTGCTGTATGAAAATGCAGGGTAGTCCTGCATTTTATGCTGTTTCATTCATGAAAATTGCACGTGATAAATTCCCGCAAACGAAAGTTTATTGTCTCCGCCGGCGTTGACCAATATTTCCGTGATGTTTACAAAGCATATCGATTCGTCCTTCGTTTCTTCAAGGAAATGTTCAAGTCTCCTTTTTACTTTAAAGAAACCATCAATCAGTGTTTTGAAATTGGTATAAAGACGTTGCCACTCATTACACTTACCGGATTTGTTACCGGCATTGTATTTACAAAACAATCAAGACCGTCGTTGTCCGAATTCGGTGCCACTTCCTGGTTACCTTCACTTGTTTCCATTGCTATTGTGCGCGCTATTGGTTCGCTTGTCACGGCGCTTATCTGCGCAGGGAAAATCGGTTCGGGTATTGGTGCCGAATTGAGTTCAATGAAAGTGACTGAGCAGATTGAAGCAATGGAAGTTTCGGCAATCAACCCGTTCAAATATCTTGTAACGACCAGAGTATTGGCTTCAACCATCACAATTCCTATTCTGGGATTGTATTGCAGTTTTGTTGCTCTGCTTGGTGCATACATCAGCGTCCATAAAAATGAAGAAACAAGCGTCATAAGCTTTATAACCAACGGCTTTTCCACGATTACTTATCTGGATATTTTTTCTTCGGTTTTAAAATCTGTGGTTTTCGGATTCACAATTGGAATGGTCGGATGTTACAAGGGATTTAACGCCATAGGTGGAACAAGAGGTGTTGGAAAGGCTGCGAATCAAGCGGTGGTGCTTGCCATGTTTTTAGTTTTCGTAGAAGAAGTGACCATCGTTCAGGTAGCAAACTGGATAAGATTTTTCTAAGATGATAGTCACTGCGCAAGAAAAAAATAGGGCAACTGTCATCTCCATTCAGGGATTATCGAAGTCATTCGGTGATATGAAAGTCCTTCAAGATATTAATCTTGATCTGTTTGAGGGTGAAAATTTGGTCGTCCTCGGCAGATCAGGTGCCGGAAAATCGGTTTTAATCAAACTTATCGTAAGACTTCTACAAGCGGATAAAGGAACTATTGAGGTTTTAGGAAAAGGATTGGAAGAATTGTCTTACGTTGAGTTGAATGAACTTCGGTTAAAAATTGGTTTTTCTTTTCAAAGTAGTGCGTTGTATGATAGTATGAATGTGCGTCAGAACCTGGAATTCCCTTTGAAGATGAATAGAAAGGATTTGCAACAAAGTGAAATAAACGTTGCAGTGGAAGAAGTTTTATCGGCAGTTGGTCTTCCTGATAAATTGAATACAATGCCTTCTGACTTGTCCGGTGGACAAAAGAAACGAATAGGTATTGCGAGAACGTTGATTTTGAAGCCTGAAATTATGCTGTATGATGAACCGACGTCCGGACTTGATCCAGTCACATCCGAAGAAATTAATATTTTGATACGGAAGGTTCAGAAGACATATAACACCAGCTCAATCATTATTACACACGATCTGACTTGTGCAAAAGAAACAGGTGATAGAGTTGCTATGTTGCTCAAAGGGATTTTTGTAGAGACCGGAAGTTTCAAAGAAGTTTTCGAATCTGATAACGACGAGATCAGGAGATTTTATAATTACAATTTTTTTCAATAAGAGATGAGCGAAACGAATAACAGAAGAGCGGCAGGTGTAGGAATATTTATAGCCGTGGGTTTGCTTTTTTTGCTGGGCGGAATCCTCGCAATAGGAAATTTACATTCGACATTTTCAAAGAAATTAAGCATTTCCACTGTGTTTGGAGAAGTGAATGGTCTGATATCAGGTAATAATATCTGGTTTTCGGGAGTGAAAATTGGTACCGTGAAAAAACTGGAGTTTTATGGTGAATCTCAAGTAAAAGTTATCATGAATATCAATGTAGAATCTCGACAATACATTCGTAAGGATGCAAAAGTGAAAGTAGGGACGGATGGATTGATTGGTAATAAGATCTTGATCATATATGGTGGTACAACCGATGCTCCAGCGATTTCGGAAGGTGATGTACTCGCAAATGAAGTTATGTTATCCACGGACGATATCATGAAGACATTTCAGCAGAATAACATGAATTTACTTTTATTCACTCAAAGTCTCGCTGAAGGAAAAGGCACGATCAACAAACTTTTGACGAGTGATTCGATATACAACAGCATAGCGGAGGCAGCAACTTCCATTCGTGAAGCAGCGTCCAATACACAAGTGCTTTTTCATTCTTTGGAATTGTTTGCCTCAAAATTGGATGACAAAGGGACAATTGTCAATGAATTGGTTTCAGACACATTGATATTTAAAACAATGAAATTATCCACCATGAAACTTCAAAATGTGGCGGATACTATGGCGATTGTTATTTCGAATTTAAAAGGCTCACTGGATGATCCGAAAAGTCCGGTAGGTGTGTTGTTGAAAGACGAAGAATCCGGAATGGCGCTCAAAGCGGCAATCACCAATTTGGAAAGTAGTTCTCTGAAACTTGATCAGGATTTGGAGGCACTACAACATAGCTTTTTGCTACGTAAATATTTCAGGAAAGAGGAAAAGAATAAACAGGAATGAAAAAAGTAATATTTCGGGTCGTCATTTCAATCCTGCTTTTGATCATTCTGGCAGGTACATGTTTGTATGTGTTCCGCGAACGATGGATTCCCAGTTACACACCGGTTGTAGAACAGATAGGTGAAATTAGTATTCGTGTCAGGAATGATACATCCTTTGTTAGCACTAAATTGGTAGTCCGCAACAGGTCGTTTATTAAAATAGCAATTGATTCGATCAAATACAAAGTTTCGATGTTTGATGTGAGTTATCTGGAGAGTGAAAAATTTCTCGACATTCAATTGCCGAAATACGGGTCAGACACGATTGATTTTGAGTTGAAAATTCCGTCAGGTCGAATTTTGAAGGATATGAAGAAAGCTAGAAGCATCGAGGATAGCGCGAGCTACGAGATTAATGTTTCTCTTCAATATTCTACCCCGCTCGGTAAGGCGGATATTCCAATTAACAGGGTTTCAAAAATCAAATTGCCTCAACCTCCGGAGTTGGAAATTGTGGATGTCCGATATGAGAAAATAAGGAGGAAGTACATTTTGGCAAAGGCGCAGATCAAGATCGTGAATCATAATCGGGTTTCCTTAAGCATTAAAAAGTTGTCCTATTCAATGAAGATTCTTGAGCAAGGTGAACTTGATGGAAATTTTAAAGAATCGGTCGTGATCAAACCATATGGAACGAGTTATGTCTATTTACCTGTGGAAATTACCCTTAAGAATGCGGGAAGAACGATTTGGGATGTGCTCATGAACAAAGACAATTACGCGTATAGTATTCAACTAAATGCCGTTTTGCAATCAGTGGATCCAGTAGAAAAGCTGATCTATCTGGATTTAAACAAAACGGGTATGATGGAATTGAAAAAGTAAAAAGACACAATCGAAAGAGGTCTTGAATGAGGAAATAGGTGCGTGTATGAAACAAAAAAGGGGCTTCCTCCAAAGCCCCTTTCTGCGTGTACCAAATATCAACTATGTAGTTCTCAGATTACTTCTTCATCATCAATACATGATCAATAACATGTATGACTCCATTACTCTGATAGACATCATAAGTGCTGATATTCGCCATCGAACCACTTTCATCTTTAATCATGATGTTGTGTTCACCATTCATCATGAACATCAGGTTATTTCCGGCGACCGTTTTAATCGTGGCAGTTCCTTTTCCTTTTTTAATAAGTTCAGACAATGCCTTGAAATCGAAGTTTCCTGAAAGAACATGATAGGTGAGAACACTTGTCAGAGTTGATTTGTTTTCTGGTTTGAGCAGCATGTCCACTGTGCCGGCTGGTAAGTTTTCAAATGCGTCATTGACAGGGGCGAAAACAGTGAAGGGACCAGTTCCGCTGAGTGTTTCTACAAGACCTACAGCCTGCACTGCGGCAACAAGGGTTGTGTGATCTTTTGAATTCACGGCATTCTGAATAATGTTTTTGGTCGGATACATCAGTTCCGTTCCAACAACAGTATTCGTTTTTTGCGCCGTAGCAGCATGCCCTAAAATGGCAATCGCCGCAATAATCATAGATAGTTTTTTCATGAGTGTATTTGTTTGTTTGGAAATACCTACGCAGTATTTTTTCTTTTGGATTGCAACCGGAATAATATTAATGTAAGAAAGCGAACAGTCAAAAGGCCAAATAGGAGCAGAGGCCAGAGATCACTGGTAAAGGAAACTTTCCGTACCGAATGTTTTTGATTCGATGTGTATGGTCCAATTGTGAAACTACATTTCACAGAGATTGATGGACATCAGTTAGTGTAACGACTGGTCAACGAAGAAATAATACAATCTCATCTTTCGAAGGATAAAGATTGCCAGCAATTGAGTTTTGTTTTATGCGCAATCCTCGGCGCATGCTTCATCTCGTATGACCAGGTATTGATAAAGAACTGAAGATGCTTCATCCCCTCTGATCCTCTTTGGCCCAATGTCTCATTTCTCAAATCGCATTCCCTATCACCACCATTTTTTCAAGAGTAGGCGAAACGCTTCCGCCTTTTTTCTCGATGGTCACGGCAAAGGCCTGTGCATTTGAAAATGATTCCATTTTTTGCGGAATGGATGAGGTATCCGACATCTGTAGAATTCCTGCATTCACAGGCGCTCCGTCAACGATAGCCCAAAGTTGATAGTCATATTCACTTTGCTGTTTGTCGAGTGAATTGACGGATAAGTATACTTCAGAAGTTTTTTTATTCCAATAAATGGTTGCCTGCGAATTTGGACTTGTAGGCACTCCTTTCATACTGATCACCTTTGTTGCCGTGTCATTGAGGAATGCAAAAAGCTGTTGTGATTTTTCATAACCCGCTTTGGTGACATCCAGGTCATTCGCAAAAACTGAGTTTTGGTCGCGCAATGATGCAATCTCTCCACTAAGAGAATTATTTCTGGTGTATTGAACATAATTCAAAAAGGCACTTCCAAGAAGCAGAACAACCGAAGCCGCTGCAAGCCAATTGAATTTATTCTGGGGTGGCGACATAGTGACAACGTTGGTGGTCTGGGTACCATTACCGCCGGATTTTACATGTGCCATGACAGCATTCTTAACACGATCAGGCACGACAACATTAGTTGCAGCATATTGAATCAACGTGCTTTCTATTTCGTCCAGTTCTCCCTGAATTTCCGGATAAACGGAAATCATACGAAGAACTTCGGACGATTCTTCACTAGTGCATTGACCGAGAACATAACGTTCAAGGATTCCAGATGATATGTATTCTTCTTTGTTCACGCTTGAATACCTACTTTAAAGACTGCCCTCAATTTACTGATGGCACTTCTTGCTCTTGTTTTTACTGTTCCCAATGGAATATTGAATTCATTCGATATTTCCTCTTGTGACAGGCCATTAAAGTACATCAGATCGATGATCTGGCGTTGATCAGCCGGCAATGTCTCCACTACTTCATTCATGCCGATCACATCTGTGTTTGTATGTGTGCCTGTTGTCTTGTTGATGATACCTACGTTATCTTCAAGCTTTCGGTTTTTGGTAGATGATTTAAAATTTCTGGATCGGGTAAAATCGATAGCCGTATTTCGTGAAATATTCAACATCCACGTAAATAAAGTTCCTTTAGAACTATCATACGAATCACGCTTGTCCCAAATTTTGATGAATGCATCCTGAAGTATATCCGCTGCTTGTTCTTCATCGGGAATAATTTTTTTGACCACCCCGAAAAGGGCGCCACTGAAATAATCATAAAGCAGGTCGAACTTCGAAGAATCTCCATCACTGAGAATCTTCACAAATTCTATATCCCGGTTTTTTTGATCAGACATCGACCGCAAAGTAAGTGGATTCTACTTTATCAACGAAATAAATAGTGACTTAGTAAATCTATAAGGACATTTTGTGGAAGCTAATGCTATTTCCAAAAAAAAGATGATGTGTCTAAATCCGAAATGAATTCAATTACGTAAGTTCAATTATGATAAGAAAAATCTCCATATCGCTTCTGGTTTTCTTAACTGTACTGTTCGGTTATGCGAACCTCCGTCACGTAAATCCTTCGGCCTATCTGGAGCCTGTTGACGTGATGACACTCGAATTCACCAATGTGTCGGGTACGTCGTTGGGCAAATATGGGTCCTGGGCCAAATCTTCTCCTTATATACATGCTTGCAGTCTGGACGAATCGGGTAGGACCATTGGCGTAACCTATGAGTTTAAGAACATGTCCAAAGAGCAACTCCTCGAGCATCTTTCTTATGAAGGTAAAATCGCCGGGAATCAAAAGGACTTCTCTGCCAGTAACAAGCCAGGATGCCCTGTGCATGATGCATTGGCTGCTTGGGAAAAGTCAATCTCAGCGGTGCGTGTCGTTCATTAACCTCACCGGTTTGCCAATCGCTTAAAACTAGATATCATATAATTTCTTCTAACTCATTCACCAAACACAATAAAAAACTATGCTTGAAGCACACGATGCAATGATGATTACTGAAGCTGAATTCAATGCCCTGGTTGGTGATTTGGGGGCTTCTTTAATTACTTTCAATGTAACGGCAGCCGAGCAAAATGAACTGCTCACAATCCTGGGTTCTTTGCAACCGGATATCGTGGGACAGTAGGTGTATAGGTTAGTTTTCTGCTAGTATTAATTAACCTTAGCGGAAATCCAGAACCCTGCGACTAGCGTGTCGCAGGGTTCATTTATTTTCGAAGTCAATTGTTCGTGGAGGTATTCGAATGATACGTAAAATTGAATACGGATGTATTAGGTTTGCGATCATCTGTTGCACAGCACCTTTCTTTCAGAATTTAGGTTCGACACAGCAACAGGTCGACAAACATGACACAAGCGAGCGATACGAAGTCTCCATTTTTTTTCAGCCCATTTATTGCTGTTCTTGCTTTTGCAATCGTTTTGCGGTTTTGGAACTTTTTTGAAATTCCATTTACACATGACGAATACAGCAGTCTGAGAAGAACAGGATACTCGACTTTCAGCGAACTCATTGATAAAGGCGTGTTGCAGGACGCACATCCGCCTTTAACCCAGATTTTTTATTCCTACTGGATCGATCTTGGAGGCTCCTCCGAATGGTGGGTCAAACTTCCTTTCCTCATTATGGGAGTGTTATCTGTCGTGTTGGTTTTTTATATCTCACGAATTTGGTTTGGGACATCATCGGCATTGCTTTCTTCCTCCCTCATGGCTGTCTTGCAGGAACCGGTCATGCACTCTCAGATTGCGCGTCCTTACGCCATGGGAGTTTTTTTTATACTGGCGTCTGTCTATGCATTACAGCAAGTGATTTCCTTGGAGCATAAAAAATTGAAATGGTTCTGGTCGTTTTTGTCAGCGCTGTTTCTGGCATGTTCTGCTCTCACACATCACTTTAGTATGCTTGCAGCGTTTCTTCTGGGATTCATTTTCTTAATTTCCAACGCGAAGTCACACTGGAAATCTTTGCTTCTGATTTATGTAATGGCATTAGTTTGTTATCTTCCAAATATTCCAATACTGTTGAAGCAATTGGAAATTGGAGGAATAGGTTCCGTGCTTTCACCTCCGGAAAATAGATTCCTGCTGGACTATTTCTACTACGTGTTTAATCTCAGCAATTGGATGATGGCTGTAGTGTTGGTGTTTTTTCTTTGGACAGTTTTATTTTTTCCAGAATTGAAAAACAAAAAGGCGTTCTGGATGTGCATCGGTATATTTTTCATAAGTTTTATAATTGGTTTTATATATTCCAGGAGGGTCGCTCCTGTGCTTCATTACCGCGCATTGTATTTTGTTCTGCCGTTTTTTTTCATTGCAATTTTTGCTTTCGCTAAAGAATATTCACATAGAATGAACTGGACCATGGTATTGACTTTACTCTTGATAGGGTCATCCACTATGTTTTTAGGACGTCACTATTACCGCACCTTTTACACAGATGGCTACAGCCACATACTGAGAGAATCAAGCAGGCTTTCTTCTGAAAAATCCTCAGCAGTGATGTTATGCTATTCACAACATGTTTTGGACTATCAGCAGGATAAACAGGATTTATCCATTCCGAATATGGTTAATGTAGATAGTCTGTGGACACTCCAGAATTACGTGCATTACATCGATACGACGTCAAAGGATCAATTCATTTTTGGTTATACATGGCATTTTTATCATCCACCAATGGAAGTTTTTGGAATGCTCTTCGATAAGTATCGGCATATGGAATTGCATCAGGATTATTTCAATTCAAATTTATTTGTTTTCGCGATCGATGGTGATTCTGGGAATGCAGGATATGTTGCGGATTCTCTGATAGATCGAAGCATCGCAACAGAAGTTTTGACGAATGAAAATAAAGTCGAAATTGATGCCCTTTTTAAGAAGGAAAACGAATTCGGATATAAGCTTTCATGTTCTGTTCCAAATACAGAAATTGGAATTCCCGATTGGCTCATTGCATCCATTAAAGTTCATGGTGTTGATTTGAAAGATGCGTTGCTCGTGATGGAAGTCAAAGAAGGCGATGAAGTGATCCATTATGACGCAAGGAATTTGGAGCAATTCAGAACAGATAACGACACCGTTTTCACTGCATACAACGGATTGTTTTCACCGGATATTTTTCAGGAGGGCCACCAATACACTCTCAATTCTTACGTCTGGAATCGGGGTAGCGAATTTGAAGTAATAGACTTCAGACTAATCCGAATAAAAGGAAATCCGATCATGTATTGTTTAGATCGCCCTGTCAATAAGGAAGACGTACATTATTTGCCTTAAGGGCACTTCCAATAACCTGTTTTATGATTCGCGGCGATTAAATTCGTCGAAGACAAGTCAAATGGAAGGAGCAGAGCCAAGCTCTGTAACTGACATTTGGCGCAGTATTCGACGAATTTAAGCCCGACATGAA
>JANOVT010000353.1:0-62361 GCA_031417525.1 Flavobacteriales bacterium | reverse complement strand
ACTAAAATGATCCGCCGAGCTTTGTGCACTTTGTGAAGCCGAAGGCTCTTAAATCCAGCATCAGCGAAATATCACTGATTTGCAGTTCGCAACAACTGCCACATGAAAAACTAACCAAAATCTTTGTGGTTTCAAGTCCATGCAGCTTCAACCATTAATCCGACTAATTTTTTTCAGACTTGAATATATCGAGTCTCAACGAAAAGACATTGCTATAAAGCACGTCACTCACATTGCCGATATCTGACAAAGCGTAGTCGAGTTGCAGATTTTTGATGCGAAGTCCGAGTCCGAGATTGGGCTGAAAGGTCATCGCTTCACTGCCATCGAAATCTTTTACACGCTGAATGTTTCCGACGCCCAATCGCAGGAAAATAATTTTTTTGTATCCTGCTTCAAGTCCGAGTGATGGATCGATACTCACCGGATTGGCCGAAACAAGTACATTCCTTCTGCCGTCGGTGGTGAGTGTTGCGTTGATTTCTGCCAGCAGACTTACTTTTTTAATGATGAATTCTCTACCACCACCAAGAATCATTCTTGGCAAAGTAACCTCCAGACTATTCACGGGAATGTCGTTGCCGGTTGCTGCAAATACTTGTTTCGTTTTGTCATCGAGCGTATAGCTCCATGCATTGAAAGTGGAGGTAATGTCTTTCGCCATAGCGCCAAACTTCCATTTTTTGTAATCGTATTGAGCTCCGACATCCAATCCAAATCCCCACGCTTTTGCAAAATCACCTACATGTCGGTAGATCACTTTAGCACTGGCACCCCAACGAAAACCTTCGCTGTTATTGGTTCCATCGAGGGCGCTTTTGGCGGCGGCACTGCGAAATGGAAATCCTTTTCTTCCATATGAAAAAATGAACGCATAATCAACTGCGCTAAAAGTGGTGATGCGATCGTAGTTGATGTTTCCTCCGGCATCAATCAATTCTGTGGTATTCGGAATGTCATCTACGCCAAAACGAATGAACGAAATGGACGCGGCACTGGAAGAGTCGATGGCTTTGCCGATGGCCGCATAATCATACTTTGCAATTCCTGCAAAATATTCAGAGTGCATTCCTGCGATTTGAAGATCGCTTTTGATGCCACTCAATCCTGCCGGATTCCAGTACCCGGAAGTGACATCATTGACACTGGCCACTTGCGAGAGCGACATTCCTAGTGCGCGTGCGCCGACACCTATGCTCAAAAATTCATTCGAATATTTGGGAGTCAGATCGGATTCTGCTGTGGGCGCGGGTGTGCTTTGGGCAAAAATTCCGGTATAGGAAAACGTCAGCGCCAAGAACAGCGCTAAACTATTAGCGTGCAATAAGTTAGTTTTCGAACTACGTTTTAGATTCATTGACAACATCGGGTCCAAAAGTAACGCCCGCCCGTTAACTGACCACAACCTCATTTATTGCCTCCAACAGATCCTTATCTGACAGCGATCGTGGAATGCTGATGTTTTCAACGCCATACTTGCGTAATTCCTTCGCTGTGCTTTCACCGTAAGCAATGGCTTGTTGGAATGAAAGCAATTTATTCATGAGAAAGAAGGATTGAACATTGCTCGGACTTGAAAAAATGAGGACATCCGGATACCCAATTCCGGATGGTGCGTTTTCTGTGCGATAGCATACCAGACTTTTTATCTGCTTTTTATCGAAAACTGATTGCACATTTTGCAAGCTCTTTTCTGCACCGGGAAAAAGTATCCTGGAATTACCGGCAAGTGTAGCGAATTGCCTTGCAGTTGCCATAATATCAATAGAGTTACCAATGAAATCAGGTTTTACAAATTTGTTTAACTCATCGGCAGTGCCCGTGCCAATCGCTGCAAATTTGGTTTTCGGAATTTCTTTCAGTTGATTAAAAAAGTGTCGGACTCCATTGCTTGAAGAGAAAAAAATCCAATCAGATTTTGGTATCGGCTGTTTAAAATGCACAGGTGATGTCTTGATCAACGATCTCGCTGTGACTGCAATTCCGGATGATTCAACCAAAAGGATGAGTGAAGTAATTTCTTCTTCATGACGTGTGATAAAAACGGTTGAACTCATGTGTGAATCTGTTGCAGAATTTCTTGAATGAGGATGTCTGCATTGTTTCCGGTCATGAAAAACTTTCTCAGGGGAGCATTCCAGGCATCCGCAATAGCAACCTCCACTTGGAACTGACCTTCCTTTTTTTCAGCATAAATACCCAATGGCAATTGACAACCGCCTTGCAAACGATTGAGCACAGTTCGTTCGATGTGGATCAGTTCTTTGACAGAAGAATCTGAAATTTTACTGAGTATTTCTATTAATGTGATATCGTCTCTTCTACACTGAATTGCTAAAACCCCTTGCGCCGGTGCGGGAACAAAATCATTTGTTGATAACGCAATGGAATGAAGTCCACTCAAATCCAGATTGAGTCGGTCGACGCCGGCTTTTGCAAGTAAAATAGCGTCGTATTTTCCATCGCGGAGTTTCTGAATGCGGGTTGGAACATTGCCTCTGATATCTGCAAGTTCGGCGTCAGGTCGAACATGAAGTACTTGTGATTTTCTTCGCGCAGAAGAAGTACCGATTACTGCGTTTTTTTTAAATGAAAAACCAAGTGAATCATCAACGGACTCGGGTCGAATCAATAGCAGTTCTCGCGGATCCGCGCGCGGACTGACGGCAGCCACACAAAGTTTTTCCGGCTCTTCGGTTTCGAGGTCTTTATGTGAATGAACAGCGATATCAATCTCCTTGTTGAGCAAAGCCTCTTCAATTTCTTTGGTGAAAAAACCTTTGCCTTCCATTTTGTCAAAACCTAAATGCTGAATGTTGTCGCCTTTGGTTTTGATAATATGAATATGGCATTCATTGCCCAGCTCTTCCAGCTGCGCTTTCACGTGATGTGCCTGCCAAAGTGCAAGATCACTTCCGCGTGTTCCAAGGATAAGAGGTGATTTCAAAACGTTGATTGCTTTTCGTGCGTTTCATTTAGGAAAATTAAAAACGCAGGATGAATTGTGAGTGCAAATTAAGCTTAGAAAAAGGACTGAGATCAGTTTTTTGCAATCTCGCTCATGAGAACTTCACGAGCCATCTTCATTGGAATGGAAATATACTTTTTCTCCATGTATGACATGATTTTGTCCAATAATTCTTTGGCGTTGTCGTCCAGATTTTCAAGGTCTTTTGCAAACACTGAACCGAGTGCTGTCTCTTTTATTTCTTTGATGGTTTCAGGAATAGACTGCATAGCACGCTCAATCTGACGTGCCTGCCACACTTTTTCGAATTCTTTCAAACCACTTTCCAATATGGGTTTGCAATCTTCCAAAGCCTGTTCTCTGAACTTGATATTGATTGCCGCTTCTTGTTGAATAGTGTTCATGTCGACATACTTCAGTTGGAACAAAGCGACAACATCTTTTGAAATATCCGCAGGCAATGCAAGGTCAATGACTAATTTTTGATGCATCTCATTCTGAAGAAGGTGATTGTATAGTTGCAGATCGATGACTGTGTTTTCAGAACCGGTGCAACTCACCAATACATCAAAACCTTCAGTGTAAGATTTCAAATCGTTTAACTCAATGGCCTTGCCGCCAAAATTTCTCGTTAATTCCAACGCATGTTCCAAAGTGCGATTCGCAATCGTGATGTTGCGATAATTATTTTCAAAGAGAAACTTTGTGAAGTTGCGAATGATCTGGCCTGCGCCAACGAGCAGAATGCGCGCATCTTGTTTGACACCATATTCTCGAAATTGTTGCCATGCAAGAGAAACAACGCTGACTGGTTTCTTTGCAAGATCAGTATTGGTAAATACAGATTTGGCTGTCTTCACACATTGACTGATTAGCAATCGGATGTCATCTCCAGTGAGATTCGCAGCGCAACCTTCCTCATACGCTTTGCGCAATTGTGTGATGATTTCCCTTTCGCCGATAACGACTGATTCAACACCTGATGCAACTTGCAATAAATGAGAAGCTGCTTCCAGTCCGTTGTAGCGCTCAGCTTTAAACGCGATCTCTTTAATTTCTTCTTCACTGAGGTGAGGCTGAAGTTCACGAAGGATATTTGCCGTTACGCCGGGACAAACAAAATGAGGAAGTGAAAAAATAAGTTCAATGCGGTTGCAGGTGGACAGATACATCAGTTCTGACATATTCGCATGCTCCTTCACCACTCGCAGTTTTTCAATGCGATCTTCATCTGACAAGTGCAACTTCCCAATGGTTTCCAGAGGAAAATTTTTGTGTGTGATGGCTATGATTCTTAGTTCGTTCACGTAAGCGTGGCTTGTATGCTACAAATTTTTCACGGTTTGTCTTTTGATTTGTCATCTGAAAGTCACCAGTTGACGATCATCATGTTTGCAAATTCCATGATTCTTGAACCGAAAATGTAAGATCATCGTCCGAAAGTCAAGCCTGATGCGGATTTGGAGTGATAATAAAACAAAAAGCACTTTTGAATTTTCAAAAGTGCTTCATGATTTTTATCACGACGAACAGGGAAAAGAAATGACAGAACAGACTATCTCGGTCTGAACTTTTTCTTTTTGTTCTGATTGTTCTTGTTAAACTTGAATTTGTTATTCTTTTTACCAAAGCGCTCCGTCTCATATTCCTTGAAACCGCCCGTGCTCAATGGTTTTACTGCCTGCAGTTGAGTAACATCACCCAATTTGATTTTTCCCTTTGCCAGGAATGCGAGATCTTTTAGGATGACATCATCATGCACAATATTGCGATTCCAATTGGTTGCATTGTATTTCATCACATTGGCTATTGAGAGAGCAAAAGCCTGTTTGTCTTCACCCTCTTCCATTTCCGCACATTTTGCAATCATGCTTTGAACGTAGTGTCCATAATGACCAAATGCGATGGTATTGTTTGGATAAGGCATCGGCTCCGGCTTGCTCTGCAGATGTTCTGCGTCCGGTGTTGGATAAGGACTATCTACATCCAACTTGAATTTTGCCATGATGTGCAGGTGATCCCACAATTTGTGGTTGTAATCTTCAATATCACGCAAATGAGGAAACAACTGCCCCATCACACTCAGAATTGCACGTGTGCATTTGTTTCTTTCTTCCTTGTCGTTGAGTGTTTGCGCATATTCAACCATACGCTGAATGTTGCGGCCATACTCAGGAATTACGAGATATGGTCGATTGCTGTTATAAGGCTGGAAGTCCAGCTGATTGTTGATCGTGTCCTGCATGAGGGGGAAAATTCTATAAAGAAGACTGAGTGCAAACTTAAGGAGGAGTCTCGATATTCCCTGTTTCAGGAAAAAAAATCTCTTTTATGGGATTTTGACCATTAAAATGGAAGGACGTTACTAACAAATTACAGTTCACTTTTTTGAAAAGTCATACAGCACAATGGCATTCAAAACATCTTTCTTAGGCCATTCAAATCTCAGCGATCGGGCGAGGCCTAACTGGCCTGATTATGAGTAAAAACCCCATATCAACCAAAATGGAAAACTCATTAAAATTCGATTTGCCGGCCAACACATCCTCAATCATTAAAGTGATTGGCGTTGGCGGTGGTGGCAGCAATGCTGTAAACTACATGTACGAGCAAGGCATCAAAGGTGTAGACTTTATCGTCTGCAATACAGATGCTCAGTCATTGGATAAAAGTCCGGTGCCGATTAAAGTACAGCTTGGCAATACACTAACTGAAGGAAAAGGAGCAGGCTCTATTCCAGAGGTAGGCAGAAATGCAGCCATTGAGAGTTTGGAAGATATCAAAGCTCTTCTTTCTGAAAATACCAATATGGTATTTATTACGGCAGGTATGGGTGGTGGAACCGGAACCGGTGCTGCACCGGTGATCGCGAAAGTGGCGAAAGACATGGGAATTCTGACAGTCGGTATTGTGACTGTTCCATTTATGTTCGAAGGAAGAAAACGTGGCTTACAGGCTGATCTTGGTTTGAAAGAAATCCGCGAAAGTGTCGATACATTATTGATTATCCGCAATGATAAATTGCGTGAGTTGTACGGTAACCTTACACTGAAGCAAGCATTCAGTCATGCGGATGAAGTGCTTTGCACAGCTGCCAAAGGAATTGCTGAAGTTATCACGTTGATCGGAACTGTGAACGTCGATATGAATGACGTAAAAACGGTGATGAAGGATAGTGGTGTTGCCATCATGGGTTCTGGTCGCGCAAGCGGTGAAGGTCGTGCTAAACGCGCCGTACAGGCTGCTCTTGAGTCGCCATTGTTGAACGACAATGATATCAATGGTGCAAACTTCATTCTCCTCAATATTACGTATGGTAAAGAGGAATTGTTGATGGATGAAATCAGTGAAATCACTGATCATATTCAGGAACAAGCAGGAATGGCTGCTGAAGTAATCTGGGGTTATGGTCAGGATGAGTCACTTGGTGAAGACGTTTGTGCAACAGTCATTGCTACAGGATTTGCAGCAAAAACAGTGGATCATGTATTACCGGCACAAGAACTAGAGCCTAAGAAAATGTGGCTCGAAACGGAAGGTGCTAAAGAAGTGACTGCGAAAGTGGAGAAGCCGGTTGTGGATATTCCTGAAGTACGCAATGAGATCAAATTGAATGTGGAAGAGCCATTCATCAAAGTTGTTGAGAAGGCCATTGAAGTAGAATTTGATGTGACCAACAATATTGTCGAAGAAGAACCTGCTACTTCTGAAGAAGTTCCAACACTTTCTTCTTTGAAGTTGAATGTTCAGGAGGAGTATGTAACTGACAAACCAGTTTACCTTGATCTTGGAAATGATATTCGCGACATCGTTTCTAACCAGATAAGCTCGACACCTTCTGATACACTTGTGCACAAAGAAGAACCACTTGTAAGTGATCGTCCAAACCGCACTGAATTGATGGCACGCAATAAGGAACGCGAAATGCGTATTCGTGAGTTCACCATCAAATTGAAAACTCCGAATGGGTTGAACGAATTGGAAAACGAACCGGCCTATGCGCGCAAGAAAATCTCTCTCGACTCACCGCAACATAGTTCTGAGAGCAACATTTCTCGTTTTTCTTTGAATGAATCCACAGATGAAAACGGACAAAAAAAAGTGGAGCTGAGAGATAATCCATTTCTGCATGACAACGTCGATTAATTTCTTAAACTGAGAGTCAGTATAAAAAAAGGCCATCTTTCTTTATTGAAAGGTGGTTTTTTTTAGAGCAAATTTTTGCATCAATCTTATCATCGGTGAAATTCTAATTTCTCTTAAACAGGCTCTTATCTTCACGCCCTAATTAAATCGTTTTTTCTGCGGTAGTATGGAAGCTTATCTCGAAGTCTTTTCTTCATTTGGTGGAATCATCAGTTTATTTACACTGGTGATGCTGGAAATCGTACTTGGAATCGACAACATCATTTTTATCGCCATCATCTGCGGATATATTCCAAACCGCAAGGATCAGAAGAAAGCGCGATTTATTGGGTTGATGCTAGCGATGGTGGTAAGGATTATTTTGCTTTCTACTATAACCTTCATCACTAAGATGGTTTATCCCTGGTTTCACATCGCGGATTTTCCGATCACGGGTCGTGGACTGATCTTATTTAGCGGAGGTGCTTTCCTCATCATCAAAACCATTAGCGAAATTTATCACAAGTTTAAAATCGCTGATAAGGAAGAAACGACTAAATCTCGCCAAATGAATTGGACGCAAGCAATCTTTCAAATTACTTTGATCGATATCGTTTTTTCTTTTGACTCCATCATTACTGCAGTGGGAGTTACATCTGACAATCCAAATGCATCGCTTGCACTTGCTACAATGATCATGGCAGTGGTGATAGCGATGATTGCGATGTTACTCTTCGCTCCTTACGTAAGTGACTTTATAGAAAAATATCCAACGATCAAAATGTTGGCGTTGGTATTTCTGGTGGTCATCGGAATTGTGCTTGTTATGGAAGGATTGGAAGACGCTCAGGTATTTCATTTACCCGAAGGTGTCAACATAAAGATCTATGCGTATGTGGCGCTTGCGTTTTCTATCATCGTGGAATCGCTCAATATCAGGTTCAAAAACGTTAAGGAACGCAGGTTTAATCAGGAGTAGTTAATAGGCGGTTTTGCGGGTTGCCGATTCTTGGTTTGTGTTCTTTGTTTCAGGTTCTTTGTTTCAAGTACCATGTTTCAGGTTCCTCATTGTGAAGGTTTTATTCTTCTATGCACAATACATCTCTTAGAAGCGATTTTCCATCTTCCAGCTTCCAGATTCCGGCTTCTTGTTGCCCTGAACAATTTCCTTTGTAACGCATAGTGATTTCTATCCGGATTTCACCTTTGCTCACTTCTCACTTCTCACATCTCACATCTCGCCTCTCGCCTAAAAAAAAAGAGCCCTCTCACGAAGGCTCTTTCAAATTGATCATGATATTTATTTCTTCTGAATTCCGCTTGGACCATCCACCACGATAGGCGTTGATGGTTTAGGACGAAGGCTCATGATGGAGTCTTGCGTTTTGCGCATCTGATTCATTTGTTTTTCCTGATTGAGATATTCTTCATAGGATGGCAGATCAAACTCTGTGCGTTGTTCTGCTACAGTTGTGTTCATTGCTTGTACATCCGGATCAGAAGGCTTGTAATTTTTAGCCATCAGTGCAAGTCGATCACTTATCTGCACGCGCATAGTGATGTCACGTGAAATCACTTGCTGACGTTCAGGATCGAGGCTATGATAGTATGCTATCTCCTGATTGTTCAAGTCCACCAGGCGTTTCGATAGATCCAAGGCTTTAGTTGAATCACCTGCCTGATACAACATGTCAACAACCTGCCACATGATTTGTGGTTGTTCATACGGAACTGTTTTCTCTGGCATTACTTCAAGAGCCTTATTCAAGGCAGCTCTTGCACTATCGAGTTTGTTTTCGTCGATAAGCTGTTGCGCAAGGTGACCGAATTGCAAACGAAGATTCGTAGTCATTCTTCGGTTGTTTTCATCCATATAAATGTCTTCCTTATCCATATTTCCCCACTGGAATTTCTCCATCATGTTCTTAAACATGAGATCTGTTCCAATGCCACCGTCGAGATTCGGGTTATCATTTTTCTTGTGATAAATCGGTGTCAGACGATAAGCAAGTCCTTCCAACTGGAAATAATTTTCAAGTCCCATATAAGCATCACCACCGGTGGTCACTGCAAAATAAACCGGACGATTCCAATCCATGTTGTTCAATAAATCAAGTACGGCAAGATTGGCTTTTGTGATAAAGCTACGTGGACGGCCGCTTCCATCAACGGTGGCCCAGGTGATTTCATTTACGAGACTATCACCTTCATGCATGTATTGACGATAAGTTTCAGCCACAGCAGGATCAACCTTCAAAGAGAATTTGTATGAAGGCAGATAGGCGATTTTGCTTTTGCCGTTGTTGACGAATTTGCTATCGTCGAGGGCTATCTGCATCGCTTCACTCACAGGCATAAAGCCTTTGGTTTCTTTGTATGGATCCATGAAAAGTACATCGCGCGTACCTTGTCTGTACTTCTGTTCTGTCATTTTAAATGGAACTGGAGCACTGAGATAGGCCTGACGTTTCATTTGATCGATGTACCAGTCAGTATTCAGCAAAGAAAGATTGACGATACGAACGTCCGTTCTGATTTCCTCCACTTCCTGAGCATACCAAAGTGGGAATGTATCATTATCTCCATTCGTGAAAATGATCGCATTTGGAGCAAGTGATTCAAGATAGTTCACAGCCATGGCCAGACCAGTTTCGCGTTTAGCGCGGCTGTGATCATCCCAGTTGTATGAGCACATCAGGAATGGAGCAATCAGGCAAAGTGCAGTCGGCACCAACGCCTTCATGGCACCTTCTCCTTTGACAAATAAATTCAGCCCGACCATAATCGCAAAAACGATCACAATGACTACGCTGATGAACAGAAGCGAAAGACCTAGCGCGCTGCCACCACCCACTGCAGCTTCCACTGCATAGATAATGATAGAACCACCAACGGTCATGGCGGCAAGTGTTCCTAGATTTTTTACAGTCATATTGGTAGCTGCGTAGTAAAGCGCATAAACGCTCAATCCAATCCAGATTGCAAATGCGTAGAAGGATCCGACAGACGTATAGTCACGTTCGCGAGGCTCCATCGGAGGCTGATTGAGATAAACAATCACAGCAATACCGGTGAGTATGAATAACATTCCGACTACTGAAAAATCTTTTTTGTGAATGAGCAATTGAAAAACCAATCCGATCAATCCAAAAATGAGTGGAAGGAAATAGTAGGTATTAAATCCTTTGTTGGTGAGTTCGGATTCAGGAAGATTATCGCGACTGCCCAATCTTTTTTCATCAATCATTTTTACACCACTGATCCAATTACCGTCGGTGAATTCACCATGACCCTGACGATCATTCTGACGACCGGTAAAATTCCACATGAAGTATCTCCAATACATCCAACCCAGTTGATAGTTGGTGAAATATCTCATTTCTTCGCCTGCCGTTGGAGCCGCTTTCGCATACAAACGTTCGAGCTCTCTTAATACTTGTTGAGCAGTCTTATCCTCATAACCTCTCGGCATTTCGTTTTTCTGACTGTAATAATTCAGCACGGCTTCATTCTCTTCGATGTTTTCTTCCATGCTTTTCACTTTCTCTTTACCTCTCGCGGTGCTCCACGATTGGTAATCACTCCATTCTTTGTAGGGTGTCAAATGATTCGCCTGGCTACTGTGCATACGTGGGAAATAACCACAGAATCGTTTATCATAGTTTGGAATAGAACCTTTCTTTTCACCACTTTCAACATACTGTTCTACAAGTTTAAACTTTTTGTCGGCATTCAATTGGATGTATTGTTCTGCTTCATAAGGTGTGCGACATGACAGAATCAATTTGTCTTTGGAATCGGCGCTTCTAACACTGTATGATTTCACCCACACATCAGCTCCGTCTTTGTAAGGTGTAGCCATGTCTTGTGGAGTGTTGAAGTATTGGCCAAATACAAACGGGCGATCACCATATTGTTCACGATTCAGGTATGAAAGCAAGGAGAATAAATTCTCCGGATTGTTTTCATCCATCGGCGGATTGGCCTGGGATCGGATGATGATTGTGGCGAATGATGTATAGCCAATAGCTGCCACAGCGATTCCAAGGATGAGTGTATTCCACATCACCTTGCCTTTTATTCTTGTGTACCAAAGTCCGAATGCAATCAAAGCGATGAGCAGAATAACATAGATAAGTACACCCGAGTTAAATGGCATGCCAAGGCTGTTGATGGCAACGCGTTCAAACCATCCGGCAAGTTTGACGAGCCAGATGATGATCCCTTTTTGCACTAAGCCGAGTAGCACTAAGGAAGTGATTCCCGTTAGGATCACACCTTTAATGGTCACGTCATATTTTTTGAAATAGTAAACAAAACAAATAGCAGGAATTGCCAAAAGGTTCAACAAGTGAATACCAATAGAAAGTCCGATCAGATAAGCAATGAGAATGATCCAGCGCAGTTCACCGGTATCATCCAACACACTTTCCCATTTGAGAATTGCCCAGAATACTACGGCAATCAACAATGAAGACATCGCATATACTTCACCTTCCACAGCAGAAAACCAAAACGTATCACTGAAGGTAAAAACCAATGATCCAATAATTCCACTTCCGATAATCGCATACATGCGACCAGGAGTGCTGATGCCGCCGCTGAGATCGGCAATCTTTTTCGCGAAGTGAGTGATGGTCCAAAAAAGGAACAACACTGTAAAACTCGATGCAAGTCCGGAAAGCATATTGATCATATATGGCACCTGCGAAGGACTCGAAGCCACAGCGGAGAATATTCTTGAAATAAGCATAAACAAAGGCGCTCCCGGCGGGTGACCTACTTCCAGTTTATGCGCGGATGCTATGAACTCTCCACAATCCCAGAAGGGCATGGTAGGTTCTAGTGTCATGATGTAAACGACTGTGGCAATTGCCCAGACGAGCCATCCTGTCAAGATGTTTAACTTGTTAAAATTCATAGAGGTTATCAAGAAAATTTAGGCACAAGGTTTTTTATGCAAGTGGCGAAGTTAATGTCGTGAAGCCTTTCATTCTACTTATTTGAAAATCCTGCACGGCGCTTTGCTTTTTTTAAGGTTCAACAGCTTTTCGATTTTCGATGAGTTGGTTGATCGAGATGGCTATTTTAAAAAGAGAAAGGCTGTCCCGATTTGGTGACAGCCTTTTCAGAGTAACTTAAATTCTATTATCGCACCAATTCAAATCGTTTGATCTGTGTGGTGTTTTCGTTTGATAATTTCAAGATGTAAATTCCGGAAGAAAGTGATGTCAGGTCCAAACTAAAAATGGAAGTTTGAAATGGCTGAAGATTGAGAACCAGATTACCCATGACATCGAAAACGCTTATCTGGCCTAGTTTGGAGCCATCAGAAGTTTGCAGCGTAATCTTTTCCGTCGCCGGATTCGGATATAAATTCCACTCCGGAACAAGCATTTCTGGAACCCGCACGGTGCAGTCACTGTTAAGACCAAATTGGATGTGAGATTCCGTATTGCCATTTATAAATTCGAGAACGTCAATGGTTTCGCCATTCACAGAAATAGACGCATTAACCATGTCGGCAATGGAAGGAAGTTCCGTGGTGAGATCCAATTCATAGCAACCATCTGGTACGCATACTTCCATGGTTGTGGTAAAACCCGAAAACATCGGAAGTGACCATGAATTCAATTCAATACCTTCAAACGTCAATGCCAGATCAACTAATTCCGTCAAATCATTCGGATAAGCAGCTGTGACAGTTAAAGTGACAAGATTTGCTTCACACACTGTTTCCAGCTCCTGAATGGAAACCGGGAAACAATAAGTATCTTGGCAGTTATCTGTAGTTATAGTCAAACAAACAGTATAAATACCATTTTGCTCATACCAGACATTGCCGGATTGGCCATCGCTGGAAGTGCCATTACCATAATCCCATGCGAATGTAGCAGTGCCATCGTAAGTGGAGTTATTGATGAATTCAATATGCCCTGGTGCATTGGTATAATGCGCTTCAAATGAGGCTATGCAGGCTGGTGATGCCGTGCAATCAGAGTTGACGCCAAATTGCATGGAAAAAGAAACATTATCCTGATAAATGATCTCAGCGTTTTCAGCAAGATTCTGATTACCCATGGTAATGAAAACATTCAAACCCTGACCAAGTTGAATCATATTGTTGTTGTCGATTGTCAGGATATAGCAACCATCCGGAAGGCAAATGGAAGTATCAAAGAACGGATCTTCCGAGGTGTAGTTCGACTCACCGAACAGCACCATTTCGTTGGTTTCCGCATTCACAACACTATAATAAAGGGATGGAGTGCCGCCATTGTTCACATAACTATCAATACCAAAAACCACATCAGAACACTCCGTGTTGCATGGCGCAACTACGAAGGTTGTGCATAGTTCCACACCGTCCGGACAGAGTGGACTTATGTAGAACGCACAGAGTGTGTAAATGCCCGGTTCTGCATATGTGTGTGAGAAAACGTTTTCGGATTCAACCGCTCCGCTTTCATCACCCGGATGCCAGGTTACCACTTGGCCTTGCACAAAATTTCCGATTTGGAAATTCATCTCACCACAATCTACACCTGCCCAATGCCAGATTTCTTGTGGACATTCTGTACCGCTTTGACAATTCACTTCGATGGTATTAGAAAGTGTTACACCGGTCTGACAGTTTGGACCAAAATATTGAGCAGTGATCACATACACTCCATTCTGAGCATAACTGTGATCAGCGCCAACTCCTGAAGTTTCAGTATTATCATCTCCGAAGTGCCAAACTACATTGCCGGTATCCACACCATCCACATGGAAAACGTAGGAGTTGCAATCCACTTGTTCGGCTATCAGAAAGGTTGGGCAATCGCTGATATTACATGGCAATACTTCAATGGTTGTGCAGAGTTCTACTCCATCCGGACATCCCGGGCTTGTATAAAAAGCGCATACATTGTATACACCCGGTTCTGCATAAATGTGAGAGAAGAAATGTCCTGTTTCCACAGCACCTGTTTCATCACCCGGATACCAGGTCACAGCTTCACCTTCCACAAAACTTCCTATTTCAAAGTTCATCACTCCACAGTCGTTACCGGCACCACTCCAGATCTCCTCCGGACAACCAGCACCAGTCTGACAATTAACCTGAACCGTGTAGATTAAAGTAACGCCGGATTGGCAGTTTGCACCGAAGTATTGAGCAGTGATGATGTAAACACCATTTTGGTCATAGCTATGATCGGCTCCGACACCAGAATTTTCGCCTGATTCATCTCCAAATGTCCAGACCACATCACCGGCAGTTACTCCATCTACATGGAATACAAATGAATTGCAATCAACCTGTTCTGCGACGATGTATGTTGGGCAATCATTCACATTGCAAGGAAGCACCTCGATGGTCGTGCACAATTCAACACCATTCGGACAAGCTGGGCTAGTGTAGAATGCGCAAACGTTATAGGAACCTGGCGCAGCATAAATGTGTGAGAAAAAATGTCCAGTCTGGACAGCTCCGGTTTCGTCACCCGGAAACCAGGTAACCGCTTCACCTTCTACAAAACTGCCGATTTCAAAATTCATTACGCCACAATCACCACCGGCATTGTGAGATATCGATTCAGGACAACCAAGTTCTGAATGACAGTCCACATTGATGGTATAAACCAACGTTGTGATTTGGGGACAATTCGAAGAAGTGAACTGAACGGTAACAATATAAACACCATTCTCCGCATAATAATGATCAGAAGTGATGCCGCTTGTTTCTGTGACGCCATCACCGAAAGACCATAATACGTCATTGGCCGCGGTGCCATTCAAATAGAATCCATAAGATCCACATCCGAAATGCTGAGCTAATATTTCAGTAGGACAAACGTCACAGGGAAGCACGACGATGTCTGTACATAACTCTACTCCATTTGGACATGCAGGACTGGTATAGAAAGCGCATACCTGATAATATCCAGGTTGCGCATAGGTATGTGAGAAGAAATGTCCTGTTTCTACGACACCACTCTCATCACCAGGATACCAATTCACGACTTCGCCTTCAACAAAATTTCCAATTTCGAAATTCATGACGCCGCAGTCGTTACCCGCGATGGAAAAAATCTCCGTAGGACAATCAACGCCATTACTGCACTGCACTCCAACGGTTAATACAAGATAGGTTTGATTCGGGCAATTCGGTCCTGAATAGATTGCTGTCACGATATAATATCCGTTGTCAGCAAAAGTGTGGTCTGCAGCAACACCTGATGTTTCAGTGCCGCCATCTCCAAACGACCAGATGACATTTCCGTTATTTACTCCATCAATATGGAAAATGTATGAATCACAATCTATTTGTTCTGCAATAATGTTAGTAGGACAATCCACCACGTTGCATGGTGCAACTTCTATTTCTGTGCAGAGTTCAACTCCATCCGGACAAGACGGGCTTGTATAGAATGCACAGACATTGTAAACCCCATGTGCAGCATAAGTATGTGAAAGATAATGACCACCTTCCACCGGACCCGTGTCATCACCCGGGAACCAGGTTACGGCTTCACCTTCTACAAAACTGCTAATTTCAAAATTCATTACGCCGCAGTTGTCTCCGGCGTTCGCTGAAATGGTTTCCGGGCAAACTGGCGTTTCAAAACAATTCACCTCAATCGTTTCAATGATCCAAGCTCCATTCGGACAAGAGGGTCCGAAGTAGTGAGCAACAACATCGTATATGCCGTTTGCTGCATAGGTGTGATCAGAATTTGCACCACTTTGTGATTCGTTTTGATCACCAAAATTCCAGCTAACCTCACCGATGTCCACTCCTTCGATATGAAATACGTATGAATTGCAATCTATTGCTTGAGCTACTAATGAAGTTGGACACTCATCCATTGGACACATCGGGACGTTGATGTCCTGGCATATCGTAACGAGATTTGGACAACTTGCTGTCCAGGCTTGCGCACACACAACATGGTTGCCGCTGATATCGCTTCCCCATAGGACGTTGTTCGTGCCGGTTGCCAGCGGTAATCCATCGTAAGTCCAGATAATATTGCCTGTTTCGCCAAATTCATTCAGATGAAGCTGGTAAAGTCCGCAACCGGACTGTTCGGTGACAATAATGGTAGTTGGACATTGCGCCGACATGGAAAGTGCGGCAGAAATTGTAATACAAGTAAGTAGAAAAGTGTAAATTTTTTTCATGTTAATTTGACTAAGGCTGATGAATAGACCACTAAGATTGGTAAGAGTTGCATGTCTTTCAGACAAATCGCGGGTCAGATTCCATGGTATGACCGCATTTTTTACAAGTCCTGAAATCTTCTGAAGCATAGAAATCACGGAAACGAGGCAAAAAATCCTTTTCCACGTCATGCAGAATGAATTTATACTCGTGCAATTTGTTGTTGCATTTTTCACAGTACCACTGCAGACCATCAATCATTTCGCGATCGGCACGTTTGCATTCGATGACGAGCCCGACAGTGTTTGGACCTCGTCGGGGTTGATGCGGAGTGTTCGCAGGAAGCAAAAACATTTCACCTTCTTTGATTTCAATATCGACCGCCTTGCCGTCTTCCTGAATTCCAACCACGATATCGCCTTCGATCTGGAAAAACAGTTCTTCCGTTTCATTGAAATGATAGTCTTTACGCGCATTCGGTCCGCCAACAATCATGACCAGATAGTCTCCTGATTGTTTGTAAAGGTTTTTATTTCCAACTGGTGGTTTCAGAAGATCACGATTTTCTTCTATCCATTTATTAAGGTTGAACGGGCGGATTATCATTTTGAAGTCAAATTATGTTTGATAAAAGTCATGACATATTCGAGTGAAATGTCAAGTTTAAAGTGTCAAATGTATCTTGATTGAGCCATGGAAAAAAGCAATTCCGGCTCCTCTTCGAATGCCGTTCCGACAACGATCATATCAGCACCTGCTTCGTAAATATCACGCGCTTGATTTTCATTTCGAATTCCACCACCAACGATCAGCGGCAGGTTTACGGCTTCTCTGATTGCTTTTACCATTTCAGTGGAAACCGGTTTTTGAGCACCGCTTCCACCATCGAGATAAATGCATTTTAAACCGAGCATTTCTCCCGCCAAGGCTGTGGCAGCAGCAATTTCAGGTTTGTTCCAGGGCAATGGAAATGTTTGGCTGATGTAAGAAGCGGTTGTTGCTGCGCCACAATCAACGAGCATGTAGCCTGTTGGCACAATGTCCAGCTTTGTTTTTTTTAACGCCGGTGCTGCGATGACTTGCTGCCCGATCAATAGATCAGCATTTCTGCCGGAGATAAGCGATAAAAAAAGTATGGCATCTGCCGCATCACTTATTTGCGAAGGGCTGCCTGGGAAAAGTATAACAGGCACCTCGCATTGGGATTTTACCCTTTTTACGCACGTGTGAAAATGACCTTCTACTAATAAACTTCCGCCAACCAACACAAAATCCACTTTGCTGTATCCGATCAATTCCATCATCGCGCGCAATGATTTCTCATCTCTGCCTTTGTCCGGATCGATTAATACTGCAAGTGCTTTTTTGCCTTGCTGTTTTAGTTGTTGAAGGGATTTTAAAAATGGCATCACCTGACAAAAATAGTGTACAGGATATTTTTATCTATTCTGCACCCGGCGCAGGTGTTGCTGTTCTCAACACTTTCAATTTGGCAAATTTGAGGAGTAGTTGTTTTTGACCGGCAGTCGGGAAAAAGATGGTTGCCTTGAGATCCGGTGATGCACCATCCACAGATAGCACTTTACCCTTTCCGAATTTTTCATGTTGAACTTCTACACCAACGAGCACATCTTCCGGACTCGCCCATTCGCCCGGCTCGATAGCCGCCGGAGTAGCACCGGTAATCTTTTTGAAACCTGACGGCGGTGTATTGTGCGTGGTCGGCTCATTCGCTTTTTCTCTGGCGTGATAAGGCCTTCTCACCGGAGCCGTTTTCCCAAAGAAGCCGGCGCGTTCGGCATTAAAATCAGTTTCTTTATCTGAGGCTGGCTTTGGTTTGTTTGTTGTTGGCATGTCGAGGTATTGTTCGTCTATTTCTTCAATGAATCTGGATGGTTCACAGTATTGCAACTGGCCCCATCGATAGCGTGTCACAGCATAACTTAGCGTGGCGCGTTTTTCAGCCCGTGTAAGTGCTACGTAAAAAAGCCTTCTTTCTTCTTCCAGCTCCTCACGTGAATTTAAGCTGAGTTGAGAAGGGAAAAGATTTTCTTCCAAACCTACTACATTCACGTATGGAAATTCTAGTCCTTTTGCTGAGTGAATGGTCATCAACGAAACTTTCCCTTCTTCGCTTTCATCGTCGTTATCGACATCTGTCAGCAAGGCAACGTCAATCAGGAAATCGCTCAGTGTGTTGATCTTGTCCGGAAATTCCGGATCCACTTTATCACTGAACTCTTTCATTCCGTTCAGCAATTCCTGGATGTTTTCATAGCGGGCAACACCTTCCGGAGTGCGGTCAGAATAAAGATCTTTCAAAAGACCCGATTCACTTGCAATCTGATGACCAATGTCGTAGGCATTTTGGTCATCCAGATGAACAGAAAAACTTTTAATGGACGTCACGAAATCGAGAACCTTATGCATGGTAGCTCCGCTTAGTCCGATTTCATGCGAACGTTCAATCATTTCCCATACGCTGATTTCGCGCTCTGCTGATCCAACAACAAGCTTGCTGATCGTTGTATCACCGATTCCGCGTTTCGGATAGTTGATTACGCGTTTGAGTGATTCTTCATCGTTGTGATTGCATGCCAGTCTGAAGTATGCGATCAGATCCTTGATTTCTTTTCTCTGATAGAAACTGAGACCTCCATAAATTTTATATGGAATATTCAGCTTCCGGAGGGCTTCCTCGAATGACCGGCTCTGTGCATTGGTGCGGTAAAGAATTCCAAAGTCGGAAGGATTTGCGCCTTCTTCTGATTTAATCGAATAGATCTGATTGGCGACAAAATTACCTTCATCATTATCTGTGAGGGCTTTGTGAACCTTGATGAGTGATCCTACATCATTCGCTGTCCAGACTTCTTTTTTGATTTGGTCTTTGTTCTTCGAAATGATGCTGTTGGCTGCTTCTACAATGGTTTTCGTACTTCTGTAATTCTGCTCCAACTTGTACATCGCAAACTCAGGATAATCTTTTCGGAAGTTGAGAATATTCTGAATATTCGCACCACGGAATGCATAGATGCTTTGAGCATCATCACCAACGACACACACATTTTCAAATGCAGCACCCAATTGTTTGATGATAAGGTATTGTGAAAAATTTGTGTCCTGATACTCGTCCACCAGGATGTAATGAAACTTATGCTGATACTTGTGAAGCACATCCGGAAAGTCGCGCAGCAGTTCGTTTGTCTTATACAACAGATCATCAAAATCCATTGCTCCGGATTTGAATAGACGTAGATTATACGTCGTATAAATCTCTGCCATTTTGGGTCTTCCGGTAGACTTATCTTCTGCCATGATCTCAACATTGCTGGAGTAATCCTTCGCAGAAATCAGGTTGTTTTTACAGGAAGAAATTCTATTGTATACGACACCTGGCTTGTAGATTTTATCATCCAGACCCATTTCCTTCAAAATATCCTTGATCAGATTTTTCGAATCCGCTGTGTCGTAAATCGAAAAGTTTCTGGGATAGTTTATTTTTTCGGCTTCAATGCGAAGTATGCGAGCGAAAATGCTGTGGAAGGTACCCATCCAGATATTTCTGGCTTCATGCTCACCTACAATTTTCCCGATACGCGACTTCATCTCACGCGCTGCTTTATTGGTAAAAGTGAGCGCCAGAATTTGAAATGGATCGATGCCTTGCTGAATCAGATGTGCGATACGATATGTGAGAACGCGTGTTTTACCTGAGCCTGCTCCGGCAATGACCATGAGCGGACCGTTGAGATGAGAAGCCGCAGCTCGCTGGGCATCATTCAGTTCTACGAGGAAATCTATGTCTTTATTCACACTGCGAATTTAAAGTGTTCAAATCTTCATTCGTCAGCAGGAATATGAACAATCATGCTACCCTGCACTGGAATACCTTTGTGAAGTGAAATTTTACTTGCTCATTTTTATGGCTTTGCTATTCTTCGAAACCCGCGTTGCCGCTCAAACGGACACAACTAAGGTGAGTGTAGCGATATCCGATTCTGTATTTTCAGATACCACAAACATTGGAAAGATTCTCAGATATGCTGAGACTTTTCATGGAACTTCCTATTGCTTTGGGAGTTGCGGGCCGAAGAATTTTGATTGTTCTGGCTTTGTGATGCACGTCTTTGGGAAGTACGGAATTCAATTGCCACATGGAAGCGGCAGCATTGCTCTTGTGTGTGATGAAGTCAAATTGAAAAAAGTAAGGCCGGGTGACTTGCTTTTTTTCTCCGGCAGAAAAGTGTCCAAAAAGAACATTGGGCATGTTTCCATTGTGAAAAGTGTGTCGGATGGAAAAATTGAAATGATTCATGCCACTGTGCAATCCGGTGTCATCAGTGAGATGCTCGATGATTCAGAGTATTTTGTGAAGAGATTTATTCGAGCCGGACGAATTACTTCCCTGAAATAGTCATCAGATTTTCACAGCGATAAGACATACATCGTCGATTTGTTCATTCTCACCTTTCCATTCTTCGAAAAATTGATGTATTCGTTTCTTTTGTTCAGCCATGCTGTACTGAACTAATCCGGCGAGTAGGGTTTTCAAACCTGAGATTTTGAGTTTTTTATTTTTTTCTCCACCAAATTGATCTGCTATTCCATCCGTGTAGGCATAAATAATGTCTCCTTTTTTCAACTGATAACTTGTCGTTGTGAACTCGGCAAGCTGCCAGTCATGCCGCGCACCAATGGCTCTGGACGTTCCTTTGAGCACAATAAAATCATTTCCATTCCATACCATCACATCATTGTTTGCACCGGCTACCCTAAGTTCCAATGTGTCTTGTTGAATGGCGCAAAGCACGATGTCCATGCCATCACCGGCATGCATTCCATCATGGGTGCTCATCGTTTTTTTAAGTCTGGAATCAATTTCATTGAGCATTTCATGCGGCGAAGCTTCCGGATGTTGCTGAAGTGTTTCTCGCAATAAATTACAACCCATCACGCTCACCATCGCTCCGGGTACTCCATGTCCGGTGCAGTCTCCGGCAGCAAGTAAAGTGACAGGATGCGCGGGACCTGTGACGCCATTCAGTGAAGTTTTTCCGACCCAATAAAAGTCCCCGCTCACAATGTCTTTGGGTTTGTATATCACAAAAGACTCCGGAAACAGGTTTGCCATTTCTTGTTCTGAAGGAAGTAAGTTTTTCTGTATGCGCTCTGCATAACGTATGCTGCTCAGAATTTCTTCTTTCTGATTTTCGAGTACCGTTTTTTGCAGAACTATTTCTTCTGTTCGTTCCGTGACGGTTTTTTCTAGGATCTCGTTTTGTTCTCTCTCCAATTTGTTGAGTTCTTTCAAGCTGTCAAGTGCTTGTTCTTTAAAACTTCTGAATCTGTCCACTACAGCGAATGAGAGTAAAACAACTTCTGCTGCGCTCCCGATAAGCAAACCATAGTCTGAATAGAATGCGCTTCGAATGATGCCCAGATTGGTAGCGATAAACCCAAAAACGGTGATCACCAAGGTGACAAAACCAATCAGGAAAAATTTTGCGGGCTTGAAGTTTTTTCTAAGCACCGCAATGGCAACTGGCACTATTGCGAAGTTGAGTAGCAGGGCAACGATGTTGATGGTAAGAACGCTGATCTGGAATGTTAGTTTAGTCCAAATCAGAGCGAGGATTGCATTAAAAATGACCAGATAGCTGACCCAGCCAAACACACGATTTACTTTTGGATAAAACTCATTGAGTTGTAAAAAATGTTGCGAAAACTTCAACAGTGCGAGAATGGATAAAGAAGCGAAAAACGGAGTCGCAACATTGGCCAGATATGGACTTGATGGCCACAAAAATTCGAATGCATAACCACTTAAGGCAAATTGAAGCAAGAGGAGGTTCAGATTGTAATGAACATAATAGAGCGATGATTTTTCCTTCAGTCTGAGATACAAAAAAACGGTGAAGAGCAAAACGAAAATGATCAAGCCGAAATAACAACCACGCATCAGATTGTCCTGATAGTCTTTTTCTGCAAGCGAATCAGGATTCCACACACTGAGCGGTACCATCAACTGTTCGCCCGCGCCATTTACTTTCAATAGAAAGCGGGACGCACCCGTTTTCGGAAGTGACAACGGAAATCGGAAGGTGCGATGTTCTATCGGACGAGAACTGAACTGATGTGCATCGCCTGTCAGCGCCAGCAGGACCGGACCAGTAGCTGTGATTTCATAAAGTTCAACTTCATTCAGTAACGTGTTGTTGACTTGTAATATGTTTGAGCCGAACGGCATGGTTGACTGATCGATATCAAATTGCAACCAGAAATTGCTGCTGCTGAATCCGAAGTTCGGATTATCACTATCGTTGGGAAGACGCTGGAATGAATCCTTTCTTAAGAGCACCTCATCCACACACATTTTCAAAGAAGCATCTTCTAAGTAGGTAATATCCTCTTTTGTGAGCTCGGTAGATTTGCCTGAGTATGGAATGAAAATATCACCCCAGAAAAGGGAAGCGCTCAAAATCATCAGAATGGGAAGGAAAAAGAGTAATCCCGTTCCGACGCGGCGTGTGATCTTGATAATCTGATTAGACCTGACATTCATAGGGCAGGTGCATTTTTACGATGATGGTGTTTGAAGGTTACTTCGTAAGAATTTTCAATTATTCAAGGCAGGGAAATTTGTTGTTTTAAAAGTTGATCAGATCAAATCTATTTTCGCCCCTGCTTATCACAAATAGAACAATATGCCCAAAATACTTATCGTCGATGATGAACCTGCTATCAGGAAAGCCCTAAAAGAAATCCTGGAATACGAATCTTTCGAAGTGAAAGAAGCGGAGGATGGACCAACAGCTTTGAAAATGGTTGAGAAAGAAACATTCGACCTGATTTTTTGCGATATCAAAATGCCGCGCATGGACGGTATCGAAGTTCTCACCAAACTGAAAGAAAAAGGAGTGGAGGTTCCTGTCGTGATCATTACCGGTCATGGCAATGTGGAAACAGCAGTTGAGGCGTTGAAAAAAGGTGCGTATGATTTTATACAGAAACCACTTGATCTGAATCGCATTCTGGTTACCGTTCGCAACGCATGCAATCAACTCACGCTGGAAAAGGAAACAAAAAACCTTCGAAAGAAGGTCAACAAAATTCTGGGATCGAATATTATCGGTGAAAGTGACGCAATTGGTGAAATCAAAAAGATGATTGATACAGTTGCTCCAACGGAAGCGAGAGTTCTCATCACGGGCGGAAACGGCTCAGGTAAAGAACTTGTCGCGCGTCAACTTCATGAAAAAAGCGCCAGATCAGCCAGTGCTTTTATTGAAGTGAATTGTGCTGCCATTCCTTCTGAGCTTATTGAAAGCGAATTGTTCGGACATGAGAAAGGAGCATTCACTTCGGCCATAAAAACACGCCTTGGAAAATTTGAACTTGCAGATAATGGAACGTTGTTCCTCGATGAAATAGGTGATATGTCTTTGTCGGCTCAGGCCAAAGTGCTCAGGGCTTTGCAGGAAAGCAAAATCACTCGCGTTGGTGGTGACAAAGATTTTAAAGTGAATGTTCGTGTTTTTGCTGCAACCAACAAAGACCTTCGAAAAGAAATCGAAGCAGGAAATTTTCGCGAAGATTTGTATCACCGTCTTTCTGTGATAGTCATTCGAGTTCCTTCTTTGAATGAAAGAAAGGACGACATTCCATTGCTCGCAGATTATTTTCTTCAGGTTATTTCTGATGAATATGGTCAGCCCAAAAAAGAAATCACTTCAGCTGCCATCAAAGCTTTGCAGGAATTGAAATGGACAGGCAATGTGCGTGAATTCCGAAATGTGATGGAGAGACTAGTCATACTTTCTCCAAAAGCGATTGATGATAAAATGGTGAAAGCGTATGCTGTGCCGAATTTCGGATAGTCGAAAAACAATCCGATGGTTGTGATTACTTTTTACTCTTGAAGAGGAAAACAGAATTCAGGCTAAAAACAGCGACCGATACCACAATGAGGAAAGTGATATTTGGTGAATAAGGCGGTGATAAAAACGTCAGCAGGATGATGAAAACGGAAAAGCCATAGAGTACAAAACAAACTTGGCGATGTGTCAAACCAAGGGAAAGTAATTTGTGATGAATATGATTTTTATCTGCCGAGAACGGTGAGCGACCTTTCGATGCGCGAAGAATAAAAACACGCAAGGTGTCAATAAGTGGATACGCCAGAATGGACATCGCAAGCACCGGTTTTGGAACAGCACTCATCGTTGTCAGCATTCTTTTCACCGGGAACTCGATCATTTTTACTGCAAGAACAAAAAGCACGAGTCCAATGATGAGCGAGCCGGAGTCGCCCATAAATAATTTGGCGGGTTGAAAATTGTAAACGAGGAATCCAAGCAATGAACCTCCAAGTCCCATAGCAAGCAAGGCAAGTGGTTGGTCACCGGTGCGGTAAAACCAGAACGCAAATGCCAGACTCGCGATCAATCCAACTCCAGCTGCAAGTCCATCGACTCCATCAATCAGATTGATAGCGTTCACAATCACGATATAAACGAACATTGAAAGACTCAGACTAAGCCAATAGGGCAGGCGATCTACTTCGAAAAGCCCCCAAAATTGTGTAATGCGTATATCAGCAACATAGACGATGATGAACCCAACCAGGAAGTGGATCATCAATTTCTTGGAAGGCGAAACACCTACTATGTCATCTTTCAATCCGAGAAAAAACAGAATGAACATACAGGCTACGAGGTACTTGAATTCATTCAGTGCTTCGATTGGGAAATAATTATTTCCGAATACCCATCCTTCTTTGGATGGAAACCACAGGCTGTAACCGATGATTGTGCCGGCAAAAATCACGATGCCTCCAAGTGTCGGAACTGAGCGACGATGAAGTTTGCGCGCATCACCCGGCTCATCCACGAGGTGTTTGAGTTTGGCAACTTTGATCAAGGATGGTGTCGCAATCAGCACCAACAAAAAGCCGGTGGAAAAACATCCGATTATTTCTCTGATAATTTCTGTCACTATGCGCTAAGGTCTTTTTGGAAAACGAAACAAGGACTTGCTTTCGCCGGATACAAAGTTATCTAAAAATCCTGATATCGGTTGATGAGATTTGTCCGCAGGCTCAGATAGAGATAAGAAGTTTTCATGATACTGTCATCCATGAAGTTATAATCCACTCGATCATTTCTATTCGTATATCCAATGAGTATCTGAAAATTCGTTTTCGGATTTATTTGAAATCCGGCGGTGCAATCAAATTGATTGATGATCTTCACCGGCCATGCGGCAAAAGTTTCTTCAATCTCTTCGGGATCTGATGACCAATCGCCTTCCGGTCCTGTAGAATGATTGATGTGATTAAACTTCACCTGAGCCATAAATCGGTAATAGCGATAGTTCAAAATGGCTAAAAATTCTTTGGTGGCCGGACCGGTTGGATGTCCCAGCGGTTGATTCGTATGCGTATACGATTGAAGCGGGTAATGACTGCTGTATGTTTTCGGTGAAACAGCATTCCACTCTATTTGCAGATCCAGATTTGGAAACAACAAATCAAAATACTTGAATCCGGCCTGATAACTAAACCCATCGGAGAATGACCGGTCAGCTGCCGCTTGTGCATAAATAAAGGAATGTCTCGTGGTTTTGATTTTCACATTCAGTCCCGCCAACACGTGGTTTCTGTTGCCAAATCCGTTGATCACCGAGTTCACTCCAATCACAGGAATGTATGCTCCATAAGATTGTGGTTTTGTGCCTGTTGAGTCATAACGCTCCCAAATGATTCCTTCAAATAAACCAATCTCTAAACTGGCATGTGGTTTCCAACTGAAGTAGTGAAAACTTGCAGCTTTCCGCTTAAAAAGTGATTCCGGCACCTCGCCTTTGGGAAGTCTGTTGAGTGTTTGCATTGAAGCATACAACGCTGTATACTGAATTTTTTTGTTGTTTGATGTTAGACATGCCTTGATGTACGGATATGAAAATGCTGCATCGCTCAACAACAAGGATCGGTAACCATGACCGATAAAATTTTTGCCATTGCCAAATTGGATATTGAGAAATTTGGCGGGAGTATAACTGATCCACCCATTGGCCATTGCGAAGTCATAACCGTTGAGATTGTACACTTTGGTTCTGCCGAAGCCGGGAAACGCGCCAGTTTGATCTACTATTCGTTTGTAGTAGAGAGGCACAAATGTTTGTGTTTCGTAGAAGCTTGTTTGAAATGAAAACTTTGTTCCTATATCACCGATCAATTGCAAGCCTCGTTGATTCGTAAATAGTTTCCGTCCGGCATATGCTGTGGTATCGCCGAAATCTTCCCCTGCTGTGAAATCAAACAGAGGGTCAATGGCAAGAAAATAGTCGTCCTTCTTAATTGAAAACAGATGATTCTTCAACAGTAAGCCCGTACCATGACTGTAGACTTTCAACGTGTCTTTTTTGAAACCATAGATTGCATTCAAATCAAGGTCACTTTCAAGATAAGGTTTGGATGCTGTATGATAAATGCTGGTGGTGTCTGCCAGAATCGCACGCTCTACTTCCTGAGTATAAAAGTGATTCAGTGAAATTGTTTTTTGTTGAGCAAAACTTACTTCACACGCGAAAATTGCAATGATGACGATTGCAGCATGAATACCAAACTTCCTGGATGTAATGTTGGAACACTTCAACGCACACGGACATTTTCGATGTGCAACATTTTGAATTCATCGTAAACAGATCTGATTCCATCCTCCAGTTCGATGCGATGTTTCCAACCTAATTGATGGAGCTTACCAACATCCATTAACTTCCGCGGCGTGCCATCCGGTTTTTGGGTATTCCATCTGATTTCTCCTTCGAAGCCAACGATTTGTTTAACCAATTCCGCAAGTGATTTAATGGTGAGATCGACACCGGTGCCTACGTTTACAAATAACTTTCCATCATAGTTTTCCATCAGGAAATAACACGCATCCGCCAAATCATCTACATGCAAAAATTCACGCATGGGTGAGCCGGTTCCCCAAACTTCCACGTGATCAATTCCTTCTTCTTTCGCAGAATGAAACTTGCGAATGAATGCAGGAAGCACATGCGAATTATTCAAATCATAGTTGTCATTCGGACCATACAAATTTGTTGGCATCGCTGATATGAAATTACATCCATATTGATCGCGATAGGCTTCGCACAATTTGATACCTGAGATTTTTGCAATGGCATAAGGTTCGTTTGTTGGCTCAAGCAATCCAGTAAGCAAACTTTCCTCTTTTAAAGGTTGTTCTGCAAGTTTTGGATAAATACAGGAAGAACCGAGAAACAATAATTTTTTCACTTCATTCACATAACTCGCGTGAATGATGTTTGTCTCGATCATGAGATTGTCATACAGAAACTCAGCGCGATAAACGTTGTTTGCGTGTATTCCTCCCACTTTTGCAGCTGAAAGAAAAACGTATTCCGGTTTTTCATGTTTGAAAAAGTCATTCACTGCTTGTTGATTTCTCAGATCAAGCTCGCCTGAAGTTCGCAGGATGAGATGCGAATAGCCTTCTGCAATAAGCTTGCGAACGATGGCGCTTCCAACCATTCCGCGATGACCGGCAACAAAAATTCTGGCGTTCTTTTCCATGTCTGCGAAAGTAAGCACGCTTCGCAAATGACGAACATGTCGGATAAGGATAATAATCACTCACGCACGTCCAGCGCATCACGCAATCCATTTCCCACCATCATAAACGACAGGACCAAAAGCATGATGAGCAATCCCGGAATGATCGCGAGATAAGCAAGATCGGTAGTGATGTATGAATAGTGTTCTCGTATCATATTACCCCACGAAGGTGTCGGAATTTGAGCTCCCAATCCAAGAAAGCTGAGACCTGCTTCTATCAAAATGGCCGATGCAAAATTCGCTGCACTGATGACAATTATTGGCGACAGAATGTTTGGAAGTATATGCCTGAAAATTATTCTCGACTCTGAAAATCCTAGTGCCCTGGCAGCTTCCACATATTCCTTTTCACGAACAGACAATACTTGTCCGCGCGCGATTCTTGCTACTTCAACCCACATCGTTAGGCCGACTGCCAGAAAGACTTTCCAGAATCCGGTTCCGAAGGCAAAGGTGATTGCCATAACAAGTATAAGTGTTGGTACCGCCCACACGACATTCGTGAACCACATAATGACGTTGTCGATCCAGCCCCGATAGTATCCGGCAATCAGACCAAGGGTGAGTCCAAGCAATAGTGAAATGATGACTGCAATGGTGCCGACAGAAAGTGAAATAAAGGATCCTGCCATCAGTCTGGAGAGCAAGTCACGACCATATTTATCAGTGCCCAATACATATTTTTTACTATGGACAAATGACGAATTTGTTCCTGTTCTTTCATTGCCTTTTTCTGGTATCAGTTCACTCAACTGAAAGCCTGTTTTTCCAGCAGGAAGATCATTAACCGCTAATGGAGTGACCAATAATGAATCTGCTGTTTGTTGAAAATTCGATATCGCAATTTCTGTGTAACTCAACGGCTTTCCTCCATTACTCCATGTCTGTAAAAAACCAATAGACTCAAGTCCGGTTTTTTGTAGTCGTATCATCTTGACGGATGATCCCGGCTTCAATCGGCTCAGGGATAAATGCTGATTATTCGCATTCACCGTACCATCCGGCCGGATGAAAGGTCCAAGCAATGCGACGAGAAGCACCATCAGAATAAAAATCAATCCGGACATCGCCATCGGATTACGACGAAATCGACGCCTGGCAATCTTGCCTGGTGTATCGTGTGTTGAAGAGGATGCGACGTTATTCTGCTTTGACATTTGAAGGCGACAAACTTATTCTTCTTCCTTTCCATTTTGGTGTAAAAAAAATACTACCAAGTGTAATGAGCAGAATGTAAAATGGATAAATCAACGACAACAATATAGAATGTTTGAGTAATCGGGTTTTACTCATCCACTCTGCTACCTGCATCAGCAAAAGAAAATCTGCGGTGAACTTCAAAGAAAATACTATCAGGAACGGAAGCCAGAATTTTGAAAGAATGAGTGCCTGAATAAAGAACAGAATGATGCTGAGATTTGTGAGTAGCACCAGAGTACCAAATAGTATGGTCCGTTTATCCTTGAATTGATTGCTCTTTGAAGCCCATCGGATGCGCTGAGCAATGAATTCAGAGATCGTCTGACAAGGCGAAGTGAAAGCAATTGCTTCTTTGCTGTGAAGCCATTTCACCTGATGTTTGTCTTTAAGCGCGTGCATAAAAAAGACATCGTCACCACTGGAAATATGCTCATCATGTCGTTCTGCAAGTGTGTTTAAATATGCTTCTTTTTTGAATGCAAGATTACCGCCATTACAAAGGATGGGATGCGCATTCAAAGCTGTTGCCGCAGTCACTCCAACAACACTCATGAACTCCAGACTTTGCAAATTCTGAAATAAATTCTGCCCTTCGCTGATCGCCATCGGAAGAATAAATAAATCGCTGTTGTGCTTTTGAATGGCACTCAGGACAGAAGCAAGCCAGTTTTGCCCTACAACAACATCCGCGTCGAGTGTAATGATCCAATTGTGTTTTGCTTGTGAAACACCTAATTTGATTGCTTCCTTTTTGCCGGCCTTTGATTCCAGATTCAAAACACGATAAGGAATGTCCATGTTGATTTTTGAAGCCCCATCATCTTCACTGTGATCATCCACAAATAAAATTTCGTAAGTCGTCTTGTTCGCTGTTTGTTCATTCAGACATTTTATGAGCTGTGGAAGATGGTTGCGTTCATTTCGAAAGGGAACAACGATAGATACTTCAACATTTGAGCCTCCATTCACACTTTCTTCAATTGCTTTGCTCCAGGTAATACTCATCTTCAACACCACGAGCGTATAAACAACACAAAAAAGAATATAGACACTGATCATACGCGCATAGATTTACCGCTCAAAGTAAAAAATTTGGAGGCAAAAGAACGCATCATTTTGGGAATCGATCCGGGAACAACCATTCTGGGTTATGGAATTATTCGTGTCGAAGGTAAAAAAATGCATCTGGTCGCACTCGGTGTTTTACATCTCGAAAAATACACTGATCATCATTTGAAGCTTCAAAAGATTTTCGAACGGTGCATTGAACTCATCGACGGATTTCATCCGGATGAGCTTGCCATTGAAGCTCCTTTTTTTGGTAAAAATGTGCAATCAATGTTGAAGCTCGGCCGCGCGCAAGGTGTAGCAATAGCAGCAGCGTTGAGCAGAAAATTACCCGTGATGGAATACGCACCACGTAAAATAAAACAGAGCATCACAGGAAGTGGTAACGCATCAAAAGAACAGGTGGCAGCTATGCTTCAAAGGACATTGAACATTACCGATGCGGACATGCCTGCAAAACTGGATGCCACTGATGGACTTGCTGCGGCTGTGTGTCATTTCTATCAAAGTAATACAGTCGTAAAAGATGGAAAGTCATTTACAGGATGGAAAGCATTTCTTGCTGGAAATCCTGGCCGGGTAAAGTAATTGAAGGAATTGATTTTCTTTCGCAACAATTCCAACTACAACATAAAATGAACGCAGGCTTAAATTGCGCCACGTTTATATCCTGAATTGAAATCTCCAGTACCAAAATTTCGTTGTTTCTTCTTTCATCTGACATTGATTTGTTCAGTTGTATTTTCATTTCAGACACTTTTTGCGCAGCAGCCCGGAACTACTTTCAATAGGGATCAGTTATCTGCGCTCGACAAGAAACTGAACCTGAAAACCGTTGACGAACATCCCAATATTCAACCGGTTGCCAGTGGTCTGGAATCGAGTTTTAATTCCCTGATCGATACTTCGGTTCATCAACCCGCTCTCAAAAAATCAATTAGTCTTGCTGTGATCGGATCACTTGCCGGCGGATTTCAGCTGAGCCCGAAAACACAACCAATCGGCACCGGAATCATTGGGCTGAACCTGAACCTCAACAATGTCAAAAACTGGTCGGCTGAAGCTGGTTACTCACTTGTCGGAGGATTACCACCTCAATATTTGCGCGATTATGCCGATTCGCTGCGCATCATTCCAGGCGCCGGCTATGCGGTGAACGACGGCAACGGGTTGTATCATACTCATTATACGTATGGCCATATTGCTTATAGCAATGGCAAGCATTTTCATTTTGAAATAGGAAAAGGAAAACACTTCTGGGGTGATGGTTATCGTTCTATGATTCTCAGTGACAATGCGTCATCTTATCCCTACGCAAGAATCACCACCAAAATCTGGAAACTGAAATACACCAATTTGTGGACGCAGATGCGAGATTTGAACGGAGGTCGCACATTGACCAATGCAAGAATCAAATACACCGCCATGCACGCCCTCAGTTTTAATGCTGCAAGAAAATTTAATTTTTCCATATACGAAATGGTGGTTTGGCAAGACAGAGATACTATGAGCCATCGCACATTGGATATCAACTATCTGAATCCGATCATTTTTTACAGACCTGTCGAATACTCTGTTGGTTCTCCTGATAATGTGATTCTTGCTGCAAGTGTGAAGTTTAGACCCAAAAAATGGATTCAGATTTATGGGCAATTTGTGCTGGATGAATTCAATCTAAAGCAATTTCAAGGCAATAAAAAATGGTGGGCCAACAAACTGGCAGGCCAGATTGGTATCAAAGTGTTTGACTTAATGATCCCGAATCTGAATCTACAATCTGAAATGAATATTGCCCGTCCATTCACTTACACGCATGGAAGTCCTATTCAATCGTGGACTCATCTCAATCAATCTCTAGCGCATCCAATGGGCTGCAATTTTATCGAATGGGTCAATTTTATTCGATATGACAAAGGGAATTGGAAGTTTCAGGAACAGTTCACCTGGGCTGCCTTTGGAAGAGATCGGGATGTAAATGGTGACGGGATTGTCGATAATCTCGGCGGAAATATTTTGCGGTCTTACAAAGATCCCTACGAACAATTCGGTCACTCGATTTTACAAGGCGACAAGAGTAATTTTTATTACCATTCTTTTACCATCGCTCGAGAAATTCCAGGTCTGGATGCGTACGAGATTTTTGTGAATCACACACTGCGTTACGATCAAAACGAATCAAGAAGAAATGTCGACAACTTTTTGATGGTTGGCATCCGGACACACGGACTGTTGCAGCAGGCAACGGATTTTTAAAGACTTCGAAGGTTTGGACAGATGAAATTGGATTATTCATCGGCCATCACTTTTCACGAATTACATTTGCCGGCGTTAAATCATGGAAGAATCCTCCGCCATATCTGTGTCTGATATCAAACAAAATTCGCGTTTTCGTGACGTCGCAATGTTGTTCAAGCTTCGCCTCACTTTTCTTGTGGTGATTTCCGCTGTGCTTGGTTATTTCATGGGAACCAATGTGGCCGACTGGACAAAACTTTTTGCTCTGAGCATCGGAGGGTTGTTGCTTACAGGTGGCAGTAACGGCATGAATCAGGTGCTTGAAAAAGAGTGGGATAAACTCATGCACCGCACGCAAAACCGACCGATTCCGGCTGGCAGAATGCAGCCTGTGGAAGGGTTGATTATTTCACTGCTTGCGGGTATTGTTGGAATTGCTGTTCTCTGGATTTTTATCAATACGGCCAGCGGCGTTCTTGGTCTTCTCGCTTTTTTTATGTATGTGTTTATTTATACACCAATGAAAAGAGTGAGCAGTCTCGCTGTATTTATTGGTGCTTTTCCCGGCGCCATTCCTCCGATGCTTGGATATGTGGCGGCTACCAACTCATACGGACTCGAAGCGGGCCTGCTTTTCGCCATGCAGTTTATGTGGCAATTCCCGCATTTCTGGGCTATCGCTTGGGTTGCTCACGATGATTACCAACGTGGCGGATATAAACTTCTTCCCTTCAATGAAGGTAGAACCAAAAAGAGCGCATTCCAGATATTACTCTACTCACTCTTTCTAATCCCTGTGAGTTTGTTGCCCTGGGCGATTCCTTTACATCAACCATTGGTTGGTAATCTGGCGGCTATCGTTGCCTTTCTTGCAGGTTCCGTGATGGCTTATTTCTCCTTTAAGCTTTATAAATCGTGTGAAATTTCAGATGCGCGAAAAGTCATGTTTACTTCATTTTTTTATCTGCCAATCGTTCAGTTGTTTTATGTAATCGACAAATTGGTTTGAATAAAAATTATATTCAACTAATCCTGTTTTTCCTGGTTGCGTGGATGAATACTGGTAATGTCTATTCTCAAAGTCAGGCCAAATACGATTCGATGGCTCCATGTCCTGAAAATTTTATTAGGAATATGGATACACTAAAGTTTTACATCGACGAAATCGGCACTTTTGATCCAGTCAGAAGGCGTATTCAAATGGTTAAAATGAATGGCAATTGGTTTCGTGTTCAGTATGATGATTCGAAAGGTGCGATTGCACTGCGAAAAATTCATCGGCATAGAATCAATAAGTTTTTCAGATTGTATGAAAAACTGAAAACTTCTGAATCATTCGATCAAAAGGATGTCATTTTGCAGATGATTATTGAATCACGACTGTGCAATGACGCAATTTTTATACACGAAAAACAATCACACAAACTCAAACGAATGAAACATGTTCTAAAGATTTGGAAATAGTTGGTCTGTTTAAGTGATATTATGACAAAATTTGTAGCGTTCTAAAAAGCAATGGAAAACAACATGGAAGTGAACGAAATCCCACGAAAGGCGAACGGAAGAATGGATGTATTTGAAGGTCTGGATCCTGAAATCAAAATCAGAACACGTAAAATGATGATGTGGTTCATCATCTTCACTGTTGTGATGCTTTTTGCGGGTATCACCAGCGCACTCATTGTGCTTTATGGTAAACTTATCTGGCTGCATATCACGCCTGTTCCTGAATTGATGATTAGCAATGTGCTTATTGTGTTGTCGAGCTTGACCTTGATTCTCGCCGGCAGGATGATCAAAAAGGGAAAACAGCAAATGGGCTTTTACTTGTACGCAGCAACTTTGATATTAGGAATCGGCTTTGCTGTTTCTCAAAATGCGGCATGGAATAAAATGTCCGCGCGCGGACTCGGCTATACCATAACACAAAATGAACAAGGTCAGGACGCTTATCGCTGGAATACGTTGTCGAGATTATCCGGTGAATATGGCAAAGACTACTGGTATGAAATGAATCATGAACGTCTTGTTCTTGAAAATGGGGAATTTTATAAGCCCAGTGACCCTTCCAGACCCGTTACCAACACGGTTATGACTACGTTTAATGCATTCGGTGCTTTGTTGAGTGTCTTGATTTATGTGCACATCATTCACTTGATTTTTGGTCTGGTGTATTTGTTGATCAATGCATTGCGGATCAGAAAGGGTGCGATCAACAAAGAGAATACACTCAGTATCACGATAAGCGGAATGTATTGGCATTTTCTAGGGATTCTGTGGATTTATCTGTTCGCTTTTCTATTTTATATTTTTTGATCGATAACTTTTAAACTTGGGGTCGACCTGAGTAAAAAACATGATCTATACTGATGAATTCATTCGATACGCTATTTAGAAACGCTCCAAACAACGTAATCAACAGCCCTTACCAACAACTTCCGTTGATTTTTTTTAACGTGATGGCTGAAAGGAGCAACAATCATTACTAAACTTGCCCCCAAATTTCGAGACCTTATGTCAGGACACGCAGAAGCAGTCAACAAAGAACAACTATGGAGCGGAGGCGGATCACCTTTCGGTATCAGCTACGGCAAAATGATGATGTGGTATTTCCTGGTTTCAGATGCATTGACATTTGGAGGCTTGCTAACCGCATACGGTGTGATTCGTCACGGATCTTCCGATCCATGGCCGGTCGGTGAACAAGTGTTCGAATCATTGCCAGGTCTTCATGGAAGCTATCCGCTGATCTATGTTGCTCTCATGACTTTCATCCTGATCATCTCTTCTGTTACGATGGTGCTCGCGGTTGAAGCGGGTCATCGCATGGACAAAAAAGGAGTGATCAAATGGATGGGCTACACCGTTTTGGGTGGTGCCTTCTTCCTTTCTTCACAAGCCTGGGAGTGGTCTCACTTCATTCATGGAAGTGGTGGTGGATTTCAAATTGCCGCTCCAATGACAGTGAATTCTACTGACGAGCATGGTGCTACTGTGCCAATGGAACTGATTGGCGGCAACTGGGTTCATATGACTTCAGATATGGGGCATGCTTATGAACACGCTCTCGAGCATGGCGATCATATTGAAGTTGCCAATGGCAAACTGATCATCACTTCGGCTCATCACGACGAAGGTCATGGTCATGGCGATGCACATGCTGCTCACGGCGAGCATGCTGCGGCTACTCCAACAACTCAGCAATTTGATCTGGATCTGGTGCTCAACAAATACACTCTCGTTCGCGAAGGTGATAAGGATCTGCGTAAAATGCATGTGACAGGTGTTGAGGCAGAAAAACTAATGAAAGCAATGTCACCTAACACGGTTGTTTTTGGTGCGAACCTCAAGAAAAATGAATACGCAGTTCAACAGCAATATGCGAATTTCTTTTTCTTCATCACAGGTTTCCACGGATTTCACGTAATGCAGGGTGTCATCATCAATCTCATTGTCTTCTTGATGGCATACCGTGGTGTATTTGAAAAAAGAGGGCACTATGAAATGGTTGAAAAGGTTGGTCTTTTCTGGCACTTTGTAGATCTGGTTTGGGTATTTGTATTTACATTTTACTACCTCGTATAATTTTTACAACATTATCCGATATCGACTCCGTTATCGATTTCATCATTAAGCACGACTATAAAATCACTCAATATCATGGAAAGAGACGACCTCATAGTAAATGATCAATATTCAGTAGATGCACGCCATAGTGAAGAGGATGGCGTTAAGATTCGCAAGAAACTTTACATGGTAACTGTCATCCTGACAGCTATCACCGTATTCGAAATTTTCATGGGGGTGTATTTCAAAAGAAATTCAACATTCACCTGGGAAGTCATCAAGTTGGGATTCGTGATTCTCACTCTTGTTAAGGCCGCATACATTGTTCTTATTTTCATGCACCTTGGCGATGAACGTAAAAACCTCAAGTATGTGGTGCTTTTACCCTACGCACTTTTTATACTGTACCTCATATTCATCGGAATCTATGAAGGCCTGTCTGTTCAGCATCTGAACAACATGTTTCGTTGATCAGCAGAATGTCGAAGTCAAAAAAATTAAAAAAGTATATCGTCCTTGGCGGTATGCTTTTTTTGTTTCCACTCATTTGGTTTCTGTTCTTCGGGGTATTCAGCAAACACAATTTTAGCACGCTGCCTTACTACGGACCGGATGCACCTCAAGGTGCAAGGACAGGGACTTACCATATTCCTGAGTTTTCGTTTATCGATCAGGATGGCGCCATCATTACAGATGATTCTTTGAAAGGAAAAGTCTGGCTCGCGGCATTTTACAATCTGTCCGATCCGCATCTTCCAAAAATTACAGAAAGGTTATTGAACGTCAATTTCAAATACAGAAATGAACCTGATATTCGCATCGTGGTTTTTTCCACGGATTGTAATGGAGATACAGCACCGCTGACCAAGGCGTACGTTGAGCAAAACACACGATACAATGCGTTTTCCGGCAAATGGGAATTCCTCACAGGAAATCAGGAAGCCATGAGCAGCTTCATCCGCAATGGATTCCTCATCCAGGATTTGAAAAATGAAGCGTTGTTTCGTTTGGTGGATCACGAAGGTTGTATCAGGGGGATTTATGGAAACACGGAATATCATTTTGTTGGAGGAGCCGGAGATAGCATTCCGGGAGTGATTCAGGACATAGCATTATTAAAAAAAGAAATCGATCTCAAGAAATACAATGAGCGCAAAGCACTTGAAAACCGCCCTTAGTTTGTTTTTCTGCACTTCGCTTTTTTTGTCTTGTCAGGAAAAAAAATCGGATGTGCAAAATGGCATCGCTGCCAGATCGGGCAGTCAGGTTTCTGCGCTTCCTTATTTTGGTGAAGATGATATCGAGCTGATTCGCAGAGAGGACGGTGCTGTGGTAGCAGATTCGGTGCATTATACCATTCCGAAATTCAGTCTCACAAATCAATTCGGTCGCATTGTATCGCATCATGATTATGAAAACAAAATTTTCATAGCGGATTTCTTCTTTACCGAATGCCCAAGCATTTGCCCAATCATGAGCTCTCAAATAGCGAGACTTCAGGACATGATGTTCAGTGATCAACTCAACAAAGATGTGATGATTATTTCCTATAGTGTCAAGCCTGGAAATGACACCCCGGAGATTCTTAAAGCTTATGGAGATAAACTCGGTGCAAATTATTCAAACTGGAATTTTGCTACAGGAAATGCTGCCGACATCTACGATCTGGCACAAGACGGATTTATGTTGTCCGCCTTTCCATCTGACTCTGCTGAAGGCGGCATATTTCACACAGATAAAGTCACGCTTATCGACCGATATATGCACATAAGGGGTTTTTACGACGGTACTTCTACCAAAAGCATGGATCAGTTGTATTCCGACATAAAAAAACTTACCCAAGAACAACCATCGCATGCTTCCTCCAGCCATTAAAAAAAACGATTCACGCGCGAAATTTTTGATTATCGCGGTTTCAGCGATTGTTTTTATCGCGGTTGTTTCGCTGAAGTATATTCATCTGGAAGTTGATCTTGGATTCAATGTGCATCTATTCGCCAAAATCAATGCTTTTCTCAATGGCACAGTGGCAATCACATTGCTTTCAGCATTAATCGTCGTCCGGCGGCATAATTACTTATTGCATAAAAAGCTGATGTTGGCTGCCATTTTGCTTTCGGCGATATTTCTGATTTCCTATATCGCACACCACGCCCTGGCCGGAAATACCATCTACCCTGCGGAAGCTCCTTTGCGAGGTTTATACTTCTTTGTCCTCTCAACGCACATTTTTCTTGCAGCAGTTATTCTGCCCTTCATACTGTTCACAGCTTACCGCGCGCTGATTTCAGAATTCCCGAAGCATAAAAAACTTGCCAGGATCACATGGCCAATCTGGTTTTATGTCGCTATTTCAGGTGTTATTGTGTACTTGATGATAAGCCCTTATTACGGCTGATCTTTCCCTGATGAATTTTTTGACACACACAAAGTCGTGTTTGCACTCATCGCATTTATTTTGATAACTGTCATTTGGTAAGGAAGTTAATCCTATCCAATTTGACTTTATATTTGCGAGAATGAATAAAGTTGTTTGCACCCTGTTCGTTGTTGCTGTCCTTCTCCTTGTTGGAGTGCAGGCCGAAGCTCAATGTGCAATGTGCAAAGCCACAGCGGAAAGCGCAACTGAACACGTGAACAAGGGAATTGGTGAAGGACTCAACGCAGGCATCGTTTATTTGATGATGACACCTTATCTCTTGTTGGCTGTTATTGGAACAATTTTCTTCAGGAAAAAAATTGTGGCGCTTTTCAAGCCGCAAGAAGCTTAACTTTACTTACCTGTTTTGGACTGGTTTTTGAAAATCCATTCCATAATAACTGACTATTGAGATTTGAATCAATGATAAAGTATATTACTTATGTGATTTGCGTGATTTCTTTCACAGCCCTGATGATGCCGGCTTCGGCTCAATTCACAACGGAGCAAAAACTAGATTCCACTAACGTAAACGACGTCGCTGAGCAAAAACTGCAATTGCTGGTTACGGATTACAGGACCAAAAAGAACATTGAAGCAGATGTGATGTTGAAAGGTTTGAATCCGAGAAAAACAATGGTTTTCAAAGATTTGTCGGATTCTACACTCATGCTAAAGAAATACAGGATCTATACCGTTTCAGTCTTGAAAGAAGGCTACATGTATTTTGCGCACAAATTCTGGCCGGACGAAGCTGCCTTGCACACCGAACGAATAGAGTTGAAGCCGCTGGCAATCGGACTGAGATCAAGTATTGAAGATATCACATTTCTTGGTGACGAAACTCAGATCTACCACAAATCAGTGCCTGCACTAGAGGAACTGATTCAATTTCTGACTATGAATCCTTCCGTGAGCGTTTGCATTATTGGTCACGTAAATGGACCAGTTAATGAAGATCAGAAAAGTGATGCGTTTTATAGAAAAGCATCGGAGAAACGTGCATTGGCTGTTGTTGATTACCTCATTCAACACGGAATTCCAAAGGAAAGACTTACGTCAAAGGGTATGGGGAACAAACAAATGATCTATCCAGATCCTCAAACTGATTGGCAAGTGGGCGCAAACAGACGCATCGAAGTCGAAGTGACAGCCCTCTAAAACATAGAAATATTCTGAATGTGAAGACCTGCTTTTTGCAGGTCTTGCTTTTTAATACAGTACAACTTTATTACTTGTATTTGAATAGTGCTTTTTCACTTCAACAAAAGCTTGATATCGTTCGATTATCCCTAATGAATCGATCGAAAGCTAAATTCCTTTTCATCTATGAAAACGTTTTAGCAATCGCGTTGATGCCACATGGTGGTCACTATGTGAAGAATCCCTTCGGCCATTCAAGTCAAGAAGAATCTCTTTCGTATTTCGGGCCAATTCAATTCAAGCCTAAAATTTCCTTCCATAATTGCTTCAAACCATTAAACAAATACAAGGGCGCTCAAACCGCTTTGACTTTAAGTTTGTGCGTTGAACATCCAACAGGAATAATAATCTTTCAGACTATGCGGATTTGTATCTTGTTTTTCTTTATGCTTTGCAATGTTATAGCCAATTCACAAACCTGGACATTGGACAGCTGTGTCACTTATGCTCGCACTAATAATATCTCGGTACATCAAAGCGAAAATAGTATCAAGCTTTCTGAAATCAATGAAACCGTTGCGACAGGTGGATTTTTACCTACACTGAATGCGCAAGGTTCACATGGTTACAACTGGGGTCAAAGGATTGACCAGTTTACCAATCAATTCGCTACGGAACGAATCCGGAGCAATAACTTCGGCATTGCGTCGAGCATCAATATTTTTAATGGATTTCAACAAATCAATACATTGAAACAATCTGAATTGAATACAGATGCCAGCAAATGGAATTATCAAAAGATGTTGAATGACATTTCGCTCAATGTGGCGTCTGCTTATTTGAATATTCTGATCAATAAGGAATTTAATCAGATTGCGAAACGAACTTTGGAAGCTACAGACAGACAAGTAAGTCGAATGGAAAAGTTGGTGGCAAGTGGACAGATGTCGCAGGGAAGCTTAAATGAAATTCTCGCACAACAGGCTTCTAACAACGCCAATGTTGTGAGCACAGCCAACAATGTTGAACTCGCTAAATTGTCGCTCATGCAGCTATTGCAGCTTGATCCCGCGCAGATGAGTTCATTCGACGTCGTAGTTCCCAATCTTGAAGAAGTTGAAACTCTGGATATGATTTCAAATCCCGATGTAATCGTTCAGGCAGCACTTAGTAGTTTTCCGGAGATAAAAAGCGCAACAGTGAATGTTGCAAGTGCAGGTCTCGGGAAAAAAATTGCAGCTGCAGGATATTATCCAAGTTTTAATGCGAGTTTCAGTTATGGAACTGGATACTCTGGCGCTGCTAAAGTGGTGTCGGGTAATCCGGACACTCTGAGTTACCCAATCGGAACAGTGGTAGGCACCGGTGAATTTGTTACTTCCATTCCACAATTGATGTATAGTTTGTCTGATTATCGCACGAAAGAATTTGGTGCGCAGTTGAAAGACAACGTGAATAAGTCTTTGTTTTTCACCGTCAATATTCCTTTGTTTAATGGCTTCAGCACTCATAGTGGTGTAAAACGTGCGGAAATAAATTACATCAATGCACAGTTGCAACTTGATCAGGCCAAACAAACCATCACCCAAAATGTGCATCAGTCGCATGCAGATGCAAAAGCCGCATTGGCAAATTATTATGCAGGAAAATCAAGCGTCGTCGCAAATGAAAAAGCATTCGAATGGGCAGAATTGAGATATGATCAGGGACTCACTAACCTGGTTGACTTCGCCAATTCTCGCACAAATCTGGAAAATGCAAGAGCAACACTTACAAGGAACAAGTACGAATTTATTTTTAAATTAAAAGTTCTGGAATTCTACCAGGGCAAAAACATTAGTCTGAAATAATGAGCAAAAATCTGAAGAGAATTATCTGGATTGCAGCTATTCTGATTGCTGTGGTTATGCTTGCCAAAATATTTGGCAACAAAAACACGAAGACTGAAGTGAGCTTAGAAAAAAGTGCAAATAGAAGTATCACTGAAACTGTTTCAGCAAGCGGTAAAATTCAACCTGAAACAGAAGTAAAAATTCAATCAGAAGTATCAGGTCAGATCGTGGAACTGCCTGTGAAGGAAGGTGATCTCGTTCATAAGGGACAATTGCTTGTGAAAATAAATCCCGATTTATATACCTCTGCTCTTAATCGTGCGCAGGCCGCTATGAATAGCGCTAAAAGCAATCTGAGTAGCGCTAAGGCAAGACTCACACAGGCGGAAGCACAATTCAAATCGACAGATCTCAGTTATCAGCGTCAGAAAAAACTTTTTGAAGATGGAGCTATATCAAAATCCGAACTTGATGCCATCACAGGTCAATGGGAGACAGCGAAAGCGGAAGTGACTGCAGGCAAGGAGAGCATCAATAGTGCAGAATTTGCCATTGAAAGTTCGCTGGCAAGTGTGAATGAAGCAGCTGACAATTTGAAGCGCACGGCAATCATGGCCCCTATGACAGGAACCGTGACGGCTTTGAATAAAGAACTGGGTGAAACGGTTTTAGGTAACAGTATGATGAGTGGAGATGTCATCATGAAAGTGTCGGCTTTGGATTTTATGGAAGTAAATGTCGAAGTGAATGAAAGTGACATCGTTCGGGTGAACATTGGGGACACCGTAATTGTGGAAGTGGACTCGTACAAGGATGAAGAGTTTAAAGGAATGGTGACCGAGATCGGCAATACGGCACTGAATGCTCTGGCAACGACACTCAGCATGGATCAGGTTACAAACTTCTCCGTCAAAATCAGAATTCTCCCCATGTCATACCAGCATCTGATGGCTGAAAATGTGATCAGCTATTCTCCTTTTAAACCAGGAATGAGTGCGACCGTCGATATCATTACTGAACAAGTCAATAATGTGTTGACCGTTCCGATTAAATCTGTTGCAGCTCGGGAGGATACTACTTCAGCCACGATCGGTGAACGTTTCAGAAAGAAAAGTGAAGCATCAGAAATTTCAGAGGCACCTATCGAAAATGCTGAACCGTTTGAAGTGCTTTTTGTCATGAACGAAACAACTGGAAAAGCTGAACTGCGTGTGGTGGAAACGGGAATACAGGATGACCGCTTCATTGAAATAAAGAAGGGTATTGTCGAAGGTGAACAGATCATAACGGGACCATATGAGCAGGTTTCGCGCAAAATGAAAAACGGAGATGAGGTCACCAAAAAAACTTCAGCTTCTAAAGACGAAAAGGACGAAAAGTCGGAAGAGTAAGATGAGTCTGATCTTACTCATAGAATCTTCATCACACAATTGTTCGGTGGCTGTGGCGGAAGATGAAAAAATTCTGGTCAACAAAGAACACGCTTCGGATAAATATATTCATGCTGAAAGTCTGCATCCATTCATTGCAAAGTGTATGTCTGACTGCGGACGCGAAATGAAGGATCTGGCGGCTGTGGCAGTGAGCTCCGGACCCGGATCATACACAGGACTGCGAATCGGTGTTTCTGCTGCCAAAGGAATCTGTTTCGCATTGAACATTCCTTTGATAGATATCCCCACTACTCAGATACTGGCAGAATATTCTCTTGGTCAGTCGCCTGATTCGGACCTCTACATTCCAATGATTGACGCACGACGTATGGAAGTTTATTATGCGGTGTATGACAAGCAATTGCGGCAAGTATCCACCGAAGCTTCAGCGATCCTTGAACCTCTTTTTTTTGAAGTATGGACGAATAGTAAAGTTGCTTTTGTGGGGGATGGCGCATTTAAGTGTGCTGATTTTATTTCTGTCAAAGACGTCATAATCCCTGTTGTTCCATCTGCTTCTATGATGGCTGAAATTGCGAATAAATACTACCAACAGGGGAAATTCAGTAATCTGGCATCATTCGAACCGTTCTATCTCAAAGAATACGTTCCAGGCCCACCGAAAAGAATCTTGTAAGCGGTGATTCACAAAGAATTCCGGATGGGTGTCTGGAATATTTATCTTCGCGTACCGTTTAATACCCATGAAGAAAATCCTGTACATAGCCATCTTGTTTGCTTTTTTACCCTCCTGTAGGGATAAAAACAACTATCAGATTCCCTATGTACCGGTCAACATCACTATCAATATCAATCAGCCAGATTTTTTTAATCTTACCGTTCCGACAGGTTGGGTGTATGTAACCGGTGGTTCTCGGGGCATTATAGTTTACCGCAGAAGTGAATCAGAATTCGTGGCCATTGAGCGACATTCCACCTACCAGGTGGATCAGCATTGCGCAGTGATAGTCTTGGAAGATGGTATCATACTCGATGATCCATGCTCGGATTCTCAATGGATCATAACAGATGGCAGCATTGCCAACGGACCTACGAACGCGCCACTGGTAACCTACGACACGAGTTTTAATTCTCCTTACTTGACTATTGCTAATTGATTTCTTTTCTTTCAGAGAGCCTTAGAGCCCAAATTCCAGCTTAGAATTTTACTTGGCATATCCACATCTCTTTGTAAGCATTTTTTTCAGAACACTTTGTCGACATGGTGTTTTGGGTTTTGTTTTGAAAGCAACATCCAATCATGAAGTGATTTTATACCATAGCGCTACTCATCGGAAGCAACATCTTTATGACTTTCGCCTGGTACGGCCACTTGAAGTTTAAAGAATATGAGTGGGGCAAAAATCTAGGACTTTTTGCCGTAATCATGATTAGCTGGAGTCTGGCGTTTTTTGAATATTGTCTGTAGGTGCCGGCGAATCGGATTGGGTCTAAAGAATTTGCCGGGCAATTCAGTTTGATTCAGCTCAAAATCATTCAGGAAGCAATAACGCTTGTTGTATTCTGTCTTTTTACTATGTTTTTTTTTAAAAATGAGACTCTCCGATGGAATCATTTTCTTGCGATGCTGTTGGTTGTTGTGGCTGTTTATCTTGTATTTAAAGACGGGGCTCCGGCTTGAAATAGAAGAGATTGGTTAAGTTTTTTTGAAACTTAAACGGTTGGCATCACGTAAAGACGATTGAAAAATTAATTCTTTTGAAAATGAAAAAGTATACCCTGTTATCCATTGTCGCAGCATTGACCATTACAATTTCTTCATGTGATACCCAGAACAATGCGGAAGCAAAAACAACCGGAGTAGTGCTACAACCAAATGATTCTATCTTCAATGTCAATGAAGAAGGATACGATTTTCAGATCGTCTTGCCAAAGGACATGATGATTTCGAATGTACCCGAAATTTCTTTGAACGGAGCTACTGGCGAGTTGCATATTCATCTGGGAGAACAATTCTGGATTGTGGCTTCTCAGGAAAAAATGGATTTGCCTCAGATCAAAAGCGCAATCAGTGACGATATGCTCTTCACAAACAGAATCGTTGAAGAGACAAACAATTCGATTCTTTTTCAGCGAATCCTTCCGGATGGCACGACTTATGACTTTAATTTCAGAAGTTTCAGTGATGTAGGTGGGAAACCGTACGTTTTCAAAACCAGTGAAGAAGGTGAATTCTCCATTGAAAGTGTGAACCGCATGAGACAAGCCATTTCATCCGTTCACCAGAAGGTTTAAAAAAAACATGTAAATTCGGACTCCAAAAACGGACTCCTGTTCCTTAATACAACAAACAATGAAAACCCTATTCCTTTCATTATTTCTGGTTATCACTACACTCATTTCCTATGCCGAAGTGGTCGTGGTAAGTGGAATATATCAAGGCAAAGATCTTTACGTCAAGAATCCCGTAACAACGGGTGGAGTTGGTTACTGCATTTTCGAAGTGCTTGTGAATGGTAGTATTACCAGTGATGAGGTCAATTCTCCGGCGTTTGCAGTTGATCTGGCTGTCTGGGGCCTTAAACAAGGTGATCCGGTTGAAATCGTTTTACGTTGCAAAGAAAATTGCGAAGTAAAAGTGATTAATCCTGAGGTAATCTATCCGAACAGCACCTTTGAAGTAGCCTCCATGAGCGGCACGCCAGAAGGGCTTATTACCTGGACAACAACCAAAGAATCTTCCGCAATTCCTTATGTGATCGAACAATTCAAATGGAATAGATGGATTAAGATCGGCGAAGTGAATGGTCTTGGAAAATCATCCGAAAATCAATACTCATTTCAAGCAAATATGCACAGCGGATCAAATACGTTTCGCGTTTATCAGCTTGACTACAAAGGCCAACGCACATCACAGGAAATAAAAGTGGACAGCAGTTCTCCGGTGATCACCATCAAGAACACCCGCGTGTCATCTGCGCTTGAGTTTTCAGCGGAGACTGATTTCGAAATTTATTCCGAATATGGCGCTTTGGTGAAAACCGGTAGAGGAATAAAAGTAGAAACAGCAAAGTTTCCTAGCGGAAAATATTATGTCAGCTTCGATAGCAAAGGCGGCGTGATTGTGGATAAAAAATAGCAGGTCAAAAAAATATTGAAACCCCGTAGGTTTGTCCTGCGGGGTTTTTTCTTTTTAAATAATTGTAGAGGTAAAATGAATAAAATTGAACACATCGGAATCGCGGTCAGAGATATCGAAGCTTCAAATAAAATATTTGCGGACATTCTGGGGGTTGCGCCTTACAAGGCTGAAGAAGTCGTGAGTGAGCATGTGCTGACTTCCTTCTTTCAAATTGGTGAAACCAAAATTGAATTGCTACAAGCTACGTCCGATGAAAGTGCGATAGCGAAATTTCTTGAAAAAAATAAGGAAGGTATTCATCACATCGCATTTGATGTGTCAGACATTTATACTGAAATAGAACGTTTGAAATCACTTGGATATGTGATGATACACGATAAGCCAAAGGATGGTGCGGATGGAAAAATCATCGCCTTTCTGCATCCCAAAAGCACCAATTCTGTGCTCATTGAATTGTGTCAGGATAAAAAATAGTGTACTGACATTTGTCGATCACAAAAACGCTGAATTATTTGCCTCGTTTGCGTTTCATCTTCTTGTCTTTTGGTCCCCAAAGGTCATTGTTTTCATGCTTGCCAGGTTTGTCTTTATTGACTTCCGGATCGTGGCCGGGTTGTCCCTCACATTTTCTCCCAAGCGATTTGCTTAGCCATTGAATCTTGATAGTGATAATGAATGGCCTGTCACGTCACACGAAGTATTGCAAAGTTGATTTTCCTGCATCCCACGGATATACATTGAGTATAGGTGTTTCAATTGATGGAATGATGTAAATACCCGGCTCGGGCTTCCAGCCGAATCCAAGTTTGTAGTGCAATTGTCCAAGTAATGTAGATGGAAAGTTCCAGTCAGCGCCGTAACCGGGGCCAGCAACATGTCTAGTTATGATGCGATAATCGACGTTCGCGCCGATGGAATTCTGGATCCAGTATCGATTAGAGATTTGAAGAATATTACTGGCGTTGAAAAATGCTCCTGCATAACTATCGGAGAATTTAGAATTGCTTTCAACAGGCGCAAAAGCACTTCCTGTATTGACTATGCCAGAGAAGCTTTCGCGGCCACGAAGCATTTTGAAATGGATTCCATAATCAATGTGATTGATTAAGATTCGATCACTGATGAATTTGTGTCTTCCGCCTTCCAGGTATATTCCGATTTTACCGGCTCGGCTGAAATCACCACTATATGCGGTGTCCAGACCATCGATACCATCGCGGTACATAGTGAGTGATTCATTGCGGCTTTCGGGAAGCATATAAGTGATGCCGGGAGAAATAAACCAACCCGTGTTTTTATAGGCAGTGCCTTCCACATAGATCGGAACCAATTGTCTCCCGCGCTGGGCAGACATTGTCACAGCCACAAAAACTAAAATAACGGCAACGGAAAATTTCATGGTTTCAATTTACGTTTTTTCCGGAACGAAGTTCGGGGCCATTTATTGAATAACCAACCATAGTTTGTGTATCACAGCAACGAAAGAATCTGTTGTTCTACTTCGTCTGAATCCCATTTGGAATGAATATCCGGTCGTGCCATCACGTGATTCATGATCTCTTGTTGTCTGTCGCCATTTTTTAGAGCTTCATGATATGGTATGTGTGAAAATGTCACCTGAGAATATAGTGGAATCCATCGATCCGGATGCTTTGCAGAAAACTTGGCTTCAATTTTTTTCTGCAATAGAAATTCTGTATCCGCGGTTTTGTCCCGCATTTCGATGTAGTTACGAAGGGCCAATTCCAGAATGGCATCGCCACATGGCTTTCGCTCTTTGGTAAAAGCAGGTAGCGCTTTGGAGAAATCATCGTTGTTTTCATCCAGCAGTCGTTGCATAGCAGTGCAGTCTTCAAAACCTGCATTCATTCCTTGTCCATAAAACGGAACAATTGCATGGGCAGCGTCGCCAAGCAGACAAATCTTGTCTTCGTAGTGCCATGGATAACATTTTGTCATCACCAGACTTGCATCAGGATTTGCAAAAAAGTCTTCGATCAGTTCGGGCATAAGTGCTACTGCATCAGGAAAGTGTTGCTTGAAAAATGCTGTAACCGCCTCAGGTGTTTTCAGATGCTGAAGAGCATTTTTTCCTTCAAAAGCGATAAACAAAGTACAGGTAAAACTTCCATCGATATTAGGAAGAGCGATCATCATGAATTCTCCACGTGGCCAGATATGAAGGCAATCATTACGCATGCGGTGAGATCCATCGGCGTTGGCTGGTATCTCCAGTTCTTTGTAACCGTGATCGAGATAAGTCTGCGAATAATCATGGCGATCTACTTTCGTCAGTTTTGTTCTGACAGCGCTGAAGGCGCCATCTGTTCCAAAAATGTGGTCGAATTTTTCACTGCTATCTGCGCCTTTTTCTTCGTCGTAAAAATGAATGGTGTTTTCATTCAGATCAATATCTGTGCAACGATGATTAAATACGAGTTCTACATTGTCATATTCGTCTGCGCATTTTAGCAGTGTTTGATTGAGCACTCCGCGAGAGACACTGTAGATTGCCTGGCCCTCTTTACCGTATGGCTGATATGTCAAACCTCCATCGATGGCGTGCATCAATCTGCCGGACATTGGCAGAGCTACTTTGCGGATTTCATCACCGACTCCGGCGCCTTCCAAACCTTTCCAGCCACGATCACTCAAGGCAAGATTGATACTCTTGCCCTGTACAATTTTCATTTTGCGGATATCGGGTCTTCGATCAAAAACTTTTACATTATAACCTCGACGGGCGAGGTAAACTGCCCATAAACTTCCGACAAGTCCTGCTCCTACAACCGCAACGTTTTTCTTATTCATATAGGAATCTGGTTTTATACTTTGGAGAGTGCATGCTTTAAATCATCCAACAGATCTTCAATGTCTTCAACACCTACACTGAGCCTGAGCAATGAATCTGTGAGACCGGTTTTAAGGCGTTCATCTCTTGGTATCGATGCGTGTGTCATTGATGCCGGATGGCCCACAAGTGATTCGACCCCACCCAATGATTCCGCCAATGAAAAAACCTGAAATGATTGCGCCACTTTGGAAGCCTCTTCAAATGATTCACTTTTAAGCGTGAATGAAATCATACCACCGAAATCCCGCATCTGTTTTTTTGCTACATCATGATTTGGATGATCTGCAAAACCTGGCCAATAGACCTTGTCGACTTTTTCATGTTGGCGTAAATACTCTGCAATAGCTCTTCCGTTCTCACAATGTGCTCTCATGCGCAAGTGAAGTGTTTTTAATCCTCGCAAAACCAGAAACGAATCTTGTGGTCCGGGCACAGGTCCGCAAGAGTTGGTGATGAATGCAAGTTGTTCATAGAGTTTATCATCGTTTGTCATCAATGCTCCCATCACCACATCACTATGTCCGCCGAGGTATTTTGTTGCGCTATGCATCACAATATCTGCTTCGAGATCCAATGGATTTTGCAGATAAGGAGAAGCGAAGGTGTTGTCAACAACGGAAATGATGTTGTGCTTTTTAGCGATAGATGTGTAAGCTTCGATATCGATAATTTTCATCATCGGGTTCGTAGGCGTTTCTATCCAGATCATTTTGGTTTTCGGATTGATGAGAGCATTCACACCGGCGATATCATGCATATCTACAAAATGAAAAACGATACCATACTTCGCAAACACCTTGGTGAACATTCGGTAAGTCCCGCCATAAAGGTCGTCGGTTGCAATTACTTCATCTCCGGGATTCAGCAATTTGATGATCGTATCACTTGCGCCCATTCCGCTGCTGAAGCACAATGCATACTTCGCGTTTTCCAATTCGGCAAGACATTTTTCAAGCGCTACCCGCGTTGGATTTTTGCCCCGTGCATAAGCATATCCTTTATGCACAGATGGTGCTTCCTGCACGTATGTCGACGTCTGGTAAATTGGCGTCATGATTGCGCCTGTCGTTGGATCGGGCTCCTGCCCGGCATGAATTGCTTTGGTTCCGAATTTCATTGTAAAAATAATTGACGCGAAATTAGTGCTATTGGGTAATTGGTCTTGGGTAATTGGTATTAGGTATTAGACGCCTAAATACCCAATACCCAATACCCATTACCCAATACCCATTATCCATTTGGCTCTTTGCCGGTTTGCGGAGTAATTTGCGCACTCTATGCTGAAAACAGAAATCGATATCGAAGAAGAAAAACGCGAAATCTTGCGGAGATATCGTGGTTTGCTTCGTGTGTGTCATCGCTCCAAATCCAGGCCGGATCGTGCGCGTATCAGGAAAGCTTTTGAACTTGCTGCAGAGGCGCATAAAGATATGCGTCGCAAAAGTGGTGAGCCATATATATATCATCCACTTGCTGTTGCAAAAATTGCGGCAGAAGAAATCGGACTGGACACTACAAGCATTGTTTGTGCGCTTTTACACGATACTGTTGAAGATACAGAAATTACATTAGATGATATTCAAAGTCTTTTCGGCAAAAGAGAACGCATCATTATTGATGGTCTGACGAAAATTTCAGGTGTAAGTAACTATGAAAATACCAGCGACCAGGCGGAGAATTTCCGTAAAATGCTACTGACATTGAGTGATGATGTTCGAGTGATTCTGGTGAAGCTCGCAGACCGTTTGCACAATATGCGCACTCTGGATCACATGAAGCGGGAGAAACAATTAAAAATTGCAAGTGAAACATTGTTCATGTATGCACCTCTTGCGCATCGCCTGGGACTTTACAATATCAAAACAGAGCTTGAGGATCTTGCATTGAAATTTAAAGATCCTGAAATTTATGAGGACATCGTAGCGAAGCTGCAGAAAACACAAGCTGTGCGTACCCGATTCATCAATGCGTTTACACTTCCCATTCGCAGAGCACTTGATAAGCTTGATGTAAAATACGAAATTAAAAGCAGGACGAAAAGTATCTTTTCCATCTGGAATAAAATTGTCAAAAAGGGTGTACCGTTCGAAGAAATCTACGATGTTTTTGCCATCCGGATTATTCTGAACAGCACTCCTGAAATGGAAAAAAGTGATTGCTGGAGAGTTTATTCCATCGTCACAGATTTTTATCAGCCAAGTCCGGAGCGATTGCGCGACTGGATCAGTATTCCGAAAAGCAGCGGCTATGAATCATTGCACACAACTGTGATGTCTCCTACTGGCAAATGGGTGGAAGTGCAGATTCGCTCTGAACGCATGGACGAGATGGCCGAGAAAGGTTTTGCGGCACACTGGAAATACAAAGACGCACCTGAAAGTCCTGAAAGCAAACTCGATAAATGGCTCGAACAGGTTCGTGACGTTCTGGAAAATCCGGAAGACAATGCTATCGACTTCATCGATAATTTCAAACTTTCTCTTTTTTCCGAAGAGATATATGTTTTTACACCTAATGGTGACCTGAAAACACTACCGGTTGGAGCGACTGCACTCGATTTTGCTTTCCATATTCACTCACAGATTGGCTCACAATGTATCGGTGCAAAGGTGAATTTTAAATTGGTTCCGCTTAGTCATAAACTACGGAGCGGTGATCAGGTAGAAATTCTGACATCCAAAAAACAGCGACCGAAGGAAGATTGGCTGAGTATTGTGATCACGGCGAGCGCGCGCCATAAAATTCGCGACGCTCTGCGTGAAGAGAAAAAGCAGATTGCAGATGAAGGAAAGGATATGTTGCGCAGAAGATTCAACGGATTAAAAGTTGAGTTCAACAGCAAAAACATTGACGAATTTGTTCGTCATTTTGAAACTGAAACTGCCACGGAATTATATTATCGCATTGCCAAAGGCCGCATTGATCTCACAAGGTTGAAAGGATTTTTGGTAGATGGAAATAAAATCCGCTTTGAAAAGAAGGAAGAGATAAAGAAGGAAGTAGAAAAGCCGGCACCTGCTGAAAGGACGGTTATCACTACTACCGGTAAGGGTGAAACGTTGTTGATCGGGGATGAGCAACAGCGCGTCGATTACAAACTAGCTACCTGCTGCAATCCCATTCCGGGAGATGAAGTGTTTGGATTTATCACCGTGAATGAAGGCATTAAAATTCACAGAACGAATTGTCCGAATGCACAGGAATTGATGAGTAAGTATGCGTATCGGGTGATGAAAGCGCGCTGGAGAAATGCTGACACTGTACAATTTGAAGTTGGGCTCAAGTTTTCCGGAACAGATGATGTTGGTATCGTGCAGAACATTACCAATATCATTTCAACCGATATGAACGTGAATATGCGTGCCATTTCTTTTGAAGCGAATGATGGCATATTTCAGGGTAAAGTGATCGTTCTGGTTCACGACACAAAACACTTGCATTCACTGATGGATAAACTCAAAGCAGTGGATGGTGTTTTGACGGTGGATAGGATTGAGAGTGAGTTTGAGTGAGAAGTGAGAAGTGAGAAGTGAGAAGTGAGAAGTGAGAAGTGAGAAGTGAGAAAATGGGGCGGAAAGTTAAGTAGTACAGGAGTACAGGTTTTATTCTTCAAACCTTCTTTCTGCCATAAAAATTGAGCGAGTGGTGTTCAATTTCGATGTTGAAAATCTCCTCCAGGGTAGCTTTGATGCTTTGAATCCTCGGATCGCAAAATTCCAGTACTTCCTGTGAATCGGTGAGGATGATGTGATCATGCTGTTGATTCTGAAAGGCTTTTTCAAAATGTGCAGTGTTTTGTCCGAATTGATGTTTGCGAACGAGAGCGCATTCAATCAGGAGATCCATGGTGTTGTACAAAGTCGCTCTGGAAACGCGGTATTTTTTGTTTTTCATCCGCACATAAAGCGTTTCAATGTCAAAATGCCCTTTGAATTCATAGATCTCATGTAAAATCGCATATCGCTCAGGTGTTTTCCTGTGTTTATGCAATTCCAGATATCCGGTGAATATATCTTTTACTTTATCTTGGATGGGAGTGGACATGTGAGGCACAAAGGTAACGCATGGGAAGGGTGATCAGTAATCAGAAGACAGAAATCAGAGGACAGAAGTTTGAAGATGAAGTTTGTTTAGACAATACGATTTCCCTTTGGTTAACGATTGGGGAATGAACTTTTTGGAAGTTGATATTCCATGCGGAATTAGTCATTGCAACACCCGATGTCGCACTTCCTGTCACGGACTTCTTTTCCCCAAAAATCGATCATTCTTAGAACATAGCCATGGTTCGCCGTAATTTCGCACGTCCATTTTTTTTAAATCATGATTCATCAGACAGTGACTAACAAAGTTGATATTCTACTCGGGCTTCAGTGGGGAGACGAAGGTAAAGGCAAGCTTGTAGATGTGCTAACTCCATCATACGACATCATCGCGCGTTTTCAGGGTGGTCCGAATGCCGGCCATACATTGGAATTTGAAGGTTCAAAACATGTTTTGCACACTATTCCGTCTGGAATTTTTCATAGCCACGTAACCAATTTGGTTGGTAATGGAGTTGTTATTGATCCGATCGTTTTTGCGAAAGAGATTCAGGCGCTTGTTGTTAAAAAAGTTCCGGTAGCCGAACGCATGCTTATTTCGCGCAAGGCACACGTCATTGTGCCTACACATCGTCTGTTAGATCGTGCAAGCGAAGTTTCAAAAGGCGAAGCAAAAATCGGCTCAACCTTGAAGGGTATCGGCCCAAGTTATATGGACAAAACCGGTCGTAACGGATTGCGTGTCGGAGATTTATTGGACAAGGATTTTTCTACTAAATATGACGCACTCAAACAAAAGCATTTGCATCTGTTGAAAGGATTTGAAAGTGCGTTTCAAATGGATGAAAAGGAATTCGCGGATCTGGAAATGGAATTTTTCGCGGGTGTTGAGATTTTGAAAAATCTTCAGATAGTCGACAGCGAGCATTACATCAACCAGGCGCTGAAAGATGGTAAGAAAATTTTGGCTGAGGGTGCGCAGGGTTCTATGCTCGATATTGACTTCGGCACCTATCCTTTTGTAACTTCTTCAAACACTGTTTCTGCCGGCGCATGCACCGGACTTGGAATTGCTCCCGGCAAAGTGGGTGACGTGATCGGAATTTTCAAAGCGTATTGTACACGCGTTGGAAGCGGTCCTTTTCCGACGGAACTGCTTGACGCAGATGGCGAAAGGATGAGAAAAATCGGAAATGAATTTGGTTCCACCACAGGTCGTCCTCGCCGTTGTGGCTGGGTGGATTTACCCGCAATGAAATATGCATGTATGATCAATGGTGTCACACAGCTGATCATGATGAAAGCAGATGTATTGAGCGATTTTGATGTGATTAAAGTTTGCACTCATTATAAGACACCAAATGGCATCATCGATTATCTGCCTTTTGATATTGATCCTTCTAAGGTTCAACCTGTTTATGAAGATCTCGAAGGTTGGAAAGTTGATTTAACTCAACTGAAAAAACTGGATGAAATTCCATCTCAACTTAATCATTACATCGAATACCTCGAAGCGAAATTAGAAGTACCCATCACCATCGTTAGTGTCGGGCCTGACAGAACGCAAACGATCTTGCGTGAAAAGCTGATGGCATGATTCTTCGGTTTTAACTACAGATGAAAGAAAGCAAGTGTATTCCATCTTCGAACAAACCTGTTGATCTCGGCGCAACGCTTCGTGTTTTCTGTCTTTTGCTTCTGGTTTTTTTTATACATCAGGGCGCGTTTTCTCAATCTTCAAAAAGGAAGGTAAAACTGATTCATACTGATGAACTTCAATATGATCGTTCATTGGTGGATGCACAACGATTGATTGGCAATGTGCATCTGGATTATGAAGGGACACAATTTTTCTGCGACAGTGCTTATCTATTTGCAAATGACGACTTCGATGCATTCAGTAGAATCCGAATTCTAGGTGATGGAGGTTACAACGTCACGGGTGATTTTTTGCATTTTGACAAGGCAGCTCAAACAGCCACCATTCAGAACAATATCACCATGCGGGATAAAGAAATGACGTTGACCACAAATTATCTGGTCTATCATGTTGATTCGGAAATCGCGAATTATACCGGTGGTGGTCGGATCGTTTCGAATGCAAATAAAAACACACTCACAAGCAACAAGGGAATTTATCATTCAACTCAGGATGTGTTTTTTTTTCGTGATCACGTTGTTCTGAAAAATCCGGAGTACACCGTTAACTGTGATACAATGCAGTATAACAATGTCAGTGAGGTAACCTATTTTTATGGACCAACTACGATTGTCGGAGATAAGACAACGATCTATTGTGAAAATGGATATTACAACACCAAAAAGGATCAATCACGTTTCGGAAAAAACGCGTTGATCACTTCTGAAACAACAACGCTGAAAGGCGATAGTATGTATTACGATGGAAAGCTGGGTGTCGGTGAAGTTTTTCGTAATGTAGAAATTCAGGATACTACAGAAAATTACATCATCGCCGGTGACTATGGTAAACACTTTGAAAAAACAGAAATGAGTTTTGTTACCGGTCATGCGTTGATGACACAAATGTTTGATCAGGATTCTTTATTCATGCATGCGGATACCTTGAAGTCTTATGCGGATACAAGCGGTAAGGATGTTGTTTATGCATTTCATCATGTGAAACTATTTAAGTCGGACCTTCAGGGTAAATGCGATTCTCTGGTTTACTCTGAAGTGGATTCTACGTTGCGAATGTTTTATGCTCCTGTTTTATGGAGTGAGCAAAATCAAATTACAGGCGATAGTATTTCATTACAAAATGCCAATGGAAAATTGAATGCCCTGGTGGTTGTCGGCAACGCGTTTATTATTTCTGATGCGGAAGCAAAAGGCGATAGCATTGTCGGCACCGGCAAATACAATCAAATCAAAGGTCGGCGGATGAATGGAAAATTTGTCGATAATGATCTCACGGAAGTATATGTGGAAGGCAATGGACAGATCATTTATTTCCCGACAGATGACAAGGATAAAAAGCCGGTGGCCATGGGAATCAATAAAGGTGAATGTTCAAACATACACATTCGCGTAAAAGACAATCAGCTCACCAAAATCCGAATGGAAACAGAAACAAATTCTGTTTTCACACCAATGAGTATGTCGGATAAAAGTGTTTTTAAATTGGAAAACTTTTTGTGGCGGAAGGAAGAAAGGCCGATGAGCGTTGAGGAGATCTTTGAGTAATTGTCAATTTTCAATTATCAATTATTCATTATAGCCCACATCAATTGGTCGTCATAAATTTGAATTGACAATGGAAATCAATTCTTCTTCAGAATTGCTTTATCAATCTCGTCTCGCATTTGTTCGAGTTCTTTCTTAGAAAATTCTTGTTCTTCTTTGTCACGGTTGATCAGTGAAAAACTGAGGTAGCGTTTTGGATGAACACGCATGTCATTCAATAGAAGATCCAGACTATGAGAAGCACTCACGAGTTCTGTATGGAGCGAGTCTGTTTTGATGAGTTTGCCAAGTGTGCCATCTCCTTCTTTCACTTCAGCGACAAGCTCATTGAATCCGATCAATGCATTATCCACTTTTTTAAGTGTTGCAGAAAGATTCAATTTTGCGAGTGAGTCAGTAATCAACGCTGCGTTTTTGATGGCTGCTGTCAATGTTTCGTTATTGTTTTTCAGATTTTCACTGATTGATTCTACATTGTCGAAAATAGCTTCGAGACTTGAGGTGTTGTCACTCAATACACTGTTTAATCTGGTTGAAGTTTCTTCCAGATTGTGCATCGTTGTTTTCAGATCGCTGAAAATGGCTGCAAGATTTTCTGTTTGTGCACCACCCAATACACTGTTGAGGTTTGTGATCACTGAATCAATGCCTAGAAAAAGCTGCGATGTTTTTTGTTTCAATGGTTCGATTTCCTGTTTGATCGTTTCTGTTAGACCAAGTGAAATGCCGGATGCAAGTGTGTCTTTATTTTCAGCGAGAATGGTGCTCGTGCCTAAAACGATCTGGATCGCTTTACCTCCGAATAAGTCTGCATCAAAAATTTCAAGTTTGGTATCTGAAGGAATTTTCAATTTGCTATCGTTGAGGACAACCTCTGCCACGATGGTACCATTACCATTTTCATGCATGTGTACATCGGCCACAATGCCAATCTTAAATCCATTGAGAATTACAGGATTCGAAGCAGTGAGGCCTGCAGCATTTTCATACACCGCATAATACTTCTGTTGTTTCAAAAAAAGATTGATGCCTTTGAGGTAGTTCAGACCAAGATAAAGAAGCGCTATCGCCACAATCACTAATACACCAATAAGAAATTCTCTGCTGATCTTCATTTAGTCTGTGGTTTGTGCGATGGCTTTGCTCAGGTCTATCCGCTCACCGTTTTCAAATGCGATCAGAAACGCATCTTTGAATCCCATGTCACGCAATTTTTCCTGCATTTGTTTTGCCTCTTTGTAGCTGTTGGTGCTTCCTGCCAGGTATTTGTAAACGCCATTTTGCTTGAATTCATCGGCTCTTTCAATTCCCCGGAATTGCGCGGATTTTTTATCCAGCGGTTTGGGCGAAGATAGTATTTGTACCTGGTATCGTATGCCTTTCGGAATATCTTTCCAGACAATGCCTTCTTTGTTTGATGCAACAGGTGGTGTTTCAACTGGAATGACTTCCGGAACCACTGGCGTTTTCATTTCCTCCACGGCTTCATTTTGCGCCCGTGCTTTCAAGCCGCGTTTGATGTCATCTTTTTCTTTGAATTCTTTAAACGCTCGATAAATCGCAGAAGCGATATAGGTCTTCCCATCTTCAGAGTGCAAAAAATCCTCTTCTTCGGCATTGGTGAGGAAGCCCATTTCAACCAACACACTGGGCATATTCGTAAAACTGATGACATAATATCCCGCCTGTTTTACTCCTCGGTCCTTGCGACCTACACGGGTGCGGAATTGATCCTGAACACTTTTTGCCAGACCAATACTTTGATCCAGGTAAGCGTTTTCACGCATACTCAGGATGATGTAGGTGTCCGGATTATTCGGATCGAATCCGGCGTATGTTTTTTCATGATCTTTCTCCAGAAAAATGGATGCATTCTCACGCATCGCCGTTTTCAGACTTTCTTCTGATTTGTGCAACCCCATCACAAAGGTTTCTGATCCGGAAGCCGCTTTATTCTCATTCGCATTGCAATGAATGGAAATGAAAAGATCCGCAACTGCATCGTTGGCAATTTCCACGCGTTTATTCAACGTCGGAAAGGTGTCGCCTTTGCGTGTGTACACCACTTTGACGTCCGGAAAATTCTCGGCTATGTATTGTCCGACTTTTAAAGTGACATCCAGAGAGATGTCTTTTTCTGTTTTTTTCAACCTGCCTGTACCCAGATTCCCGGGATCTGAACCCCCGTGGCCGGCGTCCAGAACGACCGTAAACACAGTCTGATCAGCGGTTTCAGGTAAAGTGGCAGCCATAAACATGAGGCCTGATACAAGAAAAGCGAAAATCAGGCGTTTACTGCGCCTGCTATCTGATATGGGATTTTCGGGTTTGCTTGTTTCCTTATTCATAGCTTTGAAGCCAGATTTATCACAAGTCACAAAAATATTTTTCATCGTACGTGGAGTTGTGCAGGATTCTTACTCTTTTCACCTGTCTGGTGTTGATAATGGCTAAACAAACAGCCGGCCAGAACTCCGATTCTCTGAACGTGGCAACTACCGATTCTATTGTTTCTGAAGATGACCTCGGACTCGATAACCCCATCGACTATTTCGGCAAGGACAGCACTGTCGTGGATGTTGCCAACGAACGAATTCACCTCTATGGTGAAGCTTGGGTGAAATATGGCGACATGGAAGTGCACGCTGATTATATCGAATTTTCTTTCACGGAATTTACGGCTAAAGCCGTCGGCAAGCGCGACAGCACTGGCACAGTTACAGACAGAGCGGTATTCAAAGAAAGTGACACTGAATTCAAAGAAGATTCTCTGGCCTATAATTTTAAAACGAAACGTGGAATTAGCTATGGGGTGCGAACCCAGGAGGGTGATGCGCACTTGCTTTCAACGGTGTCTAAAAAAGCTGCGAATAATTGGGTTTCGGTTGGAATGGGGAAGCTCACGACCTGCGACAAAGAAAATCCACATTATCATTTTCAGTTGAGCAAAGCCATGGTTGTGCCGAATGACAAGGTGGTATCCGGTCCTTTTTATCTCAAATTCAGAAAAATTCCTACACCGCTGGCGTTACCTTTTGGTTTTTTCCCCAATAAAAAAGAAAGCACACAAGGAATTTTATTGCCTGGTTATGGCAACGGAGATCAGAAGGGATATTTTATTCAGAATTTGGGATATTATGTTCCACTAGGCCAGCACGCTGATGTGCGTTTGTTGTTCGATTTGTATTCTCGCGGATCGTGGTCGGCCAGAAATATTACGAACTACAAAAAGCTTTACAAGTACAACGGCAATTTTAATATTTCACGAACAGTGAACAAGGAAGGATTTGTTGAGCTGCCAACCTATACGAAGTCAGTCAACTTCAATGTCCAGTGGACACATTCTCAAGATCCGAAATCGCGTCCGAACTCTACGTTTTCCTCCAATGTGAATCTCGGGAGTTTGAATAATTTTCGAAACAACCTCAATACTTCACAACAAAACTTTTTGAGCAGTACGTTTAGTTCACGAGTGCAATGGACCAAACGCTGGCCGGATACACCTTTCAATATGGGCGTCACTGCCGGGCACACTCAAAACACTCAATCTAAAAATATTCAGTTGACATTGCCTTCTGTCAATTTGAATATGTCGCGTATCACACTTGGGCGATTTGCAAAGAACAAACCCGCTTTAAAACAAACACTTGATAATATTGGTGTAACGGCTTCTGCTGATTTCACCAATTCGGTAAGTGAAAATGAAAGATTGTTTGCGTTCAATCAAATCAATACGTTGAATCGAAAAAGCACGAATGGGTTACGACTGGATGGTCAGGCTTCATCGTCGCTGAAAGTAGGAAGAATCGGCACGATGACCGGAACACTAGGAGGTTCTTTGGTCAACACTTTCAAATACGTAGAGAAAAATTTTAATGAAGATCTTCAGCAACTGACAACAGATACACTCTTCGGTTTTCGTCAAGCGATGAACTGGAATCTTTCCGGTAATTTCAACTCACGTTTGTATGGCACTTTCAATTTTGGAAATGGACGAATGATCAAAGCGGTTCGTCATATGATTCAGTGGAATGTTGGTGCGAGTTATTCTCCTTATAGCAACTACAACGTCAATATGTTCTCTCAGACCGGAGAATTCATTGGCTACAGTCCGTTTGATGTTGCCGCATTCCGGCCATCCAACTCAGAAGAACAATTGAACGTGAACTGGAGTTCGACTAACAACTTTGAAGCGAAGATCAAGGATAAAACGGCGACTAAGCTCACCTATAACAAACTCAAATTGATTGATAGCTGGAAAAAATCATTGAGTTATAATTTGATGGCGGACTCATTAAACTTGAGTAATCTCAGTATGAGCGCATTCACCACCATCGCTAAAAATATTTCGCTGAACTACAATTCGACTTATAGTTTTTATGATCGCGATACCCTCGGCCGCGAAGTCAATAAATTTTTGATTAAATCGCAGCAACAATTTATGCGTATGGAAGGAACCAACCTTGCCCTTGGCTTCAGATTGCAAAGCAAAAACAAAAAAGACATTGCACGTGCGGATAACAAACTCACACCGGAGGAAGACGCATTGGTAGAAAAAAATAAAAATGAAATGATCGACTTCAGTATTCCGTGGACACTGAATCTGAATTACAATCTTCGATTCTCAAAAGTTTTTGACAGCAGCACTCAGCGTGACACAATAAAGATCACACAGGCTGCGACTTTCAATGGTGACTTTACCTTATTCAAATATTGGGCAATCAGTTTTAATAGCGGTTATGACATGAGTGATCCGAAATACCAGACACTTCAATTCAAAGACTTTGGTGCGCGTGATTTTACCACTACTAATCTTGGACTTCACTGGGACTTGCACTGTTGGGAATTTTCTGCGAGTTATGTTCCATTCGGACAACGTAAAAGCTACATGTTCCAGCTTAACATCAAGTCTGCGCTTCTGCAGGATTTGAAGATTCAGAGACGCGGGAATCTCGGGGATCAGAATTATCTTTATTAATCTTCAATTGTCCGAGTTTTGTTGTCAGTTGTTGTTTCTTTCTGAGAAGTTTCATTTTGTTTTGAAGCGGTGCAATTGATGTATAAGGGTTGGTTGGGAGTTGCGGTGAAGTGTGAAATGCGAGTCTATAAATCCAATTCGAAATGACTTTTCTAAACGTGTCAACAAGAGCTGAAATGTTCTAGTCAAATGTGTATCGCCAGTTTGTAGTCTTTATTTTGTTCTTTTGCTGAACAAATAGGAGTAACATGACCGAAAAAAAATCAAAACTAGCCGTCATTAAAACGAAACCGACTAAAGCAAGTGTGGAAGATTTTATACTTGCGGTGGCCGATGAGCAGAAGCGAAAAGACAGTTTTGTGTTGTTGGAGATGATGAAAAAGGCTACTGGTGACGAGCCCGTGTTGTGGAGCAGTTCAATCATTGGTTTTGGAAATAAGCGATACAAAAGTCCTACAACGGGCAGGGAAGTAGATTGGCTTAAAATCGGTTTCTCTCCGCGCAAAGCCAATCTTTCTTTATACTTGAGCGTGGGCATTCAGGAACACGCTGAAGCACTTGAAAAACTTGGCAAACACAAAACAGGGGTTGGTTGTCTTTACATCAACAAACTGGCGGATATCGATCTGAAAATATTGAAAGAAATGATTGAGACGTCGTTGAAACACAAATAAAATATTGTGTGAGATTTTCAACTTTAGTTCTGTTGATACTCAACGATCATGAATAATGATGGAAGTCATCTGAGCAAGTGTGTAATGTTGAGGTCAAATAGTAAAATCTTGCAACTGCTATACTCTTAGAATATTCAAATCGAAATTTCTGACATCATGAACAATATTACTTTCCATAGTATTGATTGGACAACCATCGAAAAAGTTGAACACCGGGGAGAATCGGGAATGGCATATTGGCGGACGGTGCAATTAGATGGACTACGCATTCGGCTGGTGGAATATTCTGCGGGATACAAGGCAGATCATTGGTGTCAAAAGGGACATATTGTTTATTGCCTCGAAGGAGAATTCGTGAGTGAATTAAGTACCGGCGAGGAAATTAAACTTGCGAAAGGCGGAATGTATGTTGTCTCCGACAATCTGAGTTCGCATCGCTCGAGGACGGAAGGAGTTGTAAAATTGCTCATTGTTGATGGTGAATTTTTGAAGTAGGATCGCGTGGAGTCATGTTCTATTTCAATTGAGCTAGCCTTGAAAAATCAGTTCGAATACTTTTGGCGAATGAAGGACAAAGACACCTGAAGTATTTCCAAACTGAGAGCTATCATCACCCAACTGCAAACGAAGAAATTGTTGACTGTTTCAGAATTGACATCACAGCTTTCGGATAGAACCTGAAAGTTTTACGGAAATATCAGGGCTCTGGAGGAAGCAGGAGTT
>JANOVT010000352.1:0-14646 GCA_031417525.1 Flavobacteriales bacterium | reverse complement strand
TCTTGTCATTGATGTAAACGATTGCGGTGTCAGTTCTTTTGAGTAATACCGAGCATCGTTCTTCAACTGCTGGAGAGAGTATTGATAGAAATTTATTTTTACTCATAAGGAATTTTACCAAACTCGCGTAATCGCCATCACTGCTCACCAGCACTACGTTGCCCGGAATCATCTTCAAACCTCTTTACGATACGTTTTTTGATTAGTTTTTGAACTATGGTATCCTGAGAGTGAGACAGGAAAACGGTGCGAGTTTGCTTCAGAGCGGCGCACAGTTCAGAAAATTGATGGTTTAGGTAGTGCGATTCAATAGAATCACCCTTATAATTCAACATATCCGAAAGTTCGACTCCATCTTTATTCCGATAGTAAACCTCTTCGCAATTCTTTAGCGAAATAAACGGCTTAGGTATTGATAAATCAAGCTTTTTATCGATCAATGTAGGGTTCGACCCGATCTCATGAAAAAGTGATCTGCGAGCCTCATTGCTCTTTCCACGGGTGATTTCAATGCACTTCGATGCGATTCGGCTCATTTTCTTAAGCTCATTGTCGACCTCATGTGAATCTCTTATCAGACTAAACTGATACTGAACTTCATCAAGATCTTTTTCTACCTTCCGCCGGAACTCTTGGTACTCGTTATTTTGTATTTCGTTGTCTGCACGCATTATTGCATAATTGCTTTTGCGGTTCTCCAATTCCTGAATGCGTTTCTTGAGTTGCGACTCTAACGAGGCTTGAGCAATTTCGTCATTTGATTCAATATTTTGCATTGCGAGTGCATAGAATAAAATAAATTCATGTGTTAACTCTATCCTTGAAAGCAACGTCAATAACTGCATTTTGAGTTGTGATTCTTCCAAGAACTTACTCTTGCAGCCATATTTTCTTCCAGCACAACCATAGTATGTTACTTTGTATGCTTTACGTTTCGGTTGTTGAGAAAGCGCTATGTCGCATTCTGGACAGCGTGTACTTGTAGTTCCTGAGTACTTTATTTTACAATAGGCACACCAGTATTGGACTTTACGCTGACCAACAATAGCACGTTCGCAAGCGCCACAACGAATCATTCCATTGAAATCAAATTCCAGCCTTGTTTTGTTACGAATGGGTTTCTTTTTATCCGCAAGAATTTCTTGCACCTGCTTAAATTCGTTTTCTGTAATTACTGGATCATGCTTCCCTTTTATTCGCTCTCGAATTCCTTGCTCATTATTCCAATGGTAATATCCGCAATAGAATTCGTTGCTGAGCATTGCATACAGCGTAGAGTAACTAATTGGCGAACCTTTATGTGTGCGCATATCGAGCAACTTCGCATGTAGATGCACTGCTTTTATTGATCGATTTCCTTTTAAAATTATACGCCACAGTGATTTGAGTTTTTTCTTGTTTTCCTCACTGATTGTGATTCCTTCTTTTGTGCCATCATATTTATTCTGCTTGATGTGCACATAACCAGGGGGCAAGAGTGTAGGCCACCAACCACGTGCTGCCTTTCTGCGCATACCTCGTTTCACATCCATACTTTGATCCTTGATGAATTGATTTGCAACACCGAATTCAACATACAGCGGAACGAGATTGTCAGTCGGATAATGCGAGTTGTTGTAGCATTGAATATGCTTGATCTTCCCTTCTTGTAAAAGGTAAATAATTTGACCGCCATCGATTGAGTTGCGGGCGAGACGATTAATCTTCCAGCAGATGATACCGTCAATTTCGCCGGAATTTATACGGCGAACCATTTCATTAAACTTATCTCGTCCCGGTGATTTCGCTGATTTTGCTTCTTCTATTATTTCGACAATGTTAAGACCGAGGCGCTTTGCAAGCGGAACAAGTTCAGCGACCTGATCACCTGCAGACGCTACTTGACGATCTTCTGCTTCTGAAGATTTTCTTACATACAGTATGTATTTATTGGCTGTTGGATGCATGTGTAGAATGTGGATTAATTGTTGACTTCATTGAATGATTATTTTTCGACCGAATCGAATCTGTAATTATTCCTGATTCCTTTTTATGGTTTATGTAATCTTGTGGATTGAATCCAATGAGTTTGAATAATCCAATTATTCGGAGGATTTCTGCTTCTGCATAGATTTCATTGATCTCCATTTGAAATTGCTCACGATACAATTCCTGATATTGTTTAATCAGGTCGTGGTTTATCATGACTAAAACAGGTAAAATATGAATCTAATCGTCGACTAGAGTAATTCCAAGATTGTTTTGACTTTAAGTAACCCTCTCAGAGTATTATAAGGTGAGTGATGCAAAAATCAAAATATCTGAAGGAGAATGACGGTAGAGTGGGAATTGCAGAGTTCTCCACAGGTTGCCTTTATATTCATGATATGAGAAAATGTTTTCGAGGCATACACACAAACAAAAACTTTCCGCATCTCCGTTTCCATAAAATAGTTTCTCAAAACACATTCGCAGTTCCATTACATTCTCATCAATTCACGCATAACGTCCACACATTGTTTTTGTCTGAGTCCACAAAAGAAGCTCCAGGGCTTTTTTTGTATTGGTCGATGACTTATGCAGTGTGTGCCGTTGTCAATTAAGAGCCAACTGACGCATGAAGTACTATAACGTTTGCTCGGTTAAAGAATATGAGGAAAATGGCGAACAAAAAAAGAAATGGTATCGTGTGGGATACATCAAGGAGACACCGAATGGTGGTCGATACTTAACACTCTTCCATCAACCCGATGTTACCCTCTTTATCTTCGACAATACAGAGGATGAACCTAGTGTAGAATAACATAATGTGAGTAAAACCCCTTATCGACAGAGGGGTTTTACATTGTGTCTCCATAAATAAATATGTATATATTTGGATCACTAAATTCATTCATTAAACTCAATAACCATGATTGATTTCATACTCCTGCGTGGTGGAGGTCATTTCTTTCTGCCACTTGTGTATTCTCTCACGTTTCTATTTATTCTTCTTTCATTCGTCCGAGTCAATAAGTCAACGAATGCACCTGGTCACTTCATTGTTGCGGTGAAGGATTTTAATGTGGATTGTGCTTTGGTGTATGAAAAATTATCCAACAAGATTATCAATCAGCAGATTCCCGGAGTGGGTGCTATGATTACCGTATCAAAACCAGAAGGAACCAATCCATTTGCAAAACGAAAGTATTTTATGATAGAGCGGAAGGGTGTGGTGAGCTACGTGTGCGCTGCACCATTTGGCACCGACTTTTTTTTCTCGCTCTGGACTCTTGAACGCATAACGCTGACCAGATGGATACTCACACATATTCCAGTGCTTGGGCCAATACTGGAACGCACCTTTTGGAAAATGACTTTTTACAAAATTGATTCATTCAGTATGTTCAACACCATGGTGCATGAAGCGTTTAAAGACGTTATGAATGAAGTGACCGATGGTCGGATTTCGCGTGAATATTCGAAGGAAGAACTGCGACCCGTTTTGAAGAATGTCTTTGATCGTCGCTGATGGCACAATCAGACATTGTCACTAATGCCTTCTATGAATGGGAACGTCGCGGTCGCGGATGGTCGGTGTTTTCTGTGCCGGTTGATAGTGAACCAGCATATGCGCCATTCATTCCTCCAGAGTCTGTGCCGGACGTATACGACTCAGGTCGGGTGACGCTTGGCACAACCCTTCAGAAATTATTCACTTCTCAAAAGAAAATCGAAGAGAAAGTGCTCGATGAGGAAGCGTTTCAATTTGAAGCACCATCACCACCACGTGTGTTTCAATTCGCATTCCACGATGGTGAAGTCATAGATCGCAATCGTGAAAAGCAACTTCTCACAATACTTGGAAGTTCGCAGTTTCCTGTCACCTTTGAACTCTGCGCCACATATGAAAAGGTTGCAATACAGATTGTGCTCTATGAACCTGATGTGTTGTATGTCCAGAATCTCATCGCAACATACTTGCCCAGCATTCGCATGCATGAAGTTGCCCTGCTTCCGTTTGATTTTGGTGACGAAGCAGCCATAGTTGATTTCGGACTGGCGAATGAATTCATGACACCGCTTCGTGTCTTTGATGCAAAGTCGCTTGACCCACTGCTTCCGATATACAGTGCGGCACGATCACTTTATCCTGATGAGGGAATTCTTCTTCAATGCTCATTTAAAGGCGTACTGCACTCGTGGTCAAAAGCAATGCTTGATGCCGTGGTACTTCCGAATGGTCAATCATTCTTTTTGGACGCACCTGAGTTGGCACCACTCGCGCAAGAGAAGGCGCGTGAAGCTCTGTATGCGGTGAATTTGCGATTAGTGAGTGCAGGTCAAACAAAGGAGCGGAGCACTCAATTGTTTGATGCATGCAAAGGATTTATTCGTTCATTCGAACGGAGTGATGGTAATGCACTCATTCCCCTTTCCAACAGTGGAATCGATGTTGAGGATCATATTGCGTGTGTAGTGCTTCGGCAATCAATGCGGACGGGAATGATTTTGAATGTGAGTGAACTCCACTCACTGGCGCACCTGCCGAGCAATGACCCCGGACTGAATGCATTTTTCTCATCACCAATCACAACCCACCTAGCCCCCAAAGAATTGCATCATGGTCGTTATGCAATTGGAACGAATGAGCATGCAGGAATTGCGAATATTGTTTTTCTGAATGACACCGATCGACTTCGCCACATGCATGTGATTGGAGCCACCGGTGTTGGAAAATCAACCTTCTTGACGACACTTGCACTGTGCGATATTGAACTTGGCAACGGAGTCTGCGTGTGTGATCCGCATGGCGATCTCATAGATGACATCTTATTGCGTATTCCTGAATCACGAATTGCCGATGTGGTGTTGGTTGATCCGGGATATCAGGAGTATGCGATAGGGCTTAATCTCCTTCGGGCATCAACCGAAGCCGAAAAGCTATTCCTCGGAGAAGATTTGTTATCAATCATCCGAGGCCAATCTTCCACCTGGGGCGATCAAATGGAGCAAGTGCTTGCACATGCAATTGCTGTGTTTCTGGATCGTCCCCAAGGTGGAACACTGTTAGAACTGCGTCGATTTCTCAGTGATGATGGATTCCGGAAAAAATGCATTGTCGATGTTTCTGACTACATGACTCGGAATTTCTGGGAACATGAGTTTGATGGTGTACACAAGCGGGCAATCACGTCGATACTGACAAGGCTCGATAGCTTTCTTCGACCACGCATTTTGCGCGCAATGATGGCACATCATGATGGCCTTGATTTTGGTTCTATCATTTCAGAAAAGAAGATACTCTTGCTTAAACTCTCACATGGTGCTATTGGAGAATCCAACGCGCATTTACTCGGTAGCCTTTTCATCACCAAACTTTATCAAGCAGCGCTTGCGCGTCAATCAAGGCAATCATCCGAGCGTTCCCCTTTCTATGTATACATCGATGAGTTTCATCATTTCAAAACAAAGAGTTTAACAGGTATGCTCACTGGTGCGCGCAAGTATGGCCTTGGTCTAATACTGGCACATCAGAATGTTGAGCAAGTGAATTCGGATCGTGAACTTTCGACAACACTATTGGCGAATGCGCACATACAAGTCTGTTTCCGATTAGGCACATCCGATGCACAAATGCTTGAAAGAGGCTTTGCACATTTCACATCGTCTGACTTCACAGAACTCCCTATTGGTTGTGCCATTACGCGTGTTGGCTCTACCAAGGCAGATTTCAACATGAGGACTGAAATGTTGCACATTGTGGATCAAAGAAATGAACAGCGACTGAATGAAACACTGCGCAGGACTGGTGTGCAATACGGTGCAAGTGTGGAGAAGATAGAGGCAACTTATGTGGCGTTGTTCACCAATCCACCAGTGACCAAAAAGGAAGAACCGGCATCACAGAAAAGTATTGAAGTACAACAACCGATTCAAGAAATTGAAGAACCCACTCCGGTTATTCAAGTGACTGAAGAATCTGTTTCTGATTTTGAAAAGACAAAGCAAGAATTTCTAGGTCACGAACAAGAAAAGAAAGAGCAACGTGAACATGAATACATCAAATCACACGTGGTCTCTATTGCTCAATCTTTTGGCTGGAAGGCACAGCGGGAAGTGTCAATTGTTGGCGGGCGTATAGATGTGCTTTTACAATTTGATCAGGTTGTTGTTGGTGTTGAGGTGTCTGTCACAAATACGAAGGAATATGAGGTGAAGAATATTCAGAAATGTCTTTCACATGGTTGTTCCTCGGTGCTGTTTATATCGAATGGTGTGGAGAAAGTGAAGTATGTGAAATCAAAACTTGATTCGGCTGACCTATCGCGAGTGCACTTTCTATCCTCATCAGAATTATCAGAATGGCTAATGAGGAATACTCCCGTTTCAGAACCAAAGGAAATGAGAATACGAGGGTATAGGGTGAAAGTGAAGTACAATTAGACGTATCGTGCATATATTACTTCCGTGTCACAATGGTCGTTGTTCTTTTTGTTATCAATTTTTTTAATGCTCTCGCTTAGTTTCCCGTTTTTTCATGCCAATCTTGACCCAGATAGTCAGCTAGCATAAGCCCAAACAGGAAGAGAAGTACGCTTCCTACTATTAGAATACTCGTCTCAGTTATACGAACCACCAATGATGAAGATTTAAGAACGGTCGTGCTAGAATTCACTTCTGTTTGATCCGTTAATTCAGTCTTTTCGTTATCAGCCTCAAGTATAGAAGCGCTTTGATTTGGCGATACAAGTAGCACCTGAGTGTAGCTCGGTATGTTAATGATGAAAAAAACTGAAGCAGTAATGAGTCTGTTTCGAGTTTTATCAATAAGCATTACTTTTTGAAAGAGATGAAAGAAGGTTCCAGTGATATAACAAGTGATTGCAATAAGCAATAAAATGCTGGATAATTTTAGCCACAACAAAAGGATTTCGAGACCTGTAATCACAATGAGTAGGCACATCGAACCATATATGGAGATTTTTTTCATTTGTATAGGTAATTGAGGCGTTAAACACAAGTTAGTCGACAATTAATTGACTTTTATCGATTTTTTAGATACATTTACATAGTGGTGGAATATTTGACTTAATTCAATATTTTTACTGCAAATTGTAAGAGCGGTTGGATTCGTTTTGAGGTGCAATTCGTGATGTATACTCAAGAATGGTATTCAAGATTTCGAGTTCAATTATTCTAGTTTGGCGACGAGAATTTCTTACAACAATTTTTTTATGAAGCCGTCTTACAAAGGCGGCTTTATTTTATGGCGGATGTCCTATTTGTTTCATTTGATATTTTTATTTTATTCTTATTGCTTTTTCTTGCTGCACTCGTCGAGCCATTGCGACAAAATTGATCCTATCTTTTGGAGTAAGTTTTTCAAGTGATTCGAGCTTCTTACGTAATTTCAATTTCAACTGAAGCATATCCATCTTATCCTTTTCTCCAGAAATTATCGCCGATATTGGGGTAACTGAAATGAAGGCGTCTTCAGCACTCATTCCCATGAAAAAGGTAAGCCGACACAACGCTTTCGGTGACGGCAAGGTTTCGCCTCGCAATATCTTATAAAGAAAGGATCTGTGCATTGATGTCCATAGAGCGATTTCAGCAACACTTACTTGTAATCGGGCGATGGCGATGGCGAACAACTCGGCGAATAGGATATCATCGTCCTCAACATTTGTGTGAAGCGCATACCCTTGTCCATTGCTGGAGGGATCATTAATTGTTTTCATTTGTTATTATTTTAGATGTTTGAGTATTTCATATGGCTAATCGTTTTGTATCAAATTGAGCATCTTGCTGTACTCCTTCTGTATGTCGGAATAACGGCAAACCCTTGAAGTAAGAACGACCCGGCTACAGAGTTCCTTTGGATGGATTGGAAGTAAATTTTCGATTGGAGGAAATGTGCTCATGGCTTTGAGTTTTGAATTGGTTTGATCTATTGGCTGTCGCACACTTGCGACATGTAAGTTCATTTAAAAAGGGCTATAAACCCAATACGCGCATTCAATGCTCTCCAAAGATATAGGGATAAAAAGCCGATTTTGCAAGCCTTGAGAGTAAAAGAATTACGCATAATGCTACGCAAGTTTTACACATGGCGTTGCACGTATTCAAGAAATCCGTATGTTTGCGCCTACGAAAAAATTCCCGCTTTTTTATTAGATTTGAAAGTGTGCTTCAGTGAGAAGCCCAAGTATTTTTGCTGATTCAATTGTTGCTCGAATATATTTTTCTTTTTCGCCCCCAGGAATTTTTGATACATCAATGCCAGCATGTTTAGGCAAGCGCTCAAATAACAAATCAGAAATGGAACGAGCAGATCTGCCGTATTTTTTGAACTCTAGGTGTGCATCACACTGAGCATAGGTGTAGCCCTCATTTAATAGCAGTAATAACAATTCACTTCCAGGTGGTATCGGTCGTGCAGTGCCAAAAAGATATTGTTTGTTTTTATCAATGAAAGCGATTATTGCTGTCTTCCGACTTTCAGCATCTGAGCAAATGAGATCATAGACAATAAACGGTTTTATGGCACCATTTATAGACCACGTTTCAATTTGACCAATCACATCAGTCGTTTTTTCTACTTTTGATTTTGTCAGGACTATGCTGCATTTTCTAAGAATGCTATGCGTCTGCGTGTTATCAAAGCGATCTTTATAAGTGATAGTAAACGTGTTCTGATATATGTCTTCCCATGGCGGTGCAAAGACATTCTCGTGACGAAGAAGAGATAAGACTACTCTATCAAAACGTGACTTGTGCGCTCGCTGCGCCTCAAGAAGTAATCCGTTCCCAAGATATTCTTTGTAAAACTTTTCTGGCTCTATCTTGAGAACTTCTTCTATTCGACAATGATCAATAATTGATTTTGATAAATAGCTAAACGCAAACTTAAACTCATGTCTATTTTCTATTTGGGCACATCGTAGTTTGACCTCTTGAAAGCGATCACGGAGTTCCAATTCCAGTTGCGTCCTTTCATTATATGAGTAGCGACGTGGATTGAATTTTACACTGTCATTTTTCTGCGCCATGTTGAGCGATAAAAGCATTGAAGACTAAAAAGCACGTTACCTGAGCCGTCAAAAGGTTCATATAGTTAAGGATTGGGAACGCAATATATTAATGCAATGGATTGCTTATACAGTATTGAACACTAAATCTTAATAAGTTATTCTTTAAGAATGCTTGCTACTTAACAAGACCATTCTTAAACGCGTAGATTACTAATCCGGCGACATTTCGAACACCGATCTTTTCCATCATACTTGACTTTATTCCCTCTATCGTTCGGGGACTTAAAAAGACCTTTTCGGCAATTTCTTGAGCAGTTAATTCTTGACAAACAAATTGAAGAATTTGTAGTTCTCGTTCATTCAAAGTCTTAGAATTGGAGAACAATGGGTTGGTCATTTTTTTGTTGACAAGGTTTCGTAGAAGTGCGGAACTCACTTGATCATTGAAGTAGTAGTTACTTTCATGGACACAGTGAATTGCAGCAAGTATTTCAGAGGGGCTTGCATTTTTTAGAAGGTATCCATTTGCTCCAGATTCCATCAAATGAATTATGTATTGTTCTTCCTCGAACATTGAGAGAATAAGTATTTTTACATTTGGACATAATTCATGTAATCGTATGGACGCTTCAAAACCATCCATGACGGGCATTTTGAGATCAAGCAGAACAACATCCACATTCGATTGCACAACAACGTCGAGCATTGATTGTCCATTTGACGCTTCAAACGCGAATTCAATGTGATCGTCATCTGACAAAATGAGCTTGAGCCCTGTTCTGAAGACTTCATGATCATCAACGATTCCGATCCTAATTGGTCGCATGTTTTGAGTGGATTGGTTTTGGATTAGATTGAATGGTAATTCCATACCAACCGTCGTCGCTTTTTTGAAAGGATAATGTTCCCTGAATGATAGTAATTCTATTGTTAATGTTCTTGAGACCAATGCCGTGTTTTACGAGTAAGAAGCGGTTGTACGTTTCATCTGTCAGTCCATCACCATTATGACGAATATCCAAGGAAATAACCGACTCATTAATATGCAAGCGTACCTGGCATATAGTTGCTTGTGCATATTTCAAAATGTTAGTCAGTATTTCTTGAGTGATTCTGTAGATATTGAGTTCAATAAAACTATCTTGTCGATATGGGCTATTTTCACATTGAAAGGATACATTCAGAACAGAAGCACGATTTATTGTGTCGAAATGCGCCTGCAGGGCTGAGGAGAGTCCGAGTGTAACAAGAATTGAGGGTTGTAGTTTGTGACTGAGGATACGAATTTTCTCAAGGCTATCATCAATCAGTTGACGTGATTGGGCTAATTCTTCTCTTACCGATTGACTACTTAGGGCTCGATGAATGAATAACTGTGCCGTGGCCAGTGTTGCACCAACATCATCATGTAATTCGTGTGCAATTCTTGTACGTTCATCTTCTTCGCTTTTAATAGAAGCTCGTAATATTTCAACCTGTTTTTGAAAGTTAACAAACTTCAATTCATGTTCATGACGAATGACCCTTCGTTGATACTGCACAACGAACAATACGATTCCTAATGCCATGAGCAACATGGCGGCTATTCCAATTAACAAAAGACCATTTTGGTTCATGGATTAATGTGCTTTCTCAGTCCTACACCAATCAACACGTATCGTTGAATATTGATGATGAGGTAAAAAATCCGCCACAAGTTACCAAAAAACTCCGGGTCTTTTTCTTGTATGATGTATCGAAATAGAAAAATGAGGCACGTTGACGAGGCATACACAAAAATTCCAGTGTTGCACCAAAAGAGATGTGATTTTCCAATGTATAAGTACTTTTTATGGTTGATTAAACTTACATAACCATACAGACCAAACACAATATACAGGAGACAAAATGAGCTTGCTCCAACGGTGTTGAATTCAAAGAAAGAGGAGTTAATTGTGGCGATGAAGAAAGCACCTTCGACCACCACAATCAAGAGCCAGTATAATCGAATATGTGCAAATACATGTTGCCTATAGTACCATGCTATGAAAATCAGTTCTAGACCAATGAAAAGATTACCTGCCCATTGAATGTTGGCATGAGTTGACAGGCGAATGAATGATGTTGTGACATCAATAAAAAGACCAACAAGTGAGTAGTTCCAAAGCGATGACAATCTATTTTTCCATCCATATAGTAACGGAAAGAGTGGAGAAAGAATAGAGATAATAAGCAGTATACTCATAGTGGAATTGTTACATCGTCATGTAAGGAAAAATTGTTGAGATGTCTCCTCGGTATACAATGACGTTGTTGTGGATTACCCGAAAGATCACGAGCTCATCCACCCAATCACCTCCTTTTGTAAATTCGAAACGATCCACATTAAACAAATGAAGTACACCAAGAAATAACTGAACTGAGTAACGATTATCTTGCTGGTATGGCTCAATACTAATTTTGATGTCTGAATTGCTATTAGAATAATCAGAAGAATATGAGATGCAAAACTTCTTACAATCTACCGCGGGGCTAATTCCAAGGTCTTGAGGAGTATACGTTTTGTGTTGCACATTTGTGAAGCCAAATCTTTTTTTAACTAATTCGTCATACTGTGCTTCTGTAATTGCATGCCTAGCAGCAATTGCAATGTTTGCATTGAAATCGGTGCAACTTGAGTCAAGGAAGGCCTCCATGTTTTTATACTTCGTTTTCATTGTGGTAAGAATTAATTTTGCAACGAAAGTAGAAAAGTCAGCACTACTATGCATTCATTTCGGTTATCGCTTCTTACCTCAACATGAGTGTAATGCGCAGAAGAACAAAGACATAGGATTCACTCACAATTGAAAGTTGCGTACGATTGCGCACACTATTCCGCAATTCTACGCAATTTCAATTTCCGTAATTCTCCTGCGAAAATCAAGAATATGTACTCTTGTACTTGAGATGTGTTTAATGAAATATTTGGCCCTTACAAACCAAAACAATATTATCATGAAAACACGAACACTTTCTTTGTTAACACTTCTGCTATTGAGCAGTCTTATGATGTTAGGACAAGAAAAGAAAAAGGTGAAATCTAAAATTCCCAGCGTAACAAATTGTTTCGAATGTGATAGCGTGTATACGATCGTGTATGATTTCGAATGTAAACAGTTTTACACGCTTGTGGAAGGAGCATATACATTAATAAAGGATATAGATCAATTCAAGATCAGCCACAATGAAGCACTGCAGTTTAAGATTGCCAATGTCAATAAATATATTTATGACATTCAATTGTCCATTGATGACATTCACTTCACAAGTGAGGCACCAGAATTGTTTAAGCAGCTATTTCTTGGGCAAGGAAGCTATCTCAATGGTCTCATTGCATTATTAAGCAGTGGCCCACAAGAATCTGCTTTGTCTCCTGAAAGTGACTCATTACAGGGCCTAGAAATTTTTGAATTAGCAGAGCCGGTGCATTTAGAGGAATTCCGTGACTCCCTGTTAAGTTGGATGAGGACATACAATGCAATGGTAGAAGGGCAGCTTGAATATTTCCAATTCTGCACTAAAAAAAGTAAATGTTGCAACCCATTTTCGATGTTGAGTTTTGCAAGTATTTCTGAAAAACTATTAAAACTGAACGAAATGAAGGGTCATGTGGATGGCGAGCTCTTAGAAGTATCGACAAATGCCCAAAATGAAATTCTTAGAATTCAGGAAGAATTGAAATCTCAATTAAAGCGGCGAGATTTATTTCTAGTGGAGTTGGATAAGGAAAAAAACCAAGTGGCGCGAACAAAGATAGAGGCAAAAATTGAAGAATTGAATTGCGATGGCCTAGCCAATGAAATAGTAGCGCATCAGGCAGTGAAATCACATTATGATGCTGTCAAATCCGAAATGGAAAAGCTTTCAACTCTTGTGTTAAAGCTTTCAGAAGAGGATTTAATGAAGCTTGTCCTCTTCGTGAACAATGGTGTTGCTGATCACTATCAATACACATCACCTACTTTTTATCCAGATGGAGATCGTCTGAATATTGGATTAAAAATTTGTCCTCGGAAGGAGAACAATAAGGCGCTTGCCACCATGCCGCTTGCGAACGACTCATTGAATCTTGGGTTATTCATAAAGAAAAAATGGAGTGTTTCTTTTGGTGTGGGTCCGTTCATCGGGTTGAGTAAATCACTGCGTAATGATAAATATGAATGGCAAGCTGAGCCAAATAGTGATGGCGTTGTAACTGATACCAGTTACTATCATCTTGTTTCTTCGGGAAGATCCAATTTACCCCTCGGCCTTGGCGCCATTGTAAGCATCAGCTCCAGGTTAAGTCGCGGTTTTGGAATAGGGTTCACAACTGGCGTTGGAATCGAAATTGCCAAGACTCCAAGGCCTGCTTATTTATTGGGTGGCTCATTACTCTTCGGCGAAACGAATCAACTTTGCATCAACGGGGGATTAGCCCTCATGCCTGTAGACAGGATTAACCGCGCCAAGTATGCTGATTCAGCAAGTTATTTTAAAACAGAAGCAATCGACTATAACACCACGCTTGCTCTTGGTTGCTTTATTTCTGTTTCTTTCAATATTCTTTCTGCTGAAAAGTCCAACACAATCAAGACTTTCAAATAGATTTGTTGGATAATGAATGACTACTGAAGGAAAGCAAGTATGTTCATGTATGTGAGTTGGTGCATAGTGTAATTAGGTTTCCTTTCTATTTTCCACAACGTCGCCTCATCAATCCCAATCATCTTGGCAAAAGCTGATCTCCTCAGTCCCATTCTTGATCTATATGCCACGATTCTTTCTCCTAAGGTCGTTGCTTGCTCTTCTGGCCAATATCCTAAGTACTGCTCAATTTTGGGATTGTGATGTACTTGCGGTTTTGAATGTCCCAATTCCCAATTTGTGATGGACTCAGTTTGCACTCCAATTTGTTTTGCAACTTCTGGCTGTGATAATGCCCTGTCGAGTCGGACTTTCCGAATATGGTCACCAAGGGATTTCAGGGTTTCTGGATATGCTGGATTCTGTGGTCTTCGGCCTCGTAACTGGAAATGACTGATTCCCGACGCAACCATGCCCTTGTGGATACTTCAATCACCCTGAAAAAGATTGTGTCTGTGGCCCGGGCATCGTACAGAAATATTTAAATAAAGTGAGCGGACCGCTGCTCGACCGCATCGACATTCATATTGAAGTGACTCCGGTGACCTACGACAAACTCAGTGATAAACGGGTAGGAGAGGGCAGTGCGCCGATTCGTCAGCGGGTGATTGAAGCGCGGCGTTTACAGGAGGTGCGTTATGAAAAAAGCAAGTTCATTCACTGCAATGCGCAGATGGACAGTAAAACGCTCAAAGAAATTTGCGACATTGATGAAGCTGGAAACAAACTCTTGCGCTCGGCGATGGATCGGTTAAAACTATCAGCACGTGCGTATGATCGTATTCTGAAAGTGGCGCGAACGATTGCGGACTTGGACAAAAGCGAAAACATTCGGACGGAGCATTTGTCGGAGGCGATTCATTATCGGAGTTTGGATCGGGAGAATTGGGCGGGGTAGGAGTAAGATTTTTGGGGCTAATAGACAAAAAGTAGGCTGAGTTGTTCTGTAAGCTTTGTCCCTGTTGATCTTGGGCCATTTGAAATACTATGAATAAAAAGTTTG